>VBJV01000036.1:784-24837 GCA_005879785.1 Chloroflexota bacterium
AACTCTGGCATCCTGCAGCGGAACCGCTGGTCGAGCGCACGGAGGACGTCGCGATGAAGGTGGCAATGATGCTCGAGCTTCCCGGCGTATCGAAGGAGAGCTACGAAGGTCTGGGAGTATCTCGGCACCGATTGGAAACTGCTTCCGGGCAATAACGTCCACGTGGCCGGACCGCTGGACGATGGCTGGTGGACGTTGGACGTGTGGGACTCGATGGATGCGTTCCAGGAGGCCTTCGACACGAGCCTCGGCCCTGCGCTGCAGAAAGCCGGGCTGCCGCAGGTGACGCCGCGCGTTCTCAATGTCACCCACCTGATCTAGCGATCGGTCGCTCTCCGTACCAGGCATCACGTATCAGCGGGCCACGTAGGCCTGGTATGCCGCGTACCAGTTCGTGGCAATCGCGTGCTGCGCGGCGCTGAGGCTCAGCGCCCCAGAGCACACCATGTCGTGCAGCGCGTTCTCGAGGTCGTCCTTCTCGTGAAAACCGGGCGTCGGTGAGGCCGGCTCGGGCCAGAGGTTGGCGTTGTCGTTGTCGCCACCGAGCTCCAGCGGAATCAGGTGATCGAGCTCGTACGTCCCGTACGGCTGCGGGTAGTGAATGCCGTATTCGCCGTAGACCTGGTAGTACTGCTCCTGCGTCACGTGGCGATGCGCGCTCGCCCAGCCGCTGGTGCACACCTGCGATGCCGTGACGCCGACGAAGGCTTGACCCGGCGTGAAGCGCGCGTTGGGCAGCGCGACGTTGACGGCCGGAGGCGGCGCCGCCGTGGGCGCGGGAGCGGGAGCAGCTGTCTCCGTGGGTGCCGGCACATCCGCCGTCGCCGAAGGTGTCGACGTCGCCGACGCAGTCACCACGGCTGATGGCGTCACTGTGGGCGCCGTCGCTGCAGGCTGCGATGGTTGCGTCGCGGCGTGAATGATCGCGAAGGTGATGCCGAACACGGCGATCACCGCGAGCACTGCGATCCACTGCAACCGTGTGAGGTGGAATCTGGAACCGCGAAGTGGCCGGCGCACGGCACCTACCCTATAGGAGGTTGGCGGACGCGAAACGTCTCATGCACCGCGCACCCGGCCCCGCGTACGTTCCACCGCCTCGGCCAGCGCCCACACGGTTGCAATGGCGACGTTCAACTCTCCAGCGGCTGGCGGCAGTTCGTACACGCGATGGTGGCATCCGTCGGACAGCACGTTCCAGGTGGCGGCAACTCGCCCACCGAGCTCGCGATCGTTGAGCATCGTGCCGGCGCAGAGGAGCTGACACCGCATTGACGTTTCCTCCAGCCCGGGCGCCACTGCCCGGTACAGCTGCTCGAGCCCCAGCTCCAGGGCCTGCCTCGCCAGGAGCGCAGCCGCGCGCGGCCACAATCCCGCAGTCACGTCGCTGTCGATGCGCAGCAGGTCGCGCGCCGCCGAGGTCAGCGCGTGCGCATCGACGTCAGGCACGCGAAGCCTCCGGCGCGATCTCTTTGCTCAGCCGCTCGACGGCGCGGATGAACGCCATGAGGTCTCGAGCCACCACGCCGCTGTGCGCCCCGCGGTTGCACTCCATCACCGCGTCGACCGCCCATGGCTGCTGACGCTGCAGATGCGCCCGGACGTCGCCGCCGCGCTGTGCATCGCCCAGCAGTGCGAGTCCGAGCCACATCAACAGCGTGCTGGGCTGCGCCAGCACCGCCTGCACCTGCGCGTAGCGTTTGCCTTCGCGCAGCATGCGGCGCGTCGCCGCCAGTGCCGATGCCGCTTCGAGCGCGAGCCGGCAGAAGCCGGGGATCACGCGCTGCGCCTCGACCGGCAGGTCCTTCGTCTTGGCCACCGCGAAGGCGTCGTCGATGTACCGCTGCACGGGGTCGAGAATGCGGCGCAGCTCCACCACCGAACTCTCGCGGCGCAGCACCTCAATCACCGTTGCCTGGATATCGAGGAACCGCACCGCGTCGGCGAGGCGCGTGTCGTGCGTGAGCACGATCACCTGGCGTTCCTGCGCAGCGCGAGCCAGCATGGTGGCGAGACCTTCGACCTTGGCCGGGTCCATCGCCTGCACCGGGTCGTCGATGACCACGAAGCGAAACGGCGACTCCGGCATCGCTGCGCGGGGCAGGAAGAGCGAGAGCGCAAGGCAGTTGAGCTCGCCCTGGCTCATCACGCCGAGCGCGGAGCCAGGCTCGCCGTCGACCGTGACATCGAGCGTCAGGCGGCGCTGGCTGGCCGCGCCGGCGAGTCGCAGGTCGCCGAGCTTGACGTTGCTGTCCTGGCGCAGCGCGGTCCAGTTGGCCTGCACTGCATCGGCAATCGGTTTGAAGCGCTGGTCGCGCAGCTCGTCGTGCGCGCTCTTCAGCCACGCCTCCGCGTTCTTGAGCCTGGCGACCGACGTTTCGGCATCGCGGGCGGCGCGCGCAAGCGGAAGCCATTGCAGGATCGCTTCGGCCGCCGGACGCCATGAGCGCTCGCGGCGTTCGAGCTCCGCCGCTGCCTCGCGACGAAGGTCCGCGACAGCGGCGATGAGGCGCAGTCCCTGCGACTCCAGATGTGCGGCGAGCGCCATCACGTCATCGCCGTCGGGGACTTCGGCCCAGCGCTCCCAGAGTTGCGTGACGGCGCCGGTATCAACTCCGATGTCGCGTGCGTCGCCCAGCGCGAGCGGCGGTGCCGAGACCAGTTGCCGCGCGGCGCGCGCGGATTCGCCCAGCATGCGGGCGGCGGCCTCCGCCTGCGCGGCCTCAGCGCGCAACTCCGTGACGCGCGCGACAGCACGAAGCCGCCATTCATACGTGAGCACATTGCTGGTGCCACACACCGGGCACGTCTCCCCCTCAGTGTGCGCGTGCACATCGAGCGCCTGCTGGAGCAGCTCGGCGGTAGCATGCGCACGCGCGGCATCGCTGTCGCGCAGGCGCTGCACGCCGTCGTGCGCCTCGCGCAGCGCGGTGACCACGCTGGTCAGGCGCTCGCGCTCGAGCACGGGCAGCCCGGCGAGGTCGCGCAGACGGCGCAGCACGCCGTGCTCGTCGCCACCGCCGCTGCCGGCCACGGTGCGCTCGATGGTTTCGACGTCCCACTGCTTCGGCTTCAGCGCTGCCAGCACGGTTGTGGCTCGCTCGTCGTCGGTCTGCTCGAGCAGGGCGCGCAGGGTCACCACGGCCTCACGCGCCCGCTTGCTGGTGTGCTCCATCTCGAGACGCGCGTCGCGCAGCGCGTTCTGGGCGTCCGTCAACTGGCTCAGGCCGAGGATGCTCGCCAGCGCGTCGTATAGCTTCGACGGACCAGCGTCGAGCGCACTCTCCAGCTCGTGGTGCGAGAGCAGCGGCGGGTAGGCGGCGAGCGGCTCGGTCCATCCCAGCGTGTCGAGCGCCTTCGGTTTGCCGTCGATGAGCAACGCGGAATCGTCGAGAGCAGCGCCGTCGTTCCAGCTGCGTGTCACGACCAATGGCTCGGGCCTCCCGTCGACGGTGAACCGCGCGCTGATGCTGCTGTGCCGGTGGTGCAGGTTCTGCCAGCCGTCCTGCCAGACCTTGCTGCGGTCCTTCCAGCGCTGGTTGCTGCCCAGCAGCACCATCTCCAGCGCCTCCGAGAAGGACGACTTCCCAGAGCCGTTGCGCCCCACCACCAGCGTGAGCCCGGGCCCGGGATCGACGCTGAGCGTTGTCCGTTCGCCCACACCGCGGAAACCCTCGACTTCGATCGCCGTGAGGTACGCGGCGGCTGCTGCCGCCGGCTTGGCCCCGTCGGTGACCGCGACCGGCTGCTCTGCCTGTCCTCCGAGTGCGGCGTCGACCGCGCTGCGGCCGGCGAACGCGGCCAGCACCAGGTCCCCGGCGCCGTCGGGCGCGGGTTGGCTGGCTATGCGCTCGACCACCAGGGAGAACAGTGCTGTATCGGTCATCGCGAGGTTGCTGATTGTGGCCCGAGCGGCCGACCGTAGCCCGCTACGATCAGGAAGGAGCTACACCGCGAGTTCGGCGCGCTGTCCGCAGGTGGGATTCACAAAGCCCGCCTACTGCTCGCTGGCTGACCCTCGACCGCGCCCAGCGACGACATCCTGGTGCAGATCCTGCGAGCCCACCCGGCGTACAGGCTCTGCGTCACGCGCGGCGTCTTTCGAACCTGAGCTCAGGCGACGTCGCTCCGAGCACTGCCTGCGTCGGCGAGGTTGCCCTCGATCGCAGTAACGCAGGCGAGCACGCCCTCACGCAACACATCGAGCGCGTTGCGCACCTCCAGCGTGACGTTGGCCACCGACGAGAGCTTGGCCTTCATACCCCGGATCGCTTTCAGCTGGTCGCGGATGCCGTCGAGGTCGCCGCGCACCGCAGCGATGTCGAGCAGCTCGCCGCCGTTGCGCACCGCCGCCATGGCGAGAGCGCGAGCCAGCCGGATGGCGGCTCCGAATGCAGGGTCACTCGGGTCGTCGGGGTCGAACTCGCAGATGATGTGCTCGCCGTGGAGCGTGAACGGCGCACATCCTGCCGGCGCGTTGCCGGCACGGTACACGCCGACCGCCACTGCAGCGCCACGATTCCGACGCGTCTCGTCGAGGTCGCGGCAGAGTTTGTCGAGGCCCACGCGGCCGCTCTTCGCCTCAACAGCGACACGCGCCATCTGGCCGTGCGTGTGCGCCGGGTCGATGGTGATCAGCGAATCGCCCTTGCGGCAGCGCACGCTGTCGCCGACCACGGACCCGGTGCCCTCGACCAGGTCGCCGCTGCCCCGCAGCAGCTCGCCGAGCGCAGCCTCGACCGCGTCTTCGAAGTCGATGCCCTTGGCGGTGCCGCGCTCGCGCTCCTGCGCGCGTGCGTCACGTGACGCCTCGAGGCGCACCAGCCGCTCGCTCATGCCCTCCAGGGCCTCGCGCACCTCTGCGCGAAACCCGTGCAGCGGGCTGTCGTCGCGCCGCGGATCGAGCATGCGGCTCAGCACTGCGCCGTCACCGTCGAAGTAGCCGTCGAGCAGCGTGCGCATGCGCCCGATGGCGCTGTCGCGGCGCTCCTCGTCGAACAGGTCGGAGACCAGCCGCCGCAGCATGCCGTCCTTGCCGAGGAAACGCTCCAGGGTGCGCGGCAGGCGGCCGTCGCCGTCGGCGAACGTCTCGCGCAGCGAGGCCTCGAGCGCCTGCGCGGCGCGCTCGTTGGACTCGTCGGTGCGGCGCACCAGCCGCTCCATCTCCCTGGCCAGGTAGTCGACATTGAGCGTGATCCCGGCGTTGCGCAGCGCGATGAGGCCGACGCGGAGCGCGCGCACGATCAGGCCGGCGCGGTCGGCCTCGGCGTGACCGCCGACGTACAGCGCCAGCTCAGCGTCACACAGCGTGATGTTGTTCGCCGCAATGCACTCGCCGTCGACGTGCACCACCATCTCACCGTCTCCGGGTGGATTCTTCCTGGCCATGTGACACCCCTCGTCTGCACCGCCGCGGTTGTCGCTACGGGTTTTAGCGTGAGGGCGCGCGGCGACACCTGTCTGTCGCTGTGACGAGCTCACAGCGCCGCGGCGCTACGGGGCGTCGACCGCGACCACGCGGCTGAAAGGAAACGCCTGAAAGTCTCTTGCATCGACAGTCAACACCGTGTCAATGGATGCGTCGCTTTCGACGCTGACGAACACGACGGCGTCCACATATGAGAAGAGTTGGTCGCTGTAGCGCTGCAGAAGCTGGTGAGCGCGTGCGTGGGCACCGTCAGGTGCCGCCACCAGAGCGAAGGCGTCGGGGCTGGAGTCGATCATGGCCAGCAGCGCCAGGGCCGGGCCGGCATCGCGGCGCGGGCTGACGCGTTTGTCACACCGCAGCTTGGTGTAGGCCTCTCCGGCGACAACGGTCGGAACCAGGATCGGCTTGCGGCGCCTTCGCGCTCGCGCCACATGATCAACCGCCCAGCGATGGTGCCGATCCCCGCGGTTGATGGCCGCGATGAGCAGTCCGGAGTCAGCGAGCGCGCTCAGCGGCGTACACGGTCTCGTCGACCGTCGACGACAGGTCGGATGGACCGTCCAGCGAACCCAGGTAGCGGAGCAGCGGATCCCCCTCACTCGCTTCTGCCGCAAGGCCGACCCGAACCAGGTGCACGATCAGGCCGCTCTGGGTGGTGCCCCGTTCCTGCGCCCGCCGCCGCAGTTCGGCATCCAGTTGCTCTGGAATGACGATGTTCTTGCGGATGTGTGTGCGCACACACAAATTATACACACTCTCTCGCCGTAAAGACACACCGCGATCAGCGGCAGGCGAATGGCGGACACCCGGCGCCCGCTCGACGGGCGCGTAGCCATCGTCACCGGCTCCAGCCGCGGTATCGGCAGGGCGATGGCGCTGCGACTCGCGCGTGAGGGCGCCCGCGTGGTGATCACCGGCAAGTCGGAGGAGCCCACCGACAAGCTCCCGGGCAGTATCCACACCGTCGTCAAGGAGATCGAGGACGCCGGCGGCGCCGCGCTCGCCGTGCGTGTCGACGTGCGCCACGACGAAGAGGTCGAGGCCATGGTCAAGCAGACCGTCGACCATTTCGGCCGCCTCGACATCCTCGTCAACAACGCCGGGGCGCTGTGGTGGCAGCCGGTCCTGCAGACACCGCCGAAGCGCTACGACCTCATGTGGCAGATCAACGTGCGCGCCGCCTATGCCTGCGCGTACTACGCGCTGCCGCACATGGTGGCGCAGCACTGGGGACACATCGTCAACTGCTCGCCGCCGATCACCACCGAGCCCAGCCCCGGACACGTCGCCTACATGACCACCAAGATGGGCATGACGCGCATGGCCATCGGCATCGCCGCCGAGCACGAGCGCGACGGCATCGCCAGCAACGCGCTGTGGCCGGTGACCATGATCGAGAGCCTGGCCACCATCAACTGGGGGCTCGGCGACCGCAGCCAGTGGCGCTCGCCCGAGATCCTCTGCGACGCGATGATGGAGATCGTGCGCACTGAGCCGCCCACCCTGACCGGGCGGCAGATCCTCGACGAGCCGTTCCTGCGCGAGCGCGGCTGGAGCGACGCGCAGATCGACGCGTACTGGTTGGAGGGCAAGCCTCCAGAGCACCCGGTGTTCATCGACGGGCGCTCCGGCGGAGTCATGTAACGCCGCCGGCAAACAAAGGGAGGCGGGACCGCTGGTGCGGCCCCACCTCCCGCTATGGCTGCTGTGAAGCTACCCGGTGGTCGCGGCCATGATGTCGACGTTGCCGAAGTTCGGCGGGCAATCGGTCAGCGGCGACGGCGCCGGCAGCGCGTGGGTCCCGGCCGCAAACGACGCGGCTCGGTATGCCTGCACCGCCGGGCAGACGGCGGCGTTGGCAGCCGACGCCCAGACACCGACGCCGTATGTGTCCGACGCGGCAGCGTAGACGTAGTCGCCGACGCGTTCCTGATACAGGTCATGTCCCGGATAGGTGGCGCGCAGGTCGGCGGGCGCCTCGTTGTATTCCGTGCTCCAGCCGGTGGGAGCACCCGACGAGTCCAGCGCCGAGCTCGCGAACACACCGTGATACGGCCGCGGAGACGTGAAGTCATCTGCCGCCCAGGGCACGGTGTCCGCTTCATAGATGACGTACGCGCGAGAGCCATCGGGCGCTATAGCCGGTGCCGCGTACAGCGGCCGGTCACCGGGCAGCGAGACCGCGTCTGGCGTGCTCCACGTGCCTCCCGCATTGGTCGAGTAGGTGAACTGCGTGACCTCGCCGTTCAGCACCGGCGCATCCGCGTACGCATCGACGATCTCGTCGGTGGCCCCGGCGCCGGTGGGCGCGCCGTTGGCGATCGAGACGCTCGGGCTCGCGGCCAGGTCGGTCCTGGCGCCGCCGTAGCCGTCCATCACGCAGCGGCCGTACACCGGGTCGATGAAGTAGCAGGGGTCGGTGACGTTCGCGATCACCTGCGACTTGGTCCAGTGCGCGCCACCGTCGAAGGACTTGAACATGACCTGCGCGCTGTGCGTCGGCAGCCCGAAGGCCGGCGATCCTTCACGCCAGGCGAAGAGATAGACGACGCCGTGGCTGTCGGTGCGGATGGTGCAGCCGCTGTAGCCAAAGTCGTTGGGCGTCTTGCCGTTGATGTTGGTCTGCGCCGACGTCACCTGCACCTTGTCCCATGTGCTCCCACCGTCGGCGGAATTGAACGCCATCATCGGCACCGGCGCGTTGCCGTTCTTGTGGGAGCCGTTGCTGCGAAAGTCGTTCGAGCAGATGTACGTGTGTCCGAAGAACGGACTGGAGGCCGCGTTGTCGGCCCAGATCTGCTCCTTGTCCTGGAACGAGGTCTGACCCTGGGTGCTGGAGACGATCACCGGTGACTTCCAGCTGTTCTTGTCGAGGATCGAGTCCGGCGTCGGGTTGTCCAGACGCGACACGCCGACACCGAGGAAACCGTTGAAGACCGGGTTCGGGAAGGAGAACTCGACCGTGGTGCTGAACGCCGAGGTCAGGTTCGCGTAGTACACCCGCTCGCCGTTGCCCCACGAGAAGCTGCCGTCCGTACCGGGGATCGGGCCGACGGCGACGGCCGGGTCACCGAACGAGACCAGCTGGTTCTCGAAATACCAGGGCAGGGTGTGAATCGGTCCCACCTCACCCTTGCAGGGTGTCGCCGGGTCACACGGGGCAGTGGTCCAGCCGGTGTAGGCGGGCTGGGTCCACGTGTGTCCGGAGTCGAATGAGAAGTAGTCCCCGGACACGCCGACCCCGGTGGCCCGGTCCAGGCAGGTCCCCTTGTTGACGGCGATGGCCGGGGGACACGCCTGTTCGTCGACGAAGTCGTTGGACCCCGCGACCAGGATGTTCGGCGCGTTGGCGTCCAGCGCCACCGCCGGTTCATTCTGGTGGTTCTGGGGCGTGCTGCCGACCGGACTCCCGGTCGTCACCAGGCCGTTGACGGCCTGCGCCGAAGCACCCAGCAACGACGCCAGCGGCAGCGCGGCCGCCACTGCAAAGAACACGAGCGCGTTCCGTTTCACGTTCCAAATCCTCCTACTTGCTCGCCCTGCGCCTGCACCGAGAATAGACGTCCGGTCTGGGGTCCGGTTGGCTGCGCGGCCAAGGCCTCAAGGCCCTGTACCTCGGTACGGGAGAGAGCTACAGTAGGCGCGCGGTGGTGGGTCGTAGGTGCCAGGCAAACGCCGGGCGCGGCTCAAAACCGAGGAGGTAGCGAGTGGCAAACATCGAGGAGATCATCGAGAGGGGCAACGAGGCGTTCAACCGCCACGACGTCGACGCGCTGATGCAGCTGTACGGCGACAATGCCGAGTTCAGGGGCCCAGGCGGCATGGTGGCCAGGGGCCACGACGAGATCCGCCGGTTCACCGAGGGCTGGATCCAGGGCTTCCCGGATGCCAAGATCACCAGCCACAACCGGATCATCTCGGGCAACACCGTCGTGGAAGAGGGTGTCTTCACGGGCACGCACACCGGCATCTTTCCGACTCCGATGGGCGACATCCCCCCGACCGGCAAGAAGGTCGAGGGCGAGTTCGTCGACGTGTTCGAAATCGAGAACGACAAGGTCGTGTCCGACCGGCTCACGTTCGATCGCATGCAGCTCATGGAGCAGCTGGGACTGGTACCCGCACCGGCGGGCGCTGGCGCATAAGCACAGACACAAGCGAGCATCCTGGCGCACCGCCGGAGAGGCCGGCGCTGCGCCGGGTGTAGCCGCGGATCCACAGCACAGGAGACACACCGATGTACGGAACGATCATGCGAGCGCGCGTCAAGCCAGGCAAGCGCGCCGAGTACGAGAAATTGATGCGCGAGATGGTCCCGTCGGCCGAGGACTATGGCAACGGCATGCACTCAGTTGAGGCCGCCTGGGAGGACAAGGATCCCGACCGCCTGGTGGTGATCGTCCACTTCAAGGATCGCGAGAGCTACGTGGCCAACGCCGAGCGCTCCGAGACGGACCAGCAGTACCAGCAGCAGCTCGAGTACCTGGACGGCGAGCCTGAGTGGATCGACGTCAACTTTGCCAACTACATCGGCAAGCCACTCGGCGAGGGTGTGACCTCCGGCTGAGCGCCGGCGGGCGCGCACAGCGCCCGTATCATCGATCGGTGAGCCGGGACCCCCGGATCGACCTGCTGCGCCGCTCGATGGCCGTCGCCGCGCTGGGCGCGGGAGCGGCGCTGTCGTTGCGCGCCTTCCTGCGTCCCAACGCGGCGGAGGCACGCCGGCTGCTGGATTGGGAGGTGGTGCGCGCCGTTGCGTCGGAGCGCAGCGCGGAACGCGGCCCCAGCCCGCCGGCCAAGCGCATCCTCGAGCTCGGCAACGCCTATGACGCCATGGCCGCCGAGCTGGCGCCGCTGCTCGTCGAGGTCACCGAGTTTCCGCTCGAGACGTATCCGCGCTTCCTGGCGCTCGACCGCCGCGGCTTCATCGACGCCAACATCGCCATGCTGCAACGGCTGCTGGCGCCCGTGGAGAAGCTGCGCGAGACCCTGCCGGAATCGGCGGCCACGGCGCTGGGGCGGCGCGTGCTCGACCGCTACGTCGGCGAACTGCTCGGGCTGATGTCGCGCCGCGTGCTCGGCCAGTACGACCCGGTGCTCACGTTGCTGCCGTCTATGGCTGCAACACCCGCGGGGAGCGCGCTGTACCTGGTCGAGCCCAACATCGCCTCCTTCGAGCGCAGCCAGCACGTACCGGGCGATTCGCTGCGCCGCTGGCTGATCCTGCACGAGCTCACACACGCGTGGCAGTTCGAGCAGCACCGCTGGCTCGGCGAGCACCTGGCCACCACGCTGCGCACGCTCATGCTGGAGAGCGTCACGCAGGACGGCAGCTCGCTGCTGCCCTCGCGCGAGGTGCTCCGGCGGCTGCCGGACACCGTGCGCAAGCAGGTGCACGGCGTCAGGCACATGCAGGCGGTCATGAGCGTGCTCGAGGGTTACAGCAACTTCGTCATGCAGCGGGTGGGCCGCCGTCACCTCAGCGACGTGGAGCAGCTCGAGGCGGCGATGCACCGCCGCCGGGAGCAGCGCACGCTCATCGAGCGCCTGGTGCTGGCCGTCACCGGCTTGGAGCTGAAGATGCGTCAGTACGAGATCGGCGAACGCTTCTGCACGGCCGTCGCTGACAAGGCGGGCATCAGCACGCTCAACCGCGTGTGGGAGTCGGTCGAGCTGATGCCGTCGCTGGACGAGGTGCGCCACCCCCACCGCTGGCTCGCGCGCACGAACTGACGCCGCCTCAGCCGGTCGGGGGCCGGCCAGGTATGCGTCGATTGAGCCAGCGTTGCAGCAGCATCAGCATCAGCGCCATTCCGTCCAGCAGAACGAACAGGCCACCGAGCGCGGTGAGCCAGCCGGGCCTGGAGAGCAGCCACACGCCCGCCGCGACCAGCAGCATGTAGCCGCCCACGATGACGTAGTAGACGCTCGAGCCCTCGAGGCCGATCCCGAGCATCGTGAGGACGTACCGCTTCAGGCCCGGACCTGCTGCTCGCTCCCCGGGATGCTCAGGCATCAGGCGCAGCGGAACACATCGGCTGTCGCGCTTGCAACCGCATAGGTCGCTGCGCTAGCGTGGCAGCCGGTCCAGGGACCGGGGGGAATGATCCGTTTGTGCCGGGTGGAGGTGCCTGATATGGCCGGACGTCGACTCGCCTGTGTCGCAGCGCTGGCTGCGTGCCTCGTCTTCTCACTACCGGTGCAGCACGCGCACGCTGCGTCGTCGAAGAAGGCCGACCCCGGCGCCGGCGTGGGCAACGTCCCGCAGGGCACCCAGAGCGACGCCGCGTTCGCGGCCAGCTACGCGGCCGCGGGCGTCACCAATGCCGACGCCACCAGCGGTCAGGTGAGCTGCTACCGGCCCGAGGTCGGGTACTTCGCATGGACACCGGAGCTGCCGGAGCGTACGCCACCCAGGTGGGCAGCAACCCCGGCTACCCGGCTGACGGACCGATGCTGGTCAAGGACCACAGTGAGTCGGATATCCGAGTCGATCCCACCAACCCGCAGCACCTCATCGGCACCTCCAAGTGGTTCGTCAGCGCCGAGGGCTACAACCACCTGCTCGGCTTCTACGAGTCCTTCGACGGCGGCGCCACCTGGCCGGTGCAGGGTCACGTGCCTGGCTACGAGGGGTGGACCGACAACACCGACCCCATCGGCGCCTTCGATCCCTGGGGCAACTTCTACTTCCTCAACCTGCCCTACGAGTTCGCCTACACGGCGAGCGGCGGGCACGACTTCCGCACCAACAAGCACATCGAACCCAACCCGGTGGTGGCGGCCGAGGTGATCAGCGCCGAGGTTCGCCCGCACGGCGCCGCGAGCGCCACGGACTGGATCGTCAACCACGCCGGGCACCTCGACATCGTGGCCGCCTACGACCAGTACGGCAACGAACCCGACAAGCAATGGCTCACCGTCGACACCAACCCGGGCAGCCCGCACTACGGCCGCGTCTACGCCATGTGGGTGGACTACCACGACGGCTTCACCGCGGTGCCGTTCGTCTCGTACGCGGACGCGCACCCGGATGGCAGCCACACCGACTGGTCGCCACCGCAACGGCTGCCCCAGGGCTTCAACCATCCTCAGGGCGACAGCTACCTCCTGCCTCATGTGACTCCGGACGGAGCCATCTACACGACGATCACCAACTTCGAGCCCGAGGGCGGCTTCTGCTGCATCAACATCGGCCTCGACGCGTCCACCGACGGCGGGGACACGTGGACCTTCGTCAGCCGCCTCGCCAGCAACATCGCCGCTCCTGGTTTGCACTACGCCAACACGGAGTTCCGTGACGGCATCGCCAACACCTTCACGGCCGGCACCACGCTGGTGAACGGGCACTACCCGCTGTACGTGTCCTGGGAGGACAACAGCACCGGGTTGATCAACACCATCCTCAGCGCCTCGTACGACGGCGGCCACACCTGGAGCGCACCGATCCAGGTCAACGACAACGCGTCTGCGGCCGACGAGTTTCAGCCGAACCTGGCCGCAACTCCCGACGGCACGGTCAGCGTGGCCTTCTACGACCGCCGCCTGGCCTGCCCGGATCAGGGCACCTCAGAAGCGGCCGGAGCGGGGCTGGCGCTGGACACCGACAACGCCTTCTACGCGGCACTCCCGCCCTACGGCGCGAGTAACTACTGCATCAACGCCGCCATCCAGTTCTACACGCCGGAGCTGGCGCCGATCGGCAACAACATCCGGCTGAGCGCGCACACCTGGGACCCGGAGCTGAACTCGCCGCACCCGTACGGCATCGCGCGGCCGACCGGGTTCATCGGCGACTACTTCGGCAACGTCGCCAACGGCAGCGTCGAGGTGACCACGTCGGTGAGCACCTTCAACGACGGAACCAACCCCGACTTCCGCCAGCAGCAGATCGTGGCGGAGGTGCCGATTCCCTGAACGGCGGAGCGCTAGATGCGCTCCAGCACCTCGCGGCGCCGCTTCTCGAACTCGACGGCGGTGAGGTGTCCCTTGGTGCGCAGCTGGTTCAGCCCGTGGATCTCGCCGAGCAGGTCGAGCAGCGGCGTGTCGGCGCGTCCCAGCGTCCACCGACCGGTCTCGCGTACGTACTCCGCGCCCCGCGAGTCCCAGGTCTTCAGGTAGTACGCGGCCTTGATCGCGGCAAACGGGATCGCATAGCGCTCCTGCTCGTCCAGGCCGAGACCCACCAGCGAGACGATCACGCCGTGGGCGTGCCGCTCCGGCTCGCCGGAGAGCAGTCCCTTGAGCACCTCGCCGTCCCAGAAATGGATGGCGAGCTTCTGCAGCCGGGTAGCGTCGGGCGCCGAATCGAAGGCGCGCCGCTCCAGCAGGACGCTCTTGACCGAGGCGAGCGGCACCAGGGCACCCCGGTTGTTCGTGCCGGCGTCCGCGACGGTGAGCGAGAAGTCGGGCCGATCGAGGTCGAGGTCAGGCGCGCTGCCTTCCAGGATCTCGTCGTCGCGAAAGCGCACGAGTACGGTTCCCCCCGCCACCCTCTCTTCGACGTGGACCTGCTGGGCGTTCATCCCGCCTGCTTCCCTTCTGCTCAACTGCGCGGATGCTGGTTTCGAGGGCCGAGCACACCTACCGGCGTCGCCTCTTAGCCTGAGACGTCCACGACGCCGGGAATCTTGCGCTGTTGCACAGAATTGACAGCGACGCGTTCGGGCGTCTCGTATAGATCGTGGCTATACTCGAATCGATCGGCGCACACTGCCCGAGCCCACGCCGGATAGAGGACGAGGCTACGACCAAGCGACCGCTGGACGTGACCGCGCCAGCCGAAGTGGACGACATCTCGCTCATCCAGGCCTACCTCGACGGGAACGCGGCCGCCTTCGATGTGCTCTTCACGCGGTACCACAGCCGCGTGCGCTCCGTCTGCATGCGCTACGTGGGCGACGAGGCGCTGGCGGAGGACCTGGTCCAGGAGACCTTCTACAACGTCATCCGCGCCCTGCCGCGCGTGACCGAGACGTTCAACATCGGCGCCTGGATACACCGCATCGCCGTCAACATCTGCCAGGACGAGCTGCGCCGGCGCAACCGCAGGGCGATCCACCACGAGCCCAGCAGCGCCGACCCCGAGGAGCAGATGCTCAAGCTGGCTGACACCGACCGGCACGGCAGTCCCGAGGCCGCGTTCGAGATGAGCAACCTGCGCCAGCTGGTGTGGGACGTCGCCAAGAAGCTGCCCGAGCGGCAGCGCATGGTGCTGACCCTGCGCGAGCTCCAGGGACTGTCCTACGCGTCCATCGCGCACGTCATGGGTGTCAGCGACGCGGCCGTGGAGACGCTGCTGCACCGCGCGCGCAAACGCTTCAAGGAGGAGTACCTGCTCATGGAGACCCCGGTCGAGGACCGCGATCCCTGCGAGACCGTGGCCTACCTCCTCATCTCCGTGGGCCGGAACCATCTGCGCAGCGAGCAGCGCCGCATGATCGCCGAGCACATCGCCGGCTGCGAGTGGTGCCAGGCCAAGTACCTGCCCGAGAAGAGCGAGGCAGCGAGCCCCGTGCCGGCGGTGGCGGGTCTCGGCAGCGGCGCGTAGCTCCAGCCGGGACCCGGGCGGCGCAGCGACGATCGTCTGCGCCCCCAACGCGTTCAAGGGATCGTTGACGGCGGCAGTCGCCGCCGCCGCTATCGCAAGAGGCGTGCGGGATGCCGGTGGTCGCGCCGTCACGGTGCCGGTCGCCGATGGTGGCGACGGGACGCTCCCGGTGGTGCTGGCCGCGGCCGGCGGTGCGGGGCGGGTCACGACCCACCGGGTGACCGGACCCGCCGGCCGGCCGGTCACCGCCCACCTGGGCTGGCTGAACCCGACCTTCGCGGTCGTCGAGATGGCGGAGGCGGCGGGCCTGCGCCGCGTGCCCGCCGGCCGCCTGGATGCCATGACCGCCACCTCGCGCGGGGCCGGGGAGCTGCTCAGCAGCGCGTTGCAGGCGGGGGCAACGCGGGTGCTGGTCGGGGTCGGCGGCAGCGCCAGCACCGACGGCGGCGCCGGGCTGCTGCAGGCACTCGGGGCCAGACTGACCGATGCCGCCGGCGGCGAGATCGGCCCCGGCGGCGCCGGGCTCGAAGCGCTCCGCCACATCGACGTGGGCCGCGTGCTCGCCGCGCTCGAGGGCTGCCGCATCGAGGTGGCGCTCGACGTGCGCAACCCACTGCTCGGGCCTTCCGGCGCGGCCGCCGTGTTCGGCCCCCAGAAGGGCGCCGCCGCCGACCAGGTGCGCCGGCTCGACCAAGCGCTGGCCGCGTTCGCGGCCGTCGTCGCCGCAGACACCGGCCGGCGTGATCTCGCCGAGCTGCCCGGCGCCGGCGCCGCCGGCGGGTGCGGGTTTGCGCTGGCGCTGCTCGGTGCCGAGCTGGTGCCGGGTGCGGCGCTGGTCTGCGACATCGTCGGTCTGGACCGGGCGCTGGAGACCGCGGCCGCGGTCATCACCGGCCCTGCCGAGGTGGCCGCGCGAGCCCATCGCCACGGGCTGCCCTGCGCGGCCATCGCCGGCCAGGTGGACGGCGCGCCGCCGGGGCTATTCGACCTCGCCGTCTCCCTCGAAGATGCCGGCGCCGGCCTCGACCCACGCCGTCACGCGCGCAGCCTGCTCCGGCAAGCCGCCCGAACGGCCGCGACCGCGCTCCTCGACGGCGCTCAGTAGACGGGCGTGAGCCACTCCGCGTATTTGGCGGAATCGCCACGGGCCAGATCCAGGTACAGGTCCTTGAGGCGCAGGCTCATCGGCCCCGGCTCGCCGTCACCGATACGCCGACGGTCCACCTCGATGACGGGAGCGACCTGCGCACCCGTGCCGCACATGAAGATCTCGTCGGACATGTAGAGCTCGGTGCGGTCGATGGAGCGCTGCTGCACCTCGAGCCCGAGTTCCTCGCGCGCGAGGTGGATGATCGTGGCGCGCGTGATCCCTTCGAGGATGTTGTCCGAGGGCGGCGGGGTCAGCAGCTGGCCGCGGCGCACGACGAAGATGTTCTCGCCGCTCCCCTCGGACACATGGCCGTCGTGGCCCAGCATGATCGCCTCGTCGAACCCGGCTTGCAGCGCCTCACTTTTGGCCAGCGCCGCATTCACGTAGAGGCCGGTCGCCTTGGCTCGCACCGGCGCCATGTTGTCGTCGATGCGGCGCCACGAGGAGATCATGCAGCGGATGCCCTCGGTGCCCACATAGTCGCCCATCGGCGTGGTCACGATGCCCAGGCTTTCGGGCACGTCGTGCAGCCTGACGCCGATCACCTCCGCGGCCTTGAACAGCAGCGGGCGCAGGTAGGCGTCCTCGCGATACGCGTTGCGGCGCAGCAGCTCGAGGCTCACCGCGCAGAGCTCGTCGATGCTCGGCTCGAGCTTCATCAGCATGGTGCGGGCGTTCACCTGCATGCGCTCGTAGTGCTCGGGCATGCGCATGACGAAGAGCTGCTCCTTGCGCTCGTTCCAGTACGCCCGTATGCCCTCGAAGATGCCCGTCCCGTAGTTGAGGGCATGCGTGAGCAGGCCGACCTTGGCATCGGCATAACGAACGATGTCACCGTTGAAGTACACCCAGGATTGCTCGCGCCCGCTGGCGATGTCCTGGCGCGCGGGAACCGTCTGTGTCATCAGTGGCAAGCGTACAACCCCAGGCGGCAGCCGGTGCGCGACATGCTTGTCGCAGCAGCGCTTTGCTATGCTCGGCCGCAATCAGCGGCCTGGTTGGGTGTAGCGCTCGGCGCGCGGTGGTGGGCGGCCAGGCACTGGAGGAGCCATGACCGACGTTGTCGAGACCTATCCGGCGTCCCTTCCGCATGCACGGTCCATCCGCTGGAATCCGGCGCCGGATGAGCTTCGCGAGCTGACCTCCCGAATGCCGAACGCGCGCCACACCGAATACGACAACTACAACGTCCAGACCAGGGTGGTGTCGCGCAGCAAGGCGAGCACCTACGTGGTCACCGACCGGCCCGAGGAGCACAGCGATCAGACCATGAGCCGCGCCGACGGCGTGCGTGTGGCCGAGCGGCAGAACGACTACATACGCGGCCGCGAGATGGTGGTCATCGACGGGTACATCGGCAACGATCCGCAGCACCGCGTGCCGGCCCGGCTGTACATCGAGGCGGCCAACGCCAACATCGCCGGCATGCAGCGCTGGCTGTACTTCGACGCCGACGCTCCCGGGCCGGAGTTCGAGCCGCGGCTGACGGTGATCTACACGCCCAACCTCACAGCCCCCGGCTACCCGGGAGACCGCGTCATCGCCGTGGACCTCGACGCCGGTGTCACCCGCGTGCTCAACAGCGACTACTTCGGCGAGTCGAAGAAGGGCGGGCTGCGCATGTGGAACAAGCTCACCTACGACCGGGGCGGCCTCTCGCTGCACGCCGGCTGCAAGGTGGTGCCGACACCGCGCGGCGAGCAGGCAATGCTGATCATCGGCCTCTCGGGGACGGGCAAGACCACGACCACGTTCACGCGCCAGAACGACAGCAAGCCGGTGCAGGACGACTTCGTCGCGCTGTATCCGGGCGGCCTGGTGGTGGCCACCGAGAACGGATGCTTCGCCAAGACGTTCGGCCTGGACCCGAAGTTCGAGCCGACCATCCATGGCGCGGTGTGCAAGGCCGAGGCGTACCTGGAGAACGTCTCGCAGGACGAGCGCGGCAGCGTCGACTTCTTCGACACGTCGTACACGCAGAACGGGCGCGCCGTCTTTCGCATGGACGCACTCGGCTGGCATCGCGATGCGCGCGACGTCAAGTCGGTCGACCATCTGCTCATCCTCAATCGCAACGAGAACATCATCCCGGGCGTGGCGCGGCTGAGGCGCGAGCAGGCGGCGCTGTATTTCATGCTCGGCGAGACGCAGGGCACGAGCGCCGGCGGCAAGGACGAGGAGGGCAAGTTCCTGCGCGTCCCCGGCACCAACCCCTTCTTCCCGCTGCGCCACGAACAGCAGGGAAACCGCTTCCTGGAGCTGATGGACTCGTGCAACTTCCAGGTGTACCTGCTCAACACCGGGCGCGTCGGTGGCCCTGACGGCGACACGCGCAGCAAGAAGGTCACCATCCCCTACTCGAGCGCCACGGTGAAGGCGATCGCCGAGGGCACCATCGAGTGGGAGACCGACCCCGATTTCGGCTACGAGGTGGCTGTCCGCGTCCCGGGCGTCGACGACGATGAGATCCTGCAGCCACGCAAGCTCTATACGCGCCAGAGCCGGGGCGACGAGTACCGCGACATCGTGGAGCGCCTCAAGTCGGAGCGTCGCGCCTACCTGCAGCGCTTCCCAGGGCTGCGGCCCGAGATCGTCAACGCGGTTGCGTGACCAACGCTCGCCCAACGACGTCGTCAGCCTCCACATCGCCGCGCAGCCGGAGCGCATCTACGCACTGATCAGCGACATCACGCAGATGGGCCGCTGGAGCCCGGAGACGTACCGCACACGCTGGCTGGGCAACGCCAGCGCAGCCGTGCCCGGAGCGCGGTTCAAGGGGTACAACCGCTGGCACTGGGTGCGATGGTCCACAACGGTCGAGATCGACGTGGCCGACCCCGGCCGCGAGCTGACGTTCTGGACGGTGTTCCGCGGCCGGCGCAAGACGAGGTGGAGCTACGCGTTCACGCCCCGTGACGGCGGCACCGACGTGGTCGAGACGCGCACGCGGGTGCGCAAGCCGATCCCGGAGTACACCTTCCAGCGCGTGATGATGCGCGGCCACGAGGACTCGTTCAAGCGCGGCATGCTGGCCACGCTGCAGCGCCTCAAGGAAGCCGCCGAGTCGGCATGAACCCGCCCGACGCAGCTGTGGCGGAGGCCGCGCGCGACGCAGCGCTCGCTTTCCTCAAGCCGCTGACGCAGCGCGACTGGACTGCGCTCGCCGGTGACCTGGAGTGGACCTGCGAACGGACGCTGCGTCACGTGATCAGCACGCAGATCTACTACGCGGCGCACCTGGCCACGCAGTCACCGCGGCGCATCAACGTGTGGCGCGAAGCCGAGCCCGACCTGACCCTGACCGAGCTGCTCGAGAATCTCTACGCACACAACGCCATCCTTGCCGCGGTGATCCGTCAGGCGCCCGAGAGTGCGCGCGGCTACCACGTCTACGGCAGGGCGGACCCAAGCGGCTTCGCAGCCATGGCCTGCGACGAGATCCTGGTGCACACATACGACATCGGCCGCGGGTTGGGCGAGGATTTCCGGCCCCCCGACGCGCTGGTGGAGCGCGTGACCGCCCGCCTCTTCCCCTGGGCGCCGCAGGAGTATCCGGCCTGGGACACGTTTCTCTGGTGCAACGGGCGCGCGGCCCTGCCGGACCGCGCCCGCCTCGACGCCGACTGGGTGTGGTGGTGCGCGCCGCTGCAGGAGTGGGACGCCACGGATCCCACCGCGCAGGCGCCGACGCTCAGGAGACTGTGATCGACTTTGGTCCCGCTTGCGGGGTGGCGGGAATTCTACCGGCGGACGGTGTCCCTCTTCAGGACGGCGTCCGTGCCCAGATGAGGATCCGCTTGAAAGCATAGAAGTAGGGGCGCTGGTCGCCGAGCACCTCGAGCAGGCGGGCCCGGTACTGCTCGACGAACTGCGTGTACAGCGCGTCGGGCATGCGCACCGCGTAGTCGGTGAGCAGCGAGCCTTTCACCCACTCCACCACCGCAGCCGTGGATTCCAGCGTGTGCGCGTACACCTGCAGGCGCACGTCCTGGGCGGCGAAGCCGAGGCTGTGCAACAGCAGCGCGTACGCCTCAGGCGCGAGCACGGGCGCGACGCGCACGTAGCCGCCAAGCGCATCCGAGAAGGGACTTTCGCGCGCCACCTCGGTGGCCACGATGTGCGAGATGTGGTCGAAGTTCGCCGGCATCTGCACCGCCAGCTCGCCCTCGGGGCGCAGCATCTCGCGCAGCCGTCCGAACAGGGTCACGTGGTCGGGTACCCAGTGCAGCGCCGCGTTGGAGAAGATCAGGTCCAGCGGAGCCGGCGGCCACCACTCGGCGATGTCGGCGTTGACGAACTGCAGGCTGTGGATGCCCAGTGCGCGCGCGCGCTCCAGCATCGCCTCCGACGAGTCGACGCCGATGGTCGAGGTGGCGCGCACGTGGCGGTGCAGCACCGCGGTGAGCTCTCCTGTGCCGCAGCCGAGGTCGACGGCGGTCTGCGGCGACGCCACCTTGACCATGCGCATCAGGTCGTAGAACGGTTGCGCGCGCTCCTCACGGAACCGTTCGTACTGCGCCGGCGCCCACGCGTCAGGACGCGACAATCGCCGCCTCGGTGCGTCCGCGCGTCCCCGTCAGTGGACGCACGGCAATCGGCATGCGCAGGTCGGCGAGCATCGCCAGATCCGTCTCTGCGCTGCGCCCCAATGTGGTCAGGTAGTCGCCGACGATGATCCCGTTGGCCCCGGCGAGCATGCCGTATGCCTGCAGGTCGCGCAGCACCACCTCACGGCCGCCGGCGTAACGGAGCACCGCCTCGGGGTTGACGCAGCGGAACACCGCCACACAGCGCAGTGCCTCCAGCGGCGGCAGCAGCTCGGCGCCGTCCAGCGGCGTGCCCGGGCGCGGGTTGAGGAAGTTGCACGGAATCTCGTGCACGCCGAGATCGCGCAGCACGAACGCGAGGTCGAGACGGTCGTCCCAGGTCTCGCCCATGCCGAAGATGCCGCCGCTGCAGAGCTCCATGCCGGCGGCGGTCACGCGGCGGCAGGTCTCGACGCGGTCCTCGAAGGAGTGCGTCGTGCAGATGCGCGGAAAGAAGCGCGGCCCGGCCTCGAGGTTGTGGTTGTAGCGATGCACGCCCGCCGCGGCGAGGCGCTCGGCCTGGCCCGCTTTGAGGATCCCCAGCGATGCGGCCACCTCGATGTCGACCTCGGCGCGGATGGCCAGGGTTGCCTCGATGACGGCGCGGATCATTCGCTCGTCAGGCCCGCGCACCGCCACGACGATGCAGAACTCGGTCCCACCCAGCGCGCGAGTGCGCCGCGCCAGCTCGACCAGCTGCGCCGCGGGCAGCATCGGTTCGCGGACGACGTCGGTGTGGTAGCGCGCGGATTGCGAGCAGAACACGCAGTCCTCCGGGCAGCCGCCCGTCTTGGCGCTGATGATCGACTCGACCTCGACGGCCGGGCCCATCCAGGCAAGCCGCACCCGGTGTGCGAGGCTGAGCAGCTCGGGGAGGTGCTCCGCCTCGAGGGCGACCAGCCGCGCGGCCAAGTCGCGACCGATGTACTCGCGATGGTCGAGCAGCGCCGCCTCGGCGTCGCGCAGAGCGATCGGTGCGCTGGGCATGAACCGGCAGGATAGCGTGCACCCGATGACCGCACGGAGTCGCCTGCGCCGACTTGCCGTGGACACCGGCGCGCTGCGCGAGTCGGTGCCGTTCCGCCGTCTCGTCACCGGGCAGCTGGTGTCCCAGGTCGGCCGCCAGATCACCGTGGTGGCGGTGCCCTTCCAGGTGTTCACGCTCACCGGGTCTCCGCTGGCGGTCGGCGGGGTCGGCCTGGTGCAGGCGGTGTGCTTGATCGGTGCATCGCTGGGCGCCGGTCCGATCAGCGACCGTATGGATCGCCGCCACATCCTCCTGGTCACCCAGCTGTCGCTGGCGGCCTGCTCCGGGCTGCTCGCCCTGGGGGCGCTGGCGGGAAGGCCCCCGCTCGTTGCCATATATGCCCTGGTCGGCGTCGCCGCAGCGGTGGCAGCCGTGGACGGCCCGACGCGGACGGCCGTGGTCCCCAACCTGGTGCCGGCGGAGCGGCTCGCCGGCGCCCTGTCGCTGAACATCGCGATGTTCCAGACAACGCTGGTGGCCGGCCCCGCGATCGGCGGGCTGGTGATCGCCCGGCTGGGGCTGCCCGCCGCCTACCTGGTCGACGTGGCCACGTTTGCCGCGGCGCTGGTGGCGGTGGTCCTGCTCCCACCGCAGTCGCCCGCCGGGACGGTGCGGGAGGCGCCGATCGCCGCCATACGCCGCGGTCTCGCCTTCGCGCGACGGCAGCCGGTGATCCTGGGCGGCTTCGCCATGGACCTCGCCGCCATGGTCTTCGGCATGCCGCGCGCGGTCTTCCCCGTGCTGGCGGTCACCACCTTCCACGCCGGGCCGCAGGGACTGGGGCTCCTGTATGCGGCGCCCGGGGCGGGCGCCGTCCTCGCCGCGCTGACCACCGGGTGGCTGAGCCGGTCGTCGCGCCTCGGACGCGTCATCGTCGTGTCGATCGCGATATGGGGCGCCGCCGTCATCGCCTTCGGCTTCGCCACGGCCTTCTGGGTGGCACTGCTGCTCCTCGCCGTGGCCGGGGCGGCCGACTCGTTCAGCGCGGTGTGCCGCACCACGATCATGCAGACGATCGTCCCCGACGACCTGCGCGGCCGTCTGACCGCCGTGTACTTCATGGTGGTGGTCGGCGGTCCGTACCTCGGCGACCTGGAGGCGGGCGCGGTCGCCAGCGCGTTCACGGCGCAGGTGTCGGTGGTGAGCGGAGGAATCCTCTCCATCGTCGGTCTGGCGGCCGCGTCGCTCGCCTTTCCGGCGGTCTGGGCCTACCGATCGCGCCTGGGAGGACCGCGGCCGGCACGCGGCGAAGGCAGGTGACGCTAACGTCTAGGCTCCCATGACCGTGGTGGAGCTGACCGACGTGGGTGACATGCCGCCTGTGGGCGAAGTCCCGCCGCGCATGCGCGCGCAGTTGATCCGCCCCGAGCGGTACGGCGACCCGGTCCAGGCATTCGTCGAGGAGATCGTGGAGACGCCCATGCCCGGCCCAGGCGAGGCGCTCGTCTACGTTATGGCCGCGGGTGTCAATTACAACAACGTCTGGGCGGCGCTGGGACGCCCGGTCGACGTGGTGGCGCAGCGGCAGCGCGCCGGCGAGACGGAGGCCTTTCACATCGGCGGCAGCGACGCCTCCGGGGTCGTCTGGGCGGTGGGCGAGGGCGTCACCAACGTGCGCGTCGGCGACCACGTGGTGGCCCACTGCGGGGTGTGGGATGCGGCCGATCCCTGGATCACCGGCGGCGGCGATCCGATCATCGCCTCGAGCGCGCGCATCTGGGGATACGAGACCAACTGGGGCAGCTTCGCGCAGTTCACCCGCGTGCAAGCGCACCAGCTGCTGCCCAAGCCGGCCAACCTGAGCTGGGCGGCTGCGGCCGCCTACATGCTGGTGGGCGCCACCGCGTACCGGATGCTGAACGGCTGGCCGCCGCACACCGTGCGCCCCGGCGACGTCGTGCTGGTCTGGGGCGGGTCGGGTGGCCTGGGCAGCCAGGCCGTCCAGATCGCCCGCGCGAAGGGGGCGGTGCCGGTGGCGGTGACGTCAGGGCAGGAGCGGGGCGAGTTCGCCGTGCGCCTCGGCGCGCGCGGGTACATCGACCGGCGCAACTTCGATCACTGGGGCGTCATCCCCGACTGGCGCGACGACAAGGCGTTCGGCGCCTGGATGAGCGGCGCGCGCGCCTTCGGCAAGGCGCTCTGGGACGTGCTCGGCGAGCGCCGCAATCCGCGCATCGTGTTCGAACACCCAGGCGAGGAGACCATCCCCACCTCGATCTTCGTGTGCGACAACGGCGGCATGGTGGTGATCTGCGCCGGCACCACCGGCTACCACGCCGCGGTCGACCTCCGCTACCTGTGGATGCGCCAGA
>VBJV01000271.1 GCA_005879785.1 Chloroflexota bacterium
AGATTGATCGGCTGCCCCGTGTTGTTGAGGCCCCACAGGTCGGTAAACAGGGGGTCGTTCGGCGTCACCGCATCTGCCTTGAGCAGCGAGTCGTGTTCGACGTACCGGACCGAGCGACTGGAGTGAAGCCGACCTTCGATCGCTGCCAAATTTGGAGCGGGCGCTTCGATCAGTAACGCATGGATGGCGCTCCAGCCGCGCAGCCGGCGTGCCCCGGCGGCTCGTACCACGGTGGCCTGCTGGCCTGGTGTGGTTCCATTCGCGAATCCCACGATCAGCCGGCCCGGCGGGCTGGGTGCAGGGCGGTGAGGCGGCCCAGCGGCAGCCGCGGACGTGACCACCGAACCGCCGACCAACAGCGGTGTGGCCATTACGACCGCCCCAAGCGTGGCCAATCCTTTTAGCACTGCACCGCGACGGTACCGGCTAAGGCCGCATCGGGCAATCCCGCAAATGGGCTACTCGTGTTGCGCGAAACGTCCGTGACCACAGGGCCACCACGCCCGAGGAACCGCTAGTGGACCTACCCGCCCGCGTCTTGCTCCCAGGCCCGAAAGATCTCGTCGCGCGTCTCGGCGACGGGCATCAGGAGCTGCGTGAAGCCGGACAGCACCAGCAGCCGGTTGGCGTGCGATCGCAGGGGCACGACCAGCCCGATCGACTCCTGGTCGGACGCGTCCGCGCGGCGCAGTGCCTGCATGATGACCATCAGGATGGTGCTGTCGAAGAAGGTTGCCTCGGCGAGATCGATGATGATCGCCGGCGTCAGCGTCCACGCGCGATCGATGGCCTCCTCGAGAGCCGCCTGATCGCTGAGATCGATCTCTCCCGCCAGCACGACGATCGCAGCTCCCCTGGGATCGTGCTCGACGGTGATCGATCCACCCATCGGACGACTCTACGACTCTCGCCAGAGGCACGCGCCCGCCGCCACCGGCCGGGCTACTATCGCACCCCGGCGGTCGTTGCCCCACGCCGGCCGTCCAGCACCGCATATCCCATGGCATCACCCGATCGCAGACGCTCGCAGACTCGCCCCACGCGTGAGC
>VBJV01000037.1:0-9802 GCA_005879785.1 Chloroflexota bacterium
GCTGGTTGGCGGTGCGCAGGAACTCGTCGACGATCACGTGGTCGTCATCGTCGATGGCCACGCCGGCATCCTCTAGCCCGATGCCGCGCGTCTGCGACCGCCGGCCCACTGACACCAGCATCAGGTCGCAGGGGACCGACGTGCCGTCGTCGAGTTGCGCGTTCAGCGCCGCATCTCCGTATTCGATCGACTTGAGCGTGCGTCCCGTGTGGAAGACGATGCCCTCTCGCTCGACGAGGCGGCGGAACTGCTGCACGATGCGCTGGTCGACGCCTGCCAGGATCTGCGGCAGCATCTCGACGACGGTGACGCGCGCGCCGAGGGCGACGAACAGGCTGGCGAACTCGCAACCCACGACCCCGCCGCCGATGACGAGCAGGTGCTCGGGGACTCGCTCCAGACGCAGGATGCCGTTGGAGGTCACCACACGCGGGTGGGCCATGTCGATGAAGGGCAGTCCTGCGGGTTCGGTGCCCACGCAGACGATCAGGTGGTCGTACTCGTATCGCTGCCCGTCTGCAACGACGGCGTCGCCGTCGATGGCGCCCTGCGCCTTGATCACCTGCACCTTGTGCCGCCGGCACGCGGCATCGACGCCGTTGCGCATCTTGACGACCACCTCTTCCTTCCGCTCCATCATGCGCGGAAAATCGATCTCCGGCGGCGCGACCCGGATGCCGAAGTCCGCAGCGTCGCGCATCTTGCGCAACAGGTCCGCACCGGCGAGCAGCGACTTGGTGGGGATGCAGCCCCAGTTCAGGCAGGTGCCGCCCAGCTCGGCGCGCTCCACCATCGTCGTCTCTGCGCCCAACTGCGCGGCACGAAGCGCTGCCACATCACCTGCGGGCCCGCCGCCGAGGACGACGACGCGTGGGCTCACGGCGCCGGCGGAGAGTCAGCCGTGGTCGCAGCCGGTACCCTCTCTCGGACCGCCGTCGACAGCATCAGCGCTTCCTCGATGATGCGCTCCTGCTCGAGCTGGTGCGAGCCCGCATAGCCCTCGGACGGGCTGGCCCGCCGCGGACGGCCGATGTAGTCCCAGCGGATGTGTGACGGGCGCCGCAATCCGATGGCTCGCTCCAGCTGTCCCCAGGCACCCATGTTGGCCGGTTCCTCCTGCACCCAGATGAGCTGTTCGAGGTGCGGGTACGCACCGAACACCGCGGCGATGTCGTCGATGGGCAGCGGGGCAAGGAGCTCGACCCGCGCGATGGCCATGTCGTCAGCGACCTGGCGCATGGGGTGCAGCACCAGGTCGTAGTAGACGCGCCCCGAGCAGAGGAGCAGCGTGGTCACCTGCTCGCGGCGGTCCGACATCATCGGATCATCGATCACGGTGCGGAACCCGCCACCGCTCAGCTCGTCGAGCGTCGAGGCGGACTCGCGGAGGCGCAGCAGGCTCTTCGGCGTGACCACCACCAGCGGATGGGGATCGACCAGGTGCGCCTGGTTGCGCAGCAGGTGGAAGTACTGCGCCGCGGTGGAGCAGTTGGCCACGCGCATGTTGCCGTCCGCGCTGAGCTGGAGGAAGCGCTCGATGCGCGCGCTGGAATGCTCGGGCCCGCTGCCCTCATACCCGTGCGGCAGCAGCAGGGTCAGCCGCGAGCGCTGGCCCCATTTGGCTCGCGCCGAGGCGATGAACTGGTCGACGACCATCTGCGCGTTGTTGAAGAAGTCGCCGTACTGCGCCTCCCACAGTACGAACGTGGCGGGGTCCGCGGCGCTGTAGCCGTACTCGAAACCGAGGCAGCCGACCTCGCTGAGCGGGCTGTTGTGCACCTCGAAGGTCGCCTGCGCGCCGGGCAGGTGCTGCATGGGGATCCACACCTCGCCGGTGCGCTCGTCGTGGAACGCGAGGTGGCGCTGGCTGAACGTGCCGCGCACCGTGTCCTGGCCGGTGAGGCGAATCGGTTTGCCCTCGAGCAACAGCGAAGCAAACGCCAGCGCCTCGGCCGTACCCCAGTCGATGCCACCCTCGGTCATCGACGCGCGCCTGCGCTCGAACTGCCGCGTCAGCTTGGAGCTCGGCGTGAACCCGTCCGGCGTGGAGAGCAACTGATCGTCGAGCGCGATCAGCGCGTCCGCCGGCACCGCGGTGATCATGGCGAGATCCGCTGCGGCGACGGCTCCGAGCGCCTCGTCGTCGACCTCGGCGGTGAGGCTGTCCTTGACGCGCTTGTGCGCAGCGCCGACGCGCGCGTACGCCTCCTCCGCCATCGTCTGCGCATCCTGCTCGCTGATCAGGCCTTCGTCGACGAGGCTGCGCGCGAACAGCTCACGCACTCCTGGGTGCTGGCGGATCTTCTGGTACATGAGCGGCTGCGTGTACGCCGGCTCGTCGGTCTCGTTGTGACCGAAGCGGCGATAGCCGATGAGGTCGATCACCACGTCGCGGTGATACGTGCTCAGGTAGTCCCACGCGAAGCGCACCGCGCCGATGCACGCCTCGATGTCGTCTGCGTTGACGTGCACGATGGGGATGTCGAATCCCTTCGCCATGTCGGACGCATATCGCGTGGAGCGCGCCTCCTCGGGCTCCGTTGTGAAGCCGATCTGGTTGTCGGCGATGATGTGCACGGTGCCGCCGGTGCTGTACCCATCGAGCGACTGCAGGTTGAGCACCTCGGCGACGACGCCCTGTCCGGAGAACGCGGCATCGCCGTGGATGAGGATGGGCAGCGCGGCGGTGCGGTCGAGGCGGACCTGCGCGGCGTCGCGCCTGGTCTGCTCAGCGCGCGACCATCCCTCGACCACCGCGTCGACGGCTTCCAGGTGGCTCGGGTTGGGCAGCAGGCGAACGCTGATCGCCTTGCCGGTGTCGGTCACGTACGTCCCCGTGGCGCCGGTGTGGTACTTGACGTCGCCGGTGGGGTCATCGTTGCGCTTGCCCACCGCGCGGCGCATCACCCCGAGCTCGAAGGCATTGAGGATCGATTCGTACGGCCGGTTGACGACGTGCGCGATCACGGCCAGACGCCCGCGATGCGCCATGCCCATCACCACTTCCGCGATCGATTCATCGGCGATCCGCCCCAGCAGTGCCTCCAGCATCGGCACCATCGCGTCCAGTCCCTCGATGGAGAACGTCTTCTGCCCGATGAACGTGCGGCGCAGGTAGCGCTCCATCGCGTCGACCTTGGTGAGGCGCTGCAACAACCGGAGGCGGTCCTGCG
Source organism: Chloroflexota bacterium (assembly GCA_005879785.1). Lineage (GTDB taxonomy): Bacteria > Chloroflexota > Dormibacteria > Aeolococcales > Aeolococcaceae > CF-165. The sequence goes on from VBJV01000037.1 coordinate 3,174, forward strand.
CGCTGAACGGCACGCGGTACGCACCGCTCTCGATGTGCTCGCGCAGCCATACGCGCTGCTCGTGGCTGGAGATGTGCTCGATCTCGAACGCGATGGTGCCGCAGTACGTGCGGCGCAACTCCGGGAGGACCTCGGCCAGCGTCTGCCCGGGTGCGTACACGCGCAGCAGGTCGGCGGGGATCGCCTCCATCAGGGCGGGGGTCAGGCCGTAGGTCGCCGGGTCCATGGCCGGGTCGCCGATCGGCGGCGTACCCAGGGGATCGAGGTGCGCGCCCAGATGGCCGTGCGTACGGTGCGCCTTGATGAGCGACGTGGCCGCCTGCATCGCGCCGAGCAGCGTGCGCTCCGCCGCTTCCGCCGGTGGTGCGGCGACGGGTGAGGGCTGCAGCGCGGGGGCTGGGCTCTCGACCGGCGGAGCCGCCGCGCTGAAGCCAAGACTGGCGAAAACTGCGTCGTAGAACCCGTCGGCGCCGCCCAGCAGCGCCTCCACCCGCCCCAGGAACTCGCCCGACTGCGCGCCCTGGATGATGCGATGATCGTACGTGCTGGTCATGGTCATGACCTTGCCCGCGCCCAGCTCGGCGATCCTCGCGTCGGACACGCCGTGCCATTCCGCCGGGTAGCCGATGGCGCCGACGGCGATGATCGTCCCCTGGCCGTTCATCAACCGCGGGACGGACGCCACGGTGCCGATGCCGCCCGGATTGGTGAGCGTGAACGTCGCTCCCTGCAGCTCGTCTGCGGTGAGGGCGTTGTTGCGAGCACGGTCGATCAGACGCTCGTATTCCTCCCGAAATTCCTTGAAAGGACGCGTGCCTGCGTCGCGGATCACGGGGACGACGAGGAAGCGCGTCCCGTCGGCACGGCGGCTGTCGACGGCGATGCCGAGGTGCGATCCGCCCGCGACGCGAGCCGGTTTGCCGTCGTCGGTGCGGGCGAAGTGCGCAGTCATCTCGGGCATCTCGACCGCTGCCCGCGCAATCGCGTAGCCGATGAGATGCGTGAACGACACCTTGCCGGCGTGTCCGGCGGCGCTGATGGCGAGGTTCAGCTCGCGACGCCGCGCGTCGAGCTTCCTCACCGAGATGGTGCGGAACGATGTCGCCGTGGGGATGTCGCGACTGCGCTCCATGTAGTCGACGAGCACAGCCCCCGGTCCGCGCAGCACCTCCGCCGTGTCGCCGGCGGCGACGCCCGGCGCGGAGTCAGGACGTGCACCGTCGTGACGGGATAGCGCATCGACGTCGCGCCTGCGCACCAGCCCGGCCGGGCCCGAGCCCGCGACGGCGTGCGGATCGACGGCGTTGATGGCTGCCGCCCGCCGCGCCAGTGGAGACGCCTCCACCGGCGCTCTCGCGGCGACCGGCGCAGCCCCAGGCGCGCTGGCAGCAGGTTCACTGTGTGGGGCCTCGCCGTCGCGCTCAGGAGGGGTGGCGGCGCTCGCTGCTCCCGGCGCGATGGTGGCCAGCACGGCGCCGACCTCGACGCTCGCGCCCTCCTCGGCGAGGATCTCTGCGACCGTTCCGGCCGTGGGAGCTGGAACTTCGACGTCGACCTTGTCCGTGGTGACCTCGACGACCGTCTCCCCCTCCTTGACGGTGTCACCGGGCGCCTTGCGCCAGCGCGAGATGACGCCCTCGGTGACCGACTCACCCATCGCCGGGAGGGTCACGGGTACGGTGTCAGACACGTCGCAAGGTCAGCTCAGTGCGATGCCGCCACCGCAGTGGTGGGCCACGGCAGCGCTTCCGACATCGGGGCGATCAGCGTTTCGGCATCGTGCCGAGGGAGGCCGGAGCCCGCGCTGAGCGCGAGCGCCGCAGCGATCAGAGCGTCCTCGGCTTTGTGCCCGACCGCGCCGTGCTCGAGGCGCCACGAGATCAGCGGCGTGCCGCGCTCGGTGAGCCCGAGCAGTTGATTGCGCAGCACATCCCAGTCGCTGCCCTTGCCCTGCGCTTCAATGGTGTGGAGCGCGGCCTTCTCGGCGCTGTGAAATGCCTCGTGGTGGTGGTTCGCGTCCCAGCCGGCGGCGATACGTTCGATGCCGGCCGGCGACAGCGTCCGGCAGTCTTCGATCAGCCGCTCGATCGGCGTCTGTCCCTGCCGCGCTCCGTATCCGTCGCTGTCCACCATCAAGAACACCTCCGCCCACCGCTTGCCACGCTGTATTCAAGTATGGCGGGCGACGACGAGCGCCGGACCGGGCACCCGTCTTGACCTATCTATACAGGTTTGTATATGCTCCTCGGTGTGGGCACACCGCCCGCACGGCCGGAGGGGCGACCGCCAGACATCTCTCGGAGGTCGGCCCATGCGTTCGCTGCTCCGGTTGCGACTCGTCCTCTCGTGCGTCGTTCTTGCGGTTGCAGCCTCGGTTGCGCTGCATGCGATGACCCGGCCACCGTCACCCGGCCCGTCGATCAGCTGGGCGAGCCCCGAGCCCCGGGCGACCATGCCGGCGGGCGTCGGGCCCAGTGGCATTCCGCGAGCCTCAGCATGGTCCACACCGCGTGCCGGTGAGGGTCCATTCGCCGGACTGCAGGCGCCGCTTACGACATTGCTCCAGCGCCTCAATGCCGACACGGCGGGCAACGCGGCCGGCCAGGTTACGCTGATCCGCGAGATCGAGAGAGCCCTTCGCGATCACGCCGAGCAATTCCTCGACTGGGTGGTGAGCCGCCATTGAACGCACCTGAGGCGGCCAGGGTCGATAGGATGGCCTTCATCCAGTGGCACAGTGGGCAGCGCTTCACCTGAATGTCGGCAATGAAGAGACCTTCGTGAACGTGGAGGCTGTCATGCGGATCCAGCAACTGCCCGAGGGCGTGACGAAGATCTTCTTCTGGGACGGGCGCGAGATTGTCGTCCGGGAGGGCGCGGCCGAGGTCCTGGGCATCTTTCGCCGCGGTCAATGAGTTGACCGAGCGGCTACGTAACCTTGAAGATTTTCGGGCTCGTCGCAGTGCCCGCTCGCGTGGTCACGGTGATGTGCCCGTCGCTGGCTCCACCAGGGACAGTCGTAACGATCTCGGTCGCCGTTTGGGAGACCACTGCGGCGGGCGTTCCGTTGAACGACACCCGAGACTTCTTGGTGAAGTTCTGGCCCGTGATGGTCACCGTCGTGCCCACGGTGCCTGAGTTTGGGCTGATGGAGTCGATCGCTGGGGTGACATTGGTGGTGATCCGACCGATCGCGTTTGGACGGAGAACTCGCCCGTCGCCATCAACCGTGAACCACATCGCCCCGTCGGACCCGACCGCGATTCCGGCCGGCCCATAGAGGCTGCCGGGTAGCGCGTAGCACGTGCGCTTGCCAGACGTCATGAAGCGCGCGATCGAGCCGCCGCTGGTGATCCAGAGGGCGCCGTCGGGCCCGGCCGCGATCCCCCTCCCAGCGCCACAGCCCGGGTAGCTGGTCACCACACCGGCGGTGCTGATCCGGCCGGTGGCCCCGCCGAACCCGGTGAACCAGAGCGCTCCATCAGACCCAGCCACGATGGCGTCAGGAGAATCAATGCTCGCGTCGGCGTAATTGCTCACCACCCCCGATGTAGTGATCCGGCCGATCGAGTTAAAGCCTTCGTTGGTGAACCACATGGCACCGTCAGGCCCGGCCGCGATCCCATCCGGCCGGTCGATGCTCGGGTCGGTGTAGTTGGTGACCGCGCCAGACGTCGTGATCCGTCCGATCGAGTTGTTGACGAAGTTGGTGAACCACATGGCACCGTCGGGCCCGGCCACGATCCCCATTGCGCCGGCTATGCTCGGGTCGGCGTATGTCGTCAGCGCACCGGCGGTTGTGATCCGTCCGATCGAGCCGCCGTTGTAATTCGTGAACCACATGGCGCCGTCCGGGCCGGCCGCGATCCCGGTCGGGCCGTCGATGCTCGGATCCGCATACGCAGTCACCTTGCCGGCGGTGCTGATCCGGCCGATGGATCTGCCGGCAAAGTTGGTGAACCACAGGGCATCGTCCGGCCCGGCGGCGATCCCTGCAGGGCCGTCGATACCGGGGCCGTCCTTGTGAGAAACCGCCCCCTGTGTGGTGATCCGGCCTATCGAGCCGCCACCGTTGTTTGTGAACCAGAGCGCGCCGTCGGGGCCGGTCACGATCTCGACCGGTCCGGCGATGCTGCGCGCCGTGTAATTGGTGATCACCCCTGCAGTCGTTATTCGGCCGATCGAACTGTTGCTATTGCTGGCGAACCAGAGCGCCCCATCGGGCCCGGCCGTGATCCCCGCCGCGTAGTTGACGGTTGCATCGATCAGAGCGCCGTCGGGACCCGCCGTGATTTCAGAGGGGCTGCGGATGCTCGCGTCCTCGAACGTGGTCACCAGTCCGTCCGTCGTGATTCGCCCGATGGCACGATTGCCGCCATTGGTGAACCAAAGGGCGCCATCCGGCCCGACCACGATCCCATTGGGTCTGTTGATGTAGAGATTCGCGAAATCGGTGATCGTTCCCGACGTCGTTATCCGACCTATTGAGCCACCGTAGTAGTTGGTGAACCACAGGGCACCGTCAGGTCCTGCGGTGATTGCTGCCGGACTGTTAACACTCGACGCGGTGAAGATGCTCACCTTGCCTGCGGTCGTGATCCGACCAATCGAACCGCAGCAACCGATGCCCTGATTGGTAAACCAGAGAGCGCCATCGGGGCCGGACACGATCGAGTTCGGCACGTCGATGCCATTGCCGGCAAAAAGGGTGAGCTTGCCGCCGACGCTCATCCGCCCGATCATGTTGTCGCCGACGTCAGTGAACCAGAAGGCACCATCTGGTCCGACCGTCATGGCCCAGGGGCCGCTCATGGCTGGGTAGATGGTTATGGTGCCGGCACCTGAGGCGGCCGCGGGTCGAACCGCGGAACCCAGAGCCAGCGATAGCCCGACCAGCGCGGCGAGCGCCAGCAACAGCAGCCTTCGGAATCGCCCGCTCATGTTCATCCCTTCCCGGCGCGCCGTGCAGCGCGCGAAACGCGATCCTACCAACGGGGACAGGGCTCCCGCAGGAACTGGCTAAGGTTGTGACCTACACAGATTTGTGATAGTCTGTGCGATGTCCGGGAGAGCACCCGGGGCGGCCGGAGGGGCGACCGACAAATCGTCGGATGTCTCAGGAGGTCGCTCCGGTGGATCAGCTGCGCTCGCTCATCGACAACTGGATCCTCATCGCCCAGGGACTCATCGGCAGCATCGGCGCGCTCGCGTTCCTGGTCGCCTTTATGTACAAGATCATCGCGGTCGATCCGCACAGCGTCATGGAGGCGAAGCGTTGGATCGGCCGCATCGTCTTCGGCACCATCGGTGTGGAGATCGCCGGAACGCTCACGCACGCGCTGATCGCCAGCATCCCCTCATCGATTCATTGAACGCGCGGTGCACACCGTGCCCGGGATCATCCAGGGACTCCGCGACCCACTGGGAGCGTTCCTGCAACTGCTCACGGGCGTGCTGGGCCACGTCGTCAGCACCGCCAGCGGTGACCTGAGCGCCGAGCTGTCGCGCTACCTGTTCGCCACCGTCGACCCGACCGTGCCCGGGGCGCGGCCGCTGACCGCCAATCCCGCCATCAGCCATCTCAACCTCGGCCTGTCTGTCGCCGCAGACGTTCTGGTCGCCGGTGTCGTGCTGTACGCGTCACTGCGCTCGATGTTCGAGCGGAGCATCAGCGCCCGTTACACCCTGAAGGTGGTGCTGCCGCGCGTCCTTGCCGCCCTTGCCCTGGTGCACGGGTCGCTCTTCTTCATGCAGATGAGCATCGATCTCAACAACGCCCTTGGACATGTCGCCCTCTCGCTCGGCGAGGCGGTCACGACCGGCACGCTGCCCTGGTCGGCGTCGATGAACCCGGCCGCAGTGGCCGCCATCCAGGCGTCGCAGGACCTGTTTCGTGCTCTCTTCGCGCTGGGGGTCGTGGTCGGCCTCGTGATACTCGTGCTCGCCTACGTGGTGCGCACCGCGCTGCTCGGCGTCCTGATCGTGGTCGCACCGCTGGCAGCCCTCTGCAGCGTGCTTCCGGAAACGCGCGGATACGCGCACACATGGCTGCGCCTCTTCATGGTCACCGTGTTCATGCAGGCGCTGCAGTTGATCGTTCTGCGCGTCGCCACCGCGATCGGCCTGGGCGGTGGCGGCGGCATCGCCGGAAGCCTCTACGCCCTGGCCACGCTGTGGATCATGCTCAAGGTTCCCGGCGCCCTGAACACAGCGTCGCACTATGAGACGCGCGCCCATACGATGGCGCACCAGGTGGAGCGCTCGGTGCGCCGCGCAATCGCGCCGGTGCACGCCGCCGTGCACCGCCGGGTGTCAGCGTGATTCGCGCGATCGCCCTATGCACGGCGGCTCTTGCTTTGACACTAACGGGCGGAACCGCGCTGGCCGGCGTCGCGCTTGACGATGCGAGCGCGGGCGGCTTCGTGAAGCCAGTGAACGGCGCGTGGCTCTCGCAGGGTTTCGGCTGCACCGGCGTGGCGTTCGAGCCGGTCGACAATGCATGCCCGGACGGTCACTGGCATTCCGGGGTCGACTTGGCCTGCGCTCGGGGGACGCCCGTGCAAGCGACGCTCGGCGGAATCGTGCACGTGGTCGAGTCCCCGACCGCCTACGGGTTGCACGTCGTCATC
>VBJV01000037.1:9833-17183 GCA_005879785.1 Chloroflexota bacterium
TACGTCGACACCGGAGCGCTGCTCGGCACCGTCGGATCGACAGGCAACTCCACGGGCCCCCACCTGCACTTCGAAATCCGCCGCGACGGGGTCCTGGAGGACCCGCGCGCAGACGTGACACTGCCCTGATGCCTCTCGCACGCGTGTCGAGAAGCCGGCGACCCGCCCGACGTACACTCGCTGAGCACCATGAACCGCCAGGGGGGGGCCGCGTACCCCGACTCGCTCGAATCCGTGCCGTCCAGTCGTCAGGTGATCGCAGTCGTCGGCTGCAAGGGCGGCGTCGGTGCGACCGTGCTCGCCGCCAACCTGGCCGTGCTCACCGCAGCCGAGAGCCTGCGTCCCGTGCTGGCCGTGGACCTCGCCGGCGAACGCGGCGACATGATGCACGTGCTCGGCGTGAACCCCCACCATCCTCCCGTGCAGTTCGGGCCGCACCAGGGCGGCCCGACCGCCCTGCTCAACGGGCTCACCACCGGCCCGGGTGGGGTCCGCTTCATGCGCGCCGCCTTCGACGAGCACGCGCCCGCGGCGACGCTGGCCCGCCAGGTGCGCTCGCTCTGCCACACGCTGCGGGTGCTGTTCGATGTGGTCGTCATCGACGTGGCACGCCGCCCTGATGCGCTGCTGCCGGCGCTGCTGTCCGGCGCCGGCGAGGTGGTCGTCATCAGCAGCATGACGCGGCCCGCGGCGCACGCCACCCGCCGCCTGCTCGCCGGGCTTGACGCCGCGGGCGACGTCGCTGCACGGCGCATCGTCGCCCTCAACCGCACCGAGGCGAACACCGACCTCGACCGTGCCGCGGTGGACGCGATCATCGGCGTGCCCGCGGTCGTGCAGGTGCCCTACGACGCGGCGGTGGTCGGCTCGTCGGTCAACGCGGGCGAACCCTTTGTACTCCGCGACCCCGAAGCGCAGACATCGCGGCGGCTCCGCGACCTGGCGCGGTCACTGAAGATCCTCGACGAGCGTGCGGCGCCTCGCGACGATCCGCGCGGCGCGCAGGCGGAGTCCGCCGCCCCTGCGGCGCTCCCGCTCTCAGCGTGGCGCCGCAGGCTGGGCAACGTCACCAGGCGCTGACGCGCGCCGCGACTGCTGCCAGACCTCCCAGATGCGCTGCACCGCCGTGACATTCGCCAGCACAGCGACGAGCCACAGCGCCCAGACGAGCAGCGGCATGACCATCAACCCGATGACCGTGATCACCACCCGCTCGGGCCGCTGCAGGAGGCCGCCGTCGGCGTCGAAGCCGAGCGACTGCGCCCGCGCGCGCACGTAGGAGACGAGCAGCGACCCGGTGAGAGCGAACATCACCAGCATCGGCTCCAGGGTGTCGTGCTGCGAGAAGAGAAAGTAGTACAGCAGCGCGATGTATGTGAACGCCTCCGCGTAGCGATCCGTGGTCGAATCAAGAAAGGCGCCGTAGCGGTACTCGGAACCCGTGACCCGCGCCAGCGCACCGTCGAGGATGTCGAACCCGCTGGCGAGCAGCAGCAGCACGCCGCCGGGTATGAGATACCCGAGCGCCACCAGCACAGCCGACCCTGCGCAGATGAGCAAGCCGACGACAGTCAGTGAGTTGGGCGTGAGGTGGAGCGCGCGGAGGGCCGGCACGAGGCGCCGCGCGCCCGCCCTAACCCACTTCTGGAGCCTGGTTGTGAACACCCGAGGCCACCTCGCGCGCTGCTGCGCGCCGATGCGCATCCTGATAGACGTCGAGGACGGAATCGACCACGCGCACCCAGTCATACAGCTGCGCCTTGCGCAGGCCGGCGCCACCCATGGCGCGGCGCAACGGCGCGTCGTCGATCAGCGTCTGCATCGCGCCGGCCCACGCCTCCGGTTGCTTCGGCGCCACCAGCAGACCGGTGACGCCGGAATCGACCACTTGACCGAAGCCGGCGATGTCCGAAGCCAGCACCGGCACGCCGGTGGCCATCGCCTCGAGGAGGACGATGCCGAAGCTCTCCCCCTTCGTTGCCGGAGCACAGAACACGTCGGCCGACGCGTAGTAGCGGGGCAGCACTTCTGCGGGCACGTGGCCGCGGAACTCCACGTCGGGAATGCCCATGCCTTGCGTCTCCGCTTCGTAGCCCCAGCGCATCGGACCATCACCGACCACCACCAGGCGCAGGTCAGCGCGCCGTCGGCGCAGCTGGCCGTACGCCTCGAGCAACGTCGGAAAGCCCTTGCGAGACTCGAGCCTGCCCACGAACAGAATCGTTGCTTGCCCAGGGCTGCGCACGTCGGGCAGCGGGTCGAGCTGCGGTGAGAAGCGCGAACAGTCGATGCCGTTGGGCACAATGCGGTAATCGCCGCTGAAGTACCGGGCGATGAAATCTCGCGCCGGGGCGCTGACCGCGATGCAGGCGTGCAGGCGCTTGAAGTAGCGCTTCAGAAACGGCCGGCCGTAGTAGTAGCCGAGATTGCGCCGTGCCATGGCGTGAAACGTGCCGACGTTGGCGCCACTGTGGAAGCGCAGCACCGTGATGGGCAGTGCCGGCACCAGCGGTTCGTGGTAATGGACCACGTCGAAGTCACTCTCCGCGAGCAGCGCTCGGACGCGGCGCACGAGATGGAACGACAACGCTATACGCGCCACCGAGCCGTTGCTGCGCACCGGCACGCTGCGTCCGATGCGCACGTAACCGGCAATGCCATGATCGTCGCCGACCCGGCTCGACGGCGCCAGCACCGTCACCTCGTGCCCCCGGCGGCGCAGCTGGTCGGAGAGGTGTCGCACGTGCTCCGAGACCCCGCCCGGGTGGAGGAAGTCGTATGGCGAGACCTGGCAGATCCTCATCGCGTCGCATTCTCGCCCCAGATGGCGTCGAGCACGTGCCACTGGTCGGGATGCTGCCGGATGACGTCCTCGAACAGCGCCAGGATGCGGCAGGTCGTTGCGCGCACCTCGGCCTCGCGGGGAGCGTCCTCCGAGTACTCGATCCGCGGATACGCGATGGCGTGCACGCGCCGATCGTCGCGGAAGAGGATCACCGGGACGATGGCCGCGCCGGTGCGGATGGCGATGTCCACCACACCGACGGGGATGGGCGCCGGCGTGCCGAAGAACGGCAGCGGCACCCCGTTCCCGGTGAGGTCGCGATCCAGTGCCATGGCGATCGTGTCGCCTGACTTGAGCACGCGGAACACCTCGCGCATGGATGCCGCTCCGATGCGCCGTGCGGCATCGGCGTCGCCCTCGCGCATCGCCGCCACATCGATCGGTATCACATGCACGCGCTGCTTGCCGCGCGCGCCGATCACGCGCTCGAAGAGCTGCTGCGGGCGCAGCACCTCGGCGAGGAGCGCCATCTTGCCGCCCATCGCATTCCAGCCGGCGAGCCCCGCCTCCCACGAACCGTAGTGCAGCGATGCGATCACGATGCCCCGGCCACGCTTCAGCGCCATGTAGTAGTTCTCGAGTCCTTCGATGTCGAGGCGGGATGGGATATCGACCTTGCGCGACGACATCTCCATGACGTCCACCCAGCAGTGCGTCAGGTTGCGCAGGTTGCGGCGGACCGTCTGTTCGAAGATCCGGTCGTCGGCGTTGGGAAGCACGTGGCGGAGATTGCTGCGCAGGGTGTCGAACTTGCGCGGGACGGTGAGCAGCATGGCGTCGGCAGCCCGGTCGCCAAGCCAGTACGACGTGCGTCGAGGCAGGACGCGCACCAGCGATTCGGCAAACCGGTACGCGTAGTACGGCGCCATGCGGCCGGCACGCCGCGGGGCGTCGGCCACCGCAGAGAGCGCCTCGCTGCTCGTGGCCATCGCCGCCATGCGTCCGCCCCTCTCGCCGTCAGTTGGCCGAGGTTGGAGGCGCTGCCTCGGTCTCCCGTGTTCGCGCGGTGCCGGTGAGCGCGCGGCCGTTGCCGCCCGCGGCGGTGGACGGAACCCCGGCGATGAATTCCTCGGTCAGATCATGGGCAAGCGTGTCCGACACCTGACGCGGCGGGGACTTCATGAAGTACGCGGACGGACCCTCGAGCGTGCCGCTCAAGCCGCGGTCGAGCCCGAGCTTGCAGCAACGCACCGCGTCGATCACGATGCCGGCACTGTTCGGCGAATCATGCACCTCGAGCTTGAGCTCGACGTTGAGCGGCACGTCACCGAACGACTTGCCCTCCACCCGGATGTAGGCCCACTTGCGGTCCTGCAGCCAGGGCACGTAGTCCGACGGTCCGATGTGGATGTGCTCGTCGCCGAGCGGGTGATCGAGCTGGGAGCGAACGCTGTTGGTCTTGCTGATTTTCTTGCTGATCAGACGCTCCCGCTCCAGCATGTTGAGGAAGTCGGTGTTGCCACCGAAGTTGAGCTGGTACATGTTCTCGATCTGCACGCCGCGCTCGCGAAACAGGCGGGTGAGGATGCGATGCACGATGGTGGCGCCGACCTGTGACTTGATGTCGTCGCCGATGATGGGCACACCGGCCTTGCGGAAGCGGTTCTGCCAGTAATCCTCGCGGGCGATGAACACGGGCATGCAGTTGACCATGGCGCAGGGCGCGTCGAGGATCTGCTCCGTGTACCAGCGGGTGGCTTCCTCGCTGCCCACCGGCAGGTAGTTGACGACCACGTCGGTGCCGGTGTCCTTGAGCATCTGCACGATGTCTGCCGTCGCGCCGGGAGCCTTGGTGATCACCTGCGACAGGTACTTGCCGAGGCCGTCGTGCGTCATGCCGCGCGCCACCGTGACGCCCTTGACTGGCACATCGGCGAACTTCACCGTGTTGTTCTGGCCGCTGAAGATCGCCTCGGAGAGGTCCTTGCCGACCTTCTGCGAATCGATGTCGAATGCCGCGCTGATCTCGATGTCGGAGATGTGATAGCCACCGAGATTGGTGTGCATCAGGCCGGGCACGACGTCATCGGGATCCGCGTGCCGGTAGTACTCGAGCCCCTGCACAAAGGATGAGGCGCAGTTGCCCACGCCGATGATGGCTACCCTGACCTTGTCGCTCACGTTGTTCCCTCGCTGGCGGTTTGGATCGATGGTGATTCAACGGCCGCAAGGCCGCCGAAAGAGATGAGACGGGCGAAGCTCTTGAGGTGCGCGGCGATGGCGTCGCGGTCCAGGCGGCAGAACACCTCGCGTCCTTCGCGGCGGGTGCGGATCACCTGGGCCTTGCGCAGGATGCGCAGGTGCCAGCTCATGCGGGGCTGGCTCACCTGACAGAAGTCAGCGAGCTCGGAGACGCGCATCTCCGAAGCTGCCGCGAGGCGCTCCACGATCAACAACCGCGTGGGGTTGGCGAGACCCTCGAAATGGACGGACAGGTCACTGGCTCCGGCCGCGATGCTGCCGGGCAACGCCCGCCGGGGCGGCCTGGCGGCGCGCGGGGCTACTTTCATAAAGGATTCTTTCATAAAGGATCGGTTATGGATTCTAAGCGGCCCCGCCCGGAAACGCAACCTAGGATGGCCAGTTGTGACCGAGGCCGCTCCGTCCGGACTTCCGCAGCCCATCGCAACCCGGCGCGGGCGGGTCGTGTTTCGCGCCCGCCGGCCCACCCTGCTGGTGCTGCCGCTGGCCCTGGTGACCATCGCCGCAGGAGTCGTCTGCCTCGTGGCCGGGGCGACCATCGGCTGGTTCATCGTCGCCGCGCCCGCGGTCGCTCTGCTGGTCACCGGGGTGCTGCTGCGGCCCGCGCTGGAGCTCACCAGGGAGGGCCTGCTGCAGCGGCAGTACCCGTTCAGCAGCCTGACGCGCTGGGACGTCGTCGAATCGCTGGGCATCACGCGCGCGGGCAACCGCGTGCTGCTCGCGTACAAGCTCACCCCCGGCATCCCGCCGCCCAAGCGGCAGCCGGCCGCGGCCCTGCTGCGCGCCGCGGGGGCGCCATATGACGGCGGGTACTTCGCCGACGCGCTCGCGGGCAAGCCGGACGAGCTGCTGTCGATCGTCGAGTCGTACCTGCGCGACCCCGCCCGCCGTCAGGCCCTGCCGGCAGCGCGGCGCTGACGCAGCTCGATCGCCTCGTTGACCACGTCGATCAACTGCCTGGCCACGGCGTCGGGAGCGAAGGCCGCGGCGCGCGTCGGGTTGAGCAGTGCAGCTCGTTCGCGGGCAGGCGTGTCGAGCGCGCGAACGATAGCGGCCGCGAGTGCGTGTGGGGCGCCCAGCTCCGCCGCTTCCATGACCGCCCCCGCGCACACCTCGGGCAGCGCCCCGGCCGCCGCGATGACCACCGGCAGCCCACTGGCCATCGCTTCCACCGCTGCGTAGCCGAAGGTTTCCTGAGCGCTGGGCAGGCAGAACGCGTCGGCGCGCGCGTAGTACTCGAGGATCGCCGGATGGTCAACGTGCCCGTGCAGGTAGCAGTCGGGAAGGCCGGTGGCGCGGTGCACGAGACGACGCAGCTGGGGGCCGCCGCCGACGACGTCGAGCCGTGCACTGGGGTTCGCGCGGCGCACCATCGGCCACGCATCGAGCAGGTCAACGACGCGCTTGCGTGGATACAGGTGCGCCACGCAGAGGACGCGCGCTGCGGCACTCGTTCGCTGGGGCAGCGCGGCGCGCCAGGCCTGTGTGTCGAAGGGTTCCGGCACGACGCGGAGGAGCTCGCGATGCACCCCATATGAGTCCGCGGCGCGATCCGCGGCGAACTGCGACGGCGTCACCACCAGCGTGGCGCCGCGCACGCCGAGAGCCTCCCAACGGGCATGAGCCGCCAGCAGCGCGCGAGCCGGATGGCGTTCGAACGGGATCGCGGCGCCGTACAGGGCCTTCACCAGCGCTACATACGGCACCTGCAGCCGGTCGGCGATCCGCCAGCCGTCGCCGTTCACTCCCAGCACGGCGTCGTAGCGGTCCAGAGCTCGCGGCGCTAGTGTCCGATTGAACCGCCAGCGGGCGAACGTGGCGCCCGGCACCGTGGGAGCCGCACGCAGGACCGGCGCCTCCACGCCGCAGAGCGCCAGGGCCGCGCGCAGGCGAGTCACCGCCATCGCGGTCCCCGAGCCGCGTGCCGTGTCAGCCGGCTCAGACGTCAGCAGTGCAAGACGCATTTATCCTGTAGGCCGCGCGAGAGCGAATGCGGCATCCCAGGGTAGCCAAGTGGTTCAAGGCAGCGGTCTGTAAAACCGTGTACCGATGGTTCGAATCCATCCCCTGGGACCACCCCAATGGGGGATGTCCCGCCACTCTCGTGCAAGCGAGAATTGCTCCATGCGCAGCGTCGCGCGCTTGACGATAGCGATGACCGCGGCTGTGGCGGTCATCCCACTCGCCGCCTGTGGAGGCATCCGGCCGGCCGTCGGCACACCATCATCATCGCCCAGGCTTGGTACCCACGTGAGTCGGGAGCGGGTTCTTCGTCACTACGGCCACGGTTCAGCCGACGACCA
>VBJV01000269.1 GCA_005879785.1 Chloroflexota bacterium
TGCTCAGCGTCGCGATGCGGTCAAGAAGCGTAGGCATCAGGGATCAGGCCTCAGGGCTCAGGGCTGTCTCAGGCCTCAGGGCCGTCAGCTGCGCGTCCAACGAGCGATCCATGGAGGCGAGCACCGATTGAAAACGGTCGATGAAAGACCCGACGGTAGCCGGTTCGAACAGCTCCGCGTTGTAAAGCACGATTCCCCCCAACCTGCCGTTTGCGCCCGAGAAGCTGACGAACATGTCGCAGCCGGCGATCGGATCGTCGGTCTCGAACGGTTGGACCGTCAGCTCCGCGCGGGCCTGCGCCTGCGTCTGCAGCGGCGAGTCTCCGTGCTCGCTGAAGTCCACGCACACACGGAACACCGGATCGCCGCCCGTTTGCCCGTAGCTCCCCCTCGGACGTCCTGGGTACATCGCCTCCAGCACGTCGTCGAAGGGCACCTCCTGATAAACGAATGCGTCGAGCATGACCGTACGGGTGTCCAGGAGAAGATCGCGAACGGTCGAGTTGGCGGGGGTTCGCAGCCGGACCGGCAGAATGTTGACGAACGGCCCGATGAGCGCTTGAGCGTCGGTGGACGTGCGGTTGGCGACGGGCACGCCAAAAGTCACCTCGTCCTGTTGCGCGGCCGATGCGCGGAGCGCGATCGCGAGCGCGGTGAGGCCCAGCATGAACAGCGTGACCCCTTCGGCTTCCGCGACCGACCGCAGCGCACGCATCGATGCCTCTGGCACCTGGAACGGCACGATGGCCGCCCGGTGCGTCGTGCGCACCGTTCGCGGTCGATCGGGCGGCAGGGTCGCGGGTGATTGCAGCCCCGCGAGCCGACCGACCCAATCCGCCAGACGCGCCGTGCGACGCGGAAGGGTACCAGGGTCCTGCTCACGCCGAGCCACCTCGGCGTATTGCACGCGCAGCTCCGGCAGCGGCAGGCGCACGTTCGCGCTGAACGCCATGAAGAACATCGTCAGTTCGCGGAACAGCACGGCCCGGGACCAGCCGTCGAAGATCAGGTGATGAAGGATCATCACCAGCACGTGATCCCGGCTCGAGAGGCGCAGCAGGATCGCTCGCATCAGCGGCCCGCGCCGGAGGTCGAATGGCGGTTGCCGATCCCGTCGCGCCAGACGCACGGCGGCGCGCTCGCGCTGCTCGGGTCGAAGCGACTGAAGGTCGACGACCAGCAGGCCGCCCCGCGCGGCGGATCGCACGCACTGCACCGGACGGCCGTCGAGCACGAGGAACACGGTCCGCAGGATCGCGTGGCGCCTGCCGATCTCGGTGAGCGCCGCATCGAGCGCCGCGATTCGAAACGGCCCGGAGAACCGGAGCCCGATTCGCTCGAAGAATCCCAGCTCGGGCGAGGCTTCAGCAAGTCTCCAGACACGCTGCTGACACGACGACAACGGGCTCGAGGCGCGAACGAGGGCCTCTCGTATTGCCGCAGGCGTACTGGCGGTCGCTGGACTAGACATGAATGTTTCGGCTCGGGGCTCGGGGCTTGGGGCTCGGGTCCCGACTCTCCTGTGCGCTCGCGCAGCGTCGGCGAAGGGCACGAGAATCAGGACCCGAGTCCCGAGCCCCAAGCCCCGAGCCCATATCCCGAGACCCAGAGCCCAGAGCCTCGAGCCCGCCTTAGACCTGCTCCCCGAGCAACGATCGAACCTCGTCGGCCGAGAGGTTTTCGAGCTCGTCGAGCAGCGAATCGACGTCAGCGGATTCGACGGTGGGGATATCAGCCTGGCGACGGCGGCGATGGTGGGCGACTCGAAGAGCGGGCGCAGCGGTAGCTCGATCGCAAACGCGTCACGCACGCGCGCGATGACCTGCATGGCCGTCAGCGAATGCCCGCCGAGCGCGAAGAAGTTGTCGTGGATACCCACGCGGTCCAGCCGCAGGACCTCGGACCAGATTCGCGCGAGCGTTTCCTCCTCCGGCGTCCGCGGCGCGGTGTATTCCTGGACCAGTGCCGGACGTTCGCCGCTCGGCGCCGGCAAGCGGCCGCGGTCCACCTTGCCGTTGGCCGTGAGCGGCAGCGCATCGAGCCACACGAATGCGGCCGGCACCATGTAGTCAGGAACCGATGTCCGAAGCGCCTGCTGCAGGTCGTCGGCGGTGATACTGTCTGCCACGACATACGCCACCAGCCGGCGATCGCCGGGCACGTCCTCGCGCATCAGGGCCACGGCTTCTCTGACCCCGGCCTGCTTCCGCAGCGCGGCCTCAACGTCGCCGAGCTCCACGCGGTAACCGCGAATCTTCACCTGCTGGTCGCGCCGGCCGACATATTCGAGATTGCCGTCACCGCGCCAGCGGACGATGTCGCCGGTGCGATAGAGACGAGCGCCGGGGTTCGGCCCGAACGCATCGGGAAGGAATCGCTCGGCGGTCAACGCGGGACGATTCAGGTAACCGCGGGCCACGCCGCGTCCGCCGATGAACAGCTCGCCGTCGACTTCCGGCGGAACCGGCTGACCGAATCGATCGAGCACGTACAGCTGAGTGTTGGCGATCGGCCGGCCAATTGGCACCGCTCCGCCCGGCCCCGCGCTCACAGCTTCGAACACGGAGCTCCCGACCACCGTTTCGGTCGGGCCGTACTCGTTGTAGATACGCAGGTCGGGCGCCGCATCCCACCACACGCGCAACGCCTCGCTGTGGAGCGCTTCGCCACCGACGATGAGCGTCCGGGTCCGGGCGCGAAGCGAGGATGGGGGCACCTGCAACGCAAGCGCCTGCAGATGGGCGGGCGTGAGCTTGATGAAGCTGTACCGGCGCTCGTCAGCAAGCAGGCGCGCCAGACCATCGCTGGCCGCAGGCTCCGGGATGATCGTCACCGGTCCGCCGCTCACCAGTGGCAGGAAGATGGACGTCACGCTCAGGTCGAATGCCGGCGAGGAATGAAGCGGCGCGCCGTCGCCTTCGGTGATGCCGTAAGCGTCCAGGCACCACGTGAGGTAGTTGCGCAACCCGCCGTGCGTGATGAGTGCGCCCTTCGGCGTTCCGGTCGAACCCGACGTGTAGATCGCGTACGCCAGATTTCCGGCAGTGGTCACGTGCGGCAGGTTTTCGCTGCTCTGGCGCTTGATGAGCGGCCAGTCCGCATCCAGACAGACCGTCACCGCGTCGTGTGGCGGAAGCTGCGACACCAGCGCCTGACGCGTCAGCAGCACCTGTGGCCGGGCATCGGCGAGGACGAGTGCGAGCCTCGCCTGCGGATTGCCCGGGTCGAGCGGGACATAGGCACTTCCGGCCTTCAGGATTCCGAGTATGCCGACCAGCAGCTCCGGCGACCGTTCGACACAGATGCCCACGAGCGTCTCGGGTCCAACGCCCATCTCGCGGAGATGCCACGCCAGCCGGTTCGCGCGTGCATGCAGCTCCGCGTACGTCAGGGCTCGGGCCTCGGGGCTCGGGGCTCGGGGCCCGGGGTCACCCCACACCGCAATCGCATCCGGCGTCCGCGCAGCCTGCGCCTCGAGCCACGGCACGATGGAGTCGCTCGTCGGGCTTTCCTCTGCGGTGCGACCGGCCCACGTTCCGGTCACCTGCTCGCGCTCGACGGATGTCAGCAGGTCCGCTGCCGAGTGATAGCTTTCGGGATCCACGGCAATGGCCGCAAGCGCCATGGCGTAGCGCTGGCCGATGCGTTCGATCTGTTCCCGTGAGAACTCGCTGCGGCGGTAGTTCAGGGAGAGCCGCATCTGTCCCGAGCCGGGTTCCACCATGAAGTTCGCTGTCAGCGGCAGATCGGTTTCCTCGTAGCCCGTGTAGCCCTCGACCTGCATCGACTCCGACTGCTGCACACCCTGGTAGACATGGAAGTGCATGAAGTTGAACCCGACGTCGAAGAGGGGGCCTCCATGCTCACGCTGGAGGCGTGCGAGCGGGTAGCGCCGGAACGGAATCAGCCGGCGCTCGCACTCGAACGCTTCCTGCACCAGCTCACGCCAGCGGCCCGGGCCCACACGCATCACGCACGGCACGGTATTGAGGAAAAGTCCCAGCACGCGGTCGCCATCGAGAACCTCGGGCCGTCCGTGCGACACCAGTCCGGTGACGATCGCCTGCTGATTGGTCTCGACCGACAGTGCCTTCGCGTGCACCGCGAGCGCGACGCTCTTCAGCGGAAGCGCTGCGGCGCGCGTGAAGCGGCGGAGCCCGGCGATGACGTCCGTCGAGATCGGCACGCTGACGAGTCCGACGCCGCTGGAGTCTTCGGTCTCCGTTGCTGCGGAACGCGGCAGCCGCACTGCGGGCGCCACCTGCAGCTGGTCGCGCCAGAACCGCTGGCACTCCTCCGACTGCTCCGCCTGTTGCAGCGGCGGCGCCGTCGGCGCGTCCGGCTGTTCCTGCAGTATGCGCGCGCGGTTGAAGAGCTCGGTGAGCAGCGAGGCTGCGCTCCAACCATCGAGGATGGCGTGATGGAAGCTCAACGTGAACTGGTAGTGCTCATCGCCCAACTGGTGGACGTGGAACCGCAGCAACGGGGCGCGGCGCCAGTCGAATGTCCTCTGGCGTTCCTCGCGCAACCAGGTGTCGAGCGCGGCTTGCTGCTCCTCCGGAGCACGGTCGCGAAGATCGGTGAATTCGAGCGGCGGCTCGACATCGCGGTACACGAGCTGCAGCGGCCGGCTGTAGCGGCTGAGCTCGAACCCGGTTCTGAGCGTCGCATGCCGCGCCATGACCTCGCGCAGTCCGCGCCGCATGGTGTCGAGATCGACCGGTGCCTTCAACGTGAAGCTGTGCAGGTCGTGGAAGATCGCGGACTCGGGTGCGAGCTCGCTGTGGAACATCATGCCGGCCTGCAAGGCGGCAATGGGATAGGCGTCCTCGACG
>VBJV01000270.1 GCA_005879785.1 Chloroflexota bacterium
CTCATCGCACCCCTCCCCTACACCGTGGTCTTTGACCTCTTCTATTTCTGGGCTGGGCGCCGCTACGGGCGCCGCCTCTTCAACTATCTCGCCGCCAACGACCCGCGCTGGCGCAAGCGTCTCGCTCGGGGGGAGCGGCTGCTCAGCCGCTCGGGCGCTGGGGCGGTGCTGATCGCGCCCACCGCGGGGCTCAACCTGATCGTGGCGCTGCTCGTCGGTGAGGCACAGATGCGCTTCGTCGTGTTCGTCATCGCCGACGTGGTCGGCAACCAGATCGCGAACAGCCTGACGCTTGCGCTCGGTTGGGTCGTCGGCCAGCCCGCCGTGGCGGTGGCGCAGACCATCAGCCGCTACGCGCTCTGGGTGCTGGTCGGCACACTGGTGCTCGTCTTCGCGTGGTCCTTCTGGACCGCGTGGCGAGGCCAGCGCGAGTCCGCGGACTGACGCGGTCATGGCCTCCGCGTGGCGCCGCGGCCCCGCTGTTCCGCTGATCGTGCTGGCCGCGCTGGCGGTACTTGCTGCGCTGGTCACCGTGGTCGTCTGGCGCCTGCAGCCGGAGCACACCGGCTCACCACATCCGCGCGCGAGCGCCGCGCCACAGGCCGACTTCACGGCCACCGACGGCGACGTGCTCCTCGTCTGGCCGCGCAACACAAAGCCGCTGCTGCTCACCGTCGGTCAGCGCCTCCAGATCCTCCTCGAACGCGAACCGCTGCAGCTCGTCTCCCCACTCGATCCCCGTCTGCTCGTGAAGGTTCCTGATTTCCCGTGCCACATCGCGATCCTGTGCGGCCCCGGCGAGAGCACGTGGTCGTTCGAGGCTCGAGTGCCGGGCAGCACCACGCTGCACATCGTGTACGGGACCGGGTGTCCGCCCGGGCGCTGCCTCACCGGCACCATCAACAAGCCGGTGGTGATCAGGTGATGAACGCTCGCTCCGCGTACTCGGCGCGCCTGTGTTCGCCCGATTCGATCACGCTCACGATCCGCTCCGCCGCATCCCAGACGTCGACGAAGCGCGTGTACAGAGGCGCAAATCCGAACCGGCACAGATCCGGGGTGCGAAAGTCACCGATGACCTTGTGGTCGATGAGGGCGCGTATCACCGCGTAGCCGTCGGGATGACGCAGCGACACCTGGGCACCACGTCGCGCCGCGTCGCGTGGCGAGGCCACCTCGAAACCGTGGCGGGTGAGGCGCGCGTCGGCCAGGCGGATGAACAGCTCGGTGAGCTGTGACGCCTTGGCGCCGACTCGGCGCATGTCCGCCTCGAGGAACATCTCGATGGCAACCTCGAGTGCCGCGATACCGATCACCGGTGGCGAGCCGCTCATCCAGCGGCGAATGCCGGCCGCGGGGCGGTACGCGCTCACGAAGGTGAACGGGCTTTCGTGCCCGAGCCAGCCCTGGATGGGATTGCCGAGCTGCTCCTGCAGCCGCCGCGACACGAACAGGTACGCCGGAGCGCCGGGGCCGCCGTTCAGGTACTTGTAGCCGCAACCCGTGGCCAGGTCGACGCCGGCGCTGCTGACATCGACGGGTATGGCGCCACAGGAATGCGAGAGATCCCAGACGACGCGTGCCCCCGCGTCATGCGCGGCAGCGGTGAGCGCCGCCATGTCGTGCACCTCGGCCGTGCGGAAGTCGACATGCGTCAGGGTCAGCACTGCGACGTCGGCGTCGAGAGCGTCGCGCAGAGCGTCGCGCGGAACAGCCCGCACCTTGTGGCCGCTCGCGAGCAAGCGGGTCAACCCGTCGGCGACGTAGAGGTCGGTGGGAAAGTTCTGCTGCTCGGTCAGCAGGACGCGACGCCGTGGCTCTGCCTGCAGCACAGCGCCCAGCAGCTTGAACAGGTCGACAGACGTGGTGTCGGTGACCAGCACCTCGCCCGGCGCGGCGCCGATGACGCGTCCCCATTCCTGGGCCACCAGCTCGGCGATGCGCGGCGGTGTCGCCCTGGGAAGGCGCCCCAGCGAATTCCCGTCCAGGTAGATCACGTCATCGTCGATGACGAAGCGATCGCGGAACGCAGCCAGCGGATCCGCAGCGTCCATGCCGGCGCACGCCGCACGGTCGATGACGTCGGGAAGCGCGGTGGTCACAGCAGGGTGCGCACTTCCCACAGCTCGGGGAAGAAGCGGCGGTCGACCGTGGAGCGCAGGTAGCCGACGCCGAGACCGCCTGTGCCCACCCGCGACCCGATCTCCCGCGCCGCCATCAGCGTGTGGTGGAACCGCCAGCGTGCGATCGCCTCATCGTGGTCGAGCAGCAACTCGCAGACCAGGTGCAGCAGCCCGCGCTCGGCATCACCGTGTTCGCCGTACAGCAGGCGCAGGGCGTTCAGGCGGCGGGCGCGCTCGTCATCACCCTCTCCATCGGGCGCGTCCACACCGTGTGCCCGCAGGCTTGCACAGAACGCCTCGTACAGGGTGGGCAGCAGGGCGCGGCGGTGCAGCTCCTCGCGATCGCGGGGCGTGAGCATCGGGTCGTCGATGCGTGATTCGTCGCGCCAGCCACAGGCGAACTCGATGGCACGAAACTGACCCGACTGCAGCCCGGACGCCGGCTTGAGCGGGTCACGGAAGCGCAGAAAGCCTTCGGGCGACATGGTCTCGAGCACGCGAAGCTGCGCGATCAACACCTCGTCGATGCTGAGCACGCGGCGCAGCGGTGCGATCGCCCCCTGAGGCCTCCCCGCCAGCAGCGACTCGGTGGCGCTGTCGACCTCGTGCAGCACCAGCTTGAACCACAGCTCGTACACCTGGTGGATGACCACGAACAGCATCTCGTCATGTGCGTCGGGCGTCAGCGGATGCTGCAGATGGAGGAGCTCGTCGATGCGCAGGTAGGTGCCGTACTCCGTGTCAGGCATCGATCAGCTCCACCTGATGCGTACGTTGTCGCGCCACCAGTCGAGCACGCTGCGGTCTCCGCTTGCGTCGAGACCATCGGAGCCGCGGCGGTTCCACAGAAAGAGGTAGAGGTCGACGGCGCGACCGGCGATGGCGCAGTCCGCCGCGGCGGTGCCACGCGAGACATCGACGGTGTCGGGCAGCGAACGGACCAGCCACGCGTTGCCGGTGTCGGTCGGATCGATGCGCTGGCCGGCCGCGGCGCACGAAGCCCGTGAGCAGCTCGTCCACGCCGTCGGCGGCGAACGCGGCCGGGAAGGGTCCGACGGTGTCCGTGGCCGACTCGGCGTCGACGCGATGAATGCCGGTCTCGTGTGCCTGCCGCCGAGCCCAGAAGGCCAGCGGCGACGGCGCATCGAGAAACGTCCACACGGCGATGTCCTCCGGAGCCTCCCGCAGGGTGCGCACGAGGTTCGTGTACCCGTCACTGAACCACTCGAGCAGGCCGCTGTCGGCGGGTCCGCCGCGCAGCATCTCGGCCTCTTCCGGCCCAGGGGTGGCGGCCGTGAGCCGGTCGCCGACGATCCCGGCCGCCCAGCGGTGCACGTGGCCGATGTGGCGCACCAGGTCGCGCACGCGCCAGTCCGGGCAGGTTGAAACGAGCGCCTCCAGCCCCGCGCGCGCGGCTGCCTCGCCGAGCATGCGCCCGTCGATCTCGATGGCGGCTACGTGCTGCGCGATCTCCATGCCGCGATCATCACCGATGCGGGGCGACGACGATGTCGGCGAGCGCGAAAGCCTCCGGCGGCGAGAGCTGGTCGAAGGTGCAGTCGGCCGGCGCCTTGTCCGGACGCCAGCGCAGGAATCGCGAGGCGTGCCGGAACCGGCTGCCCTGGAGGTGGTCGAACGACACCTCGCACACCAGCGCGGGCTTCACCGACACCCACTCTCCACCTTCCTGACGGGCCCATCGGCTGGGCCCGCCCGGGGTCCGCCCGCGCCCGAAGCTGTCGCCGCCCAGCAGCGGCTGGAGCTGCTCGAAGATCTCCCTGCGCTCCGCCGCGTTGAACGACGAGGTGTGGCCGACGTGGTGCAGCGTTCCGTCGTCGCCGAACAGGCCGAGAAGCAGCGAGCCGATCCCGCCGCCGCGCACGGCGGTGCGATAGCCACCGACGACGCAGTCGACCGTCCGCAGGTGCTTGACCTTGACCCAGCGGCGTTCGCCGGGGCGGTACTCGCCTTGTGCGTCCTTCGCCACCACGCCGTCCAGCCCGGCGCCCTCGTAGAGCGTGAACCAGCTGGCGGCCTCATCGGCGTTTGCGGTCTGCGGCGTGATGCCCACCGACTGGTTGACGGTCACCAGCTCGAGCAGGCGCCGCCGTCGTTCGGCCAGCGGGGTGGCCCGCAGGTCCTCGCCGGCCACCGCCAGGAGATCGAAGAGCACCACGGACGCCGGCGTCGTCTCGGAGAGCATCTTCACGCGCGACGCCGCTGGGTGGATGCGCATCTGCAGCGCTTCGAAGTCCAGGCCGTGCGGCGTGGGCATCACCACCTCGCCGTCCACCACACACGCCGGCGGCAGGGCCTGGCGCAGCGGCGCGATCAGCTCCGGGAAGTAGCGCTCCAGCGGCAGGGCATTGCGG
>VBJV01000272.1:0-343 GCA_005879785.1 Chloroflexota bacterium
ATCGACGTGTCGCCCACGCGCGCCCGTCCGCTGTCGTCACCCGTCCCTCTCGGCGAGTTGGCCGCGCATGCGTAGCGTGATCGTGGGCGCGGGCATCGCCGGGCTGGTGCTGGCGCTCGAGCTGCGACGCAGGAAGTGGGACGTGATCGTGGTCGAGAGCCGCTATCCCGGCGCCGGCAACTCGACGCGTAACGTCGGCCGGATCCGGCGGATGCAGCTGACCGAAGAGCTCACCCGGTTCGCCTGCCGAGCGGCAGACCGCTGGACGACGCTGGACGAGCTTGCCGGAGGCCGCAATCCTCTGCTCTACCCGACCCGGTACGCGTGGGTGTTCTACGACCAG
>VBJV01000272.1:425-3715 GCA_005879785.1 Chloroflexota bacterium
GGCGTGATCGGGGAGGCGGCGCTGGTCCATCACGACGCCGCCGTCTACGGCTGCTACCTGGCGGCGCGTGAGCAGGGGGTGCGGTTCGTGCTCGGCGAGCGAGTGGTCGCCGGCGACGTGACGGGCGGCAGGGCGACCGGTGTGATCACGGCGTCGGGCGAGACGATCGCCGGCGACGCGATCGTCAACGCTGCGGGCGGGAGCTCGGCGGACGTGGCGCGGCTGTTCGGCGTCGAGGTCGCGAACGCACCGCTGCGCAGGGAGGTGCTCGTGACCGAGCCGAGCAAGCCGTTCATGCGGCCCGTGGTGACCTTTTACCGGCCGCAGGAGGGCTGGTTCAACCAGACGCTGCGAGGCGAGCTGGTGGCGGGGGTCGTCGACGTGGACGAGCCGCTCGGCATGACCGAGGATTCGACGCCGGACTTCCTTCCCCGCACAGCTCGCGTGCTGCTCTCGAAGGCACCGAGGCTCGCCGAGCTGCGGGTCGTGCGGCAGTGGGCCGGCGTCTACGACACCACGCCGGATAGGCGGCCGCTGATCGGCGAGTATCCCTCGCTCCCCGGCCTGTTCTCGCTCAACGGCTGGTCGGGTCGCGGAATCCTGCTCGCTCCGCTGGCCTCCGCGCTGCTGGCAGCGGACATGGCCGGGGAGGGCAGGGACGGGTTGCTCGAGCTCTGCGATCCCGGCCGGTTCGAGGGGCTGGACGCCCATCATGCCCACGCCGGCGATTACTACAGCGGTTATCTCCACCCGCAAGGAAAGGCGCCATGAGGATCTGCTTCCTGAACCCGTTCGGCACCGACGACTACGACCGGCTGATATCCGACACGCTGTCGCCCTCCCTGCGGGGGGCGACCGACCTCGAGATCCGTCACCTCGAGGACTGTCCCCGCAACATCGACTACTACGTCCCCAAGCACCTGGTGGAGGTGGAGGTGATCCGCGCCGCGATCGCCGCCGAGCAGGACGGTTTCGACGCGGTCGTGATCGGCTGCTGCTACGACCCCGCGCTCGTCCAGGTCAGAGAGGCGCTGACGATTCCCGCCGTCGGCCCGCTGGAAGCCGCGATCTCGCTGGCGCACATGTTCGGCCACCGGTTCGCGGTGGTGACCGACCATCGCAAGGCGGTGCCAGAGCTCGAGGACCTCGTCCGGCTCTACGGCCTGGAGCCGAACTGCCGGTCGGTCAGCGCCATCGACTGGTGGATCGACGACATGATCGGCGATCCCGAGGCGGTGGCCCGCGACGCCGCGGCGCACTGTGCTCAGGTGATGGCGCGCGACGCCGCGGAGGTGGTCGTGCTCGGCTGCACGATCATCGCCGCCTGCTACGAGCAGACGCGCATGGCCGGAAGGCTCGACGATGCGCCGGCGATCATCAACCCCAACCTGATCGCGGTCAAGGTGGCCGAGCTGCTGGCCGACCTGGCCGCGGTCGGCCAGTACCAGATCAGCCGCAGCGGCTACTACCAGCAGCATTCCGCCCACGACCCGAGCGAGGCGGCGGCGGTGCTCTCGCTGGTGGCTCCGCGGCGTGAGGAAACTAGCCGATGACCCGAGTCGTGATCGTGGGCGGCGGCATCGTCGGGTGTGCGGCGGCCTACTTCTGCACACGTGAGGACATGGACGTGACGCTGGTCGAGTCGGAGCGGATCGCCTACGGCGCCTCCGGCCGCAACCCGGGTTTCGTCTGGCTGCATTGCCGCAATCCGGGCTTCGGCCTCCAGGTCTCGCTGGCCGGCCGGGCACTGTACGACGAGCTGCTGACCGAGCTGCCGCCGTTCGGCTTCCGGCCCAACGGCGGTCTGATCTACTTCACGCAGCCGGAGCAGGCCGCCGCCTTCGGCGAGTTCGCCGCTGCCCGTCGTGAGCACGGGCTGCCGATGGAGTTGATCGACGGCAGCTGGTGCGGCCGATCCGGCCGGACGTGCTCGGTGCCAGCTTCTGCCCCCTGGACGCGCAGATCACGACGCCGCTGCTGGTGCAGCGGCTTGCTCAGGCGTCGGCCGAGCAGGGCGCCACGATTCTGGAACACACGCGCGTGCGAGGAGTGATCGAAAGCGGCGGCGACGTCTGCGGCGTCACGATCGACACCGGCTCCATCGAAGCCGACGTGGTCGTGCTTGCC
This sequence comes from Chloroflexota bacterium, assembly GCA_005879785.1. Taxonomy (GTDB): domain Bacteria; phylum Chloroflexota; class Dormibacteria; order Aeolococcales; family Aeolococcaceae; genus CF-165. The sequence continues at coordinate 2,553 of VBJV01000272.1, forward strand.
GCCGGCGTGTGGACGCGAGCGCTTGCGGCCACCGCCGGGGTCGATCTTCCGATCGGCGGCGAGCGGCTCCAGGTGATGGCAACCCATCCGCTGCCGATGCAGGTCCAGCCGCTCGTCTACGGCCCGCTGGCCACCAAGCAGTACTCGTTGTTCCGCGACCTTCCGTCCTGGCGGCGGGAGGATTTCACGGTCGCCTACGAGTCGGAACAGGGCATCGAGATGCTCCAACTGCTGGCGCAGCGGCCGACCGGTGAGATCCTGCTGGGATGCCCGATGGACTACCCCTCCGAAATCGACGACCGCCCGACGCTGGACGGCGTCGCCGCGATCACCGAGATGATCGGCCAGGACTTCCCGGGCCTGCGATCGGCGCCGATCGACCGGGTCTGGGCCGGCGTCCTCCCATACACGGCCGATCTTGCGCCCGTGATCGATGAGGTGGTTCCCGGTCTGGTCGTTGCCGCCGGCCACGTGTTCGGCAACGCCGCCGGGCCGGTGACCGGGCGCATCGTGTCGCAGCTGATTCGCGGCGCCGAACCCCAGATCGACATCTCAGAATGCCGCTTCGATCGGGCGCTGGAGCAGGTCGGCGGCGGCGCGCCGACTCGGTGGTGAGCATGACAGAGGCCCGGACGACATACACGGCCACCGATCTCACCGCCGCCGCGCACGAGCGGTTCGAGGTGGGGCTGGCGTCCGCCCGCTCGGCTGTCAGCGAACACGGGCTGATGATCGGCCATGCGTCCCAACCGGGATCGCTTGAGCCCGTCACGGAGCGTAATCCGGCGCGGCTGGACGAGCGTTTGGGGCAGTTCGCGCAGGGATCGGATGAGGACATCGCGCGTGCCGTGGCGGCGGCTCGGGCGTCTCAGCCTGCGTGGGCACAGCGGACGATCGACGAGCGGATCGACGTGCTCGAGGGCGTCGCCGGCGAAGTGGCGAGGCGGGCCGGCATGCTGGCTGCGGTGCTCACCCTTGAGGTCGGAAAGACCCGGCTGGAGTCGGTCGGCGAGGTCGATGAATCGGTCGAGCTGATCCGCTACTACTGCGGATGCGCGGCGGCCGGCTTCGACCTGCGGCTGGACGGGGAGCCCGGCACGCGCAACCTCTCGGTGATGCGGCCGTTCGGCGTGTTCGGTGTGATCGTGCCGTTCAACTTCCCG
>VBJV01000029.1 GCA_005879785.1 Chloroflexota bacterium
ACCATCCCACCGACGCCTACCTGGACCGATGTGACGCCGGCGCAGATGGCAAACGTGAGCGAAGACTCGATCCTCTTCACCGATCACGCCTTCATCGACTCCACTCCCGACCGCACGTGGGCTGAGAACTTCCTGGTCAACGCCGTTTGCAATGCCAACGTGATGTCCACCGATGCGCCCGCAGACGGGGGCGCCGGCGGCTTTGCGTCGGCCGCCACCGCGTGGACCCAGGACGCCTGTCCGTCCGCGGAGGGCCCTGACCATCCGAGCCTGGGAGCCGGTCAGTATCACTCTCCACCTCCGGCTGTCTGCTCGGTGTCGTGTTACAAGCACATCGCCTACTACTGCTCGCAGAACATCCTGCAGGGCGGCATCCCCGGAGCCGAGTGCACACACAGCGAGAACGGCGGGCAGACCTGGGACGCGCCGACCGAAGTGTTCGGGGGTGGCAGTCCATGCGGGGCCATCCACGGCCACATCCGTCTGGCGGCCGATGGCACGACGTACATCTCCAGCTACACCTACGCCGTGGTGCCTGACGCGACCCCGCCTGCCGCCAACAGCGGCACCGATCCTTCAGTCGACACCGGTTCCGACGGCACAGTCTATTTCGGGTACGAGGACGGTACCAGCCATCACCCCAAGATCGCAGTCTCGCAGGACCGCGGAGCCCACTGGTCGACCTCGGGCGACGTGGGTACGCCGTTCAACATCACCAACACCAAGTTCCCGGAAGTGATCGCCGGTGACGGCGGGCGCGCAGCCTTCGCATTCCTGGGAACCAGCTGCCCGAGCACGCAGGCCGGCTGCAGCGCCGGAGATCAGGCTGCGACCTTCCCCGGCGTCTGGTACCTGTACGTCGCATACACCTACGACCGCGGCGCCAGCTGGCAGGTGGTGAATGCGACCCCCAACAATCCTGTGCAGCGCGGCTGTATCTGGAACGGTGGCGGTGGCAACGCCTGCCGTAACACACTCGACTTCAATGACATCACCGTCGACAAGACGGGGCACGTCTATGTCGCTTACACCGACGGTTGCACGGTTGACCCCACCAATACGTACAACTGCAATACGAATCCCGCCATCGTCGCGACCGGATGTGACACCACCGGAGGAGGCACATTCAGCGAGAACGCATCCGAGTACAGCACCGCCACATGCACGTATGGCCGCCAGTCGGCACTTGTCCGCCAGGTGTGCGGTCAGGGCCTCTTCGCAGCAGGTGACCCGGGCTTCACCGAAGGGCCGAGCTGCGCCAGCGTGGTGACACCGGAGAGCCCGGCGACGATCCTGCTGCTCGCGGGTGGAACGCTCGTCACCGGCGCCGTCGCCATGATCGCTCGTCGCCGCCGCCGCTCGACGAACATCGCCTAGCTTTCTCGACCGGGGCCAGGCCTGCGCGGCCTCGCCCCGGTCGTCGCGCCCGGGTGGATGTATCGGCGCTGCAACACGTGACATAGCGCACGCCTTCCTTCGTATACCGCTGCACGCATTCAGCCAAGAACGGTAAATCCGCGTCTGCAGAGTGCCTGGGCGCCATTAGGGTTGTCGTCAAGGGCGCTCCGAGAGGGGGCGCCTATTCTTCAAGAACGGTCTCTGAGGGGGCAAGGAGCCGAGATGCAATCCACGGCCGCTACGGGCAGACTCGAAACACCGGCCACCACCCAGCAGCGATGGATCGGCGTCGGCTCGTCCGGCATCGCCGATTCGGTGGAAGCCGGCCGCCAGGCCGCGCGCGATGCGCTGCGCGGCGACGACCCCAAGCTGCTCGTGACCTTCGTCTCCCCCGCCCACGACCTGCACGCCCTGCTCGGCGGGGTCCGCGAGATCTGCCCCGACGTGCCGCTGATCGGCTGCTCGACCTCGGGTGAGATCGCCACGTCGGGACCCGGCGATGCGTCCGTCGTCATCACCGCCCTCGGCGGCCCCGGCTTCAGCGTGGCGACCGCGGCCGGGCGCAACGCGTCGGCCGACCTGCGCACCGCCGGCGCCGCGGCTGCGGCATGCGCCGAGGACGCGGGCGACAAGGCACATCGCATCCTCCTGCTGCTCACCGACGGCCTGGCCGGCGACCAGCAAGAGATCGTGAGAGGCGCGTACAGCGTCGTCGGCGCGGCGGTGCCGTTGGTCGGTGGGTGTGCCGGTGACGACCTGGCCATGCGCAAGACATTCCAGCTCTTCGACGGCGAGGTCCTCGAGGACGCCGTCATCGCGGCGGCGATCAGTTCTGACGCACCGTTCGGGATCGGCGTGCAGCACGGCTGGCGGCGCGTCGGCAACGCCATGCTCGTGTCCGAGAGCGTGGGCAACCGGGTCATCTCGCTCGACGATCAGCCCGCCCTCGACGTCTACCTCGACCGCCTCGGCGCGCCGCAGGACGTGCGCACCGACCCGGCAGCGTTCACCCGCTTCGCGCTCACGCATCCGTTCGGCGTCAGCCGCCGCAGCGGCGAGGAGGTGCGCTTCATCGCCGGGGCGGATTTCGCCGAGCGCTCCATCAACTGCATCGCCGAAGTGCCGCAGGGCGGCCTCACCTGGATCATGGAAGGCGACGACGCCTCCGTGCTCCAGGCCACCGACGCCGCCTGCACGCAGGCGCTCGAGGCGCTCCACGGCGAGGCGCCGCTGGGTTTTCTGGCCTTCGACTGCATCGCACGGCGAGGCGTCCTCGGGCCCGGCATCGAGTCCGAGGTGCAGCGCATCGTCACGCATTCGGGCGGCGCACCGGTGGCGGGCTTCTACACGTACGGCGAGATCGCCCGCACGCACGGCATGGGCGGTTTCCACAACCAGACACTGGTCGTCCTGGCCTTCAGTTGATGCCCTCGACCGGAGCGAGCGCCGAGGGTCCGCTGGCGAGCTGGTCGACACATCAGCTCGCCGAGTTCCTCGTTGCGGTCGCTTCCTCCAATGATGAGTCCGCCGCGCTCGCGTGCGCCACGCAGTTCGCAGCGGAGGCGCTGGAGGCTGAGGTCGCAGCCGCGGTACGCGACAACACTGTCCTGCACTCGGTCGGTTTCCCGCAGGGCCGCGCACCGGTCGATGCCCTCACCGCAGTGGCGCGTGGCGAGCTGACCGTGCTCGACTACGCCGGGCTCGGACGCTTGCTGGCCATCGCGGTGCACATCGACGGCCTCGATGGCTACATCGTGCTGGCGCGGTCCGGCAACGATCACTATCGGGCGGAAGAGGTCGGGCTGCTGCGCACCATGGCCCGCGCGCTGAGCATGACGCTGCGCAACCTGCGCATGCTGGAGCGCGAGCGCTCTCTGCGTGAGATCGGCGAGCGCCGGGCCAAGGAGAACATGCAGCTGCTGATGCTGCTCCAGGAACGGCAGACATTCCTGGAAAGGCTCTACAAGATCCAGATGTCGATCTCGCGACGCGTGCCGCTGCCTGAGGTGATGGACGCCATCGTGGCCGGCGCGCACGAACTGCTCGGTGACGAGGTGGTGGCCATCCGTCTGGTGGATCGCGAAGACCCCACCCACATGAACATGATGTCGTCGTTCGGCGTGTCGCGCGCCATGCTGGCGAGCACCAAGCGCAGCCCGCTTTCGGAGGGCGCCGGCGGCCGAGCCATCGTCGAGGACGGCCTGGTCATCATCGAGGACTACGAGCACGCCGATGGCGCGATGCAGGAGTTCGTCGGCGCGCGCCTGCAGAGCGCAATGGCCGTGCCCGTGCACGAGAACGGGCGGGCCACCGGCAGTATCTGCGTCGCCTCGTACAAGAAGGGGCGCACGTACACCGACACCGAGCGCGAGATCCTGGTCACGTTCGCGCACCACGCCAGCATCGCCGTCAACGACGCCAAGGCAGTCGACGAGATGCGCCATCTCGCCTACCACGACTCGCTGACCGGACTGCCCAATCGCACGCTGTTTCTCGAGCACCTGAGCCGGGCCGTCGCCAACGCTCGGCGCTCGGGTGCGGGCCTGGCTGTGCTGTTCCTCGACCTCGACCGCTTCAAGCTGGTGAACGACAGCCTCGGCCATCCCATCGGCGACCGCCTGCTGGCCGCAGTCGCTCGCCGCCTGCGCGACTCGCTGCGCGGCGCCGACCTGGCGGCGCGGCTCGGCGGCGACGAGTTCGCGGTGCTCGCCGAGAACACGTCGGTGGAGGGCGCCCGCGCGCTGGCCAGCGCGGTCATCGAGACGCTGCGTGATCCCTTCCACGTCGACGCCCACGAGCTCGCAGTCACCACCAGCATCGGCCTCGTCGTCGACAGCGGTGGGACCACCAGCGCCGATTCCCTGCTGCGCAACGCGGACCTGGCCATGTACCGCGCCAAGGTCGACGGCAGCGGTCAGTACCTCGTCTACGAACCGGCGATGCATGCGGTCGTCGCGGACCGCGTCAAGCTTGAGGGCAACCTGCGCCGGGCCGTCACCAGCCAGGAGTTCATCGTGCATTACCAGCCCGTGGTGCTGGTGGAAAGCGGCCTGCCGGTGGGCGTCGAGGCGCTGGTGCGCTGGCGGCGCGAGGACGGCAGCCTGGTCTCGCCCGGCGACTTCATCTCGGTCGCAGAGGAGATGGGGCTGGCCCCGCCGATCGGCCTCATGGTGATGCACGAGTCGATGCGGCAGGTGCACGCCTGGCAGCACGGCAGCTTCACCGGACGACCGCTCACGCTCAGCATCAACCTGTCGGCGCGGCAGCTGCGCCAGCCCGAGCTGGTGGGCGACATCGTCGAGGCGCTGGAGACGACCGGGTACAACCCGGCGATGCTGGTGGTCGAGATCACCGAGACCGCGTTGATGCACGACACCAACACGGTGGCCGCGCGGCTGCGCGACCTGCGCAGCCTGGGCATCCGGGTGGCGCTCGACGACTTCGGCACCGGGTACTCGTCGTTGAGCTACCTGCGCCAGCTTCCCCTCGACATGCTGAAGATCGACAAGTCGTTCGTGAACGACATCGCGCACGGCTCCGAGGATGCCGCGGTCGCGCGGGCGATCCTGGAGCTGGGCCGGACGCTCCATCTCGAGGTGGTTGCCGAGGGCATCGAGAACCCGCTGCAGCTGCAGCAGCTCGCGCGCATGGGCTGCCGCATGGCGCAGGGGTACTACTACTCGCGTCCGCTCTCGTCGCGCGACATGGGTGCGTTCCTGCGCGAGCAGCGCGAGCGAGCAGCCGAGTTCGGCGAGGTGGCCGCGCCGCGTCTCGAGGTGCTCACCGCCCAGGCGGGATGAGCGACCCGCGCTAGCTGCCGGCGAGCAGCACCCCGGGATTGAGGATGCCGGCAGGGTCGAGGACCTGCTTGGCCGCGCCCAGCGCCGCCGCGAACAGCCCCGGCCGCTCACGCTCGTACCAGGCGCGGTGGTCACGGCCGACGGCGTGGTGGTGCGTGATCGTCGCGCCCGCGCCGGCGATCACGTCGGAGACCGCATTCTTCACCACAGCCCACTCCTGCACCTGCGCGCTCGGATCACCGAACGCGATCACCGTCCAGTACGGCGCTGCGCCATCCGGATACGCGTGCGTGATGCGGCACGTGACGATGCCGCGCGCGGGCAGGCTGCTCAATGCGTCGACAGCCCGCGTGCGCACCGCCTCCAGCAACGCGGACAGGCGCTCCCACGTGGTGGCGCTCTCGAACGTCTCGATGATCATGCCCAGGCGGATCAGCGCATCGCGCATGTACGGCGCGCGCACGAAGCCGGCCCGCCACCTCCCTGCCGCGTCGCGTTCTGTCGGCGCTGCTGCGCCGCCGTGGTCGCGAACCAGTTCCAGGGCGCGCTGCAGCGCGGTGTCGACTGCATGATCCGCCGACTCGAACGCGAGGAGCAGCAACGCCGAGCTGCCGTCGCCGGCGTCGGTGAGCAGTGCCTCCAGCGGATCGAGCAACCGGCAGTTGGCCGGGTTCAGCCCTGACTGAGCGAGCGCTCGCACCGCGTCGAGCCCGGACCCGAAATCGTCGAATGCCCTGACGGCAGCGGCGCGGTGCACGGGGACGCGATGCACGCGCACCCATGCATCCACGATGACGCCCAGCACGCCCTCGCTGCCCAGGAATAGACGGTTGGGATCCGGGCCGGCCCCCGATGCCGGCAGGCGGCGTGTCTCCACCATGCCACTCGGCGTCAGCACGCGCATCGACTCGACGCCGTCGTCGACGCGGGTGTGCAGCGTTGCGAAATGTCCCGCTGAACGCGTTGCGAGCCAGCCCCCGAGCGTCGAGAACTCGAACGACTGCGGTTGATGACGGAGCGTCAGTCCGTGCGGCCGGAGCTGCGCTTCGATGTGCGGGCCGAGCGCACCGGCTTGAATGCGAGCCGCGAGGGATTCCGTATCCACCTCGAGGACGCGGTCGAGCCGGCCGAGGTCGAGCGAGACCGCGCCGCTGTACGCGTCGCCGACGTCGGGTTCGACCCCGCCCACGACCGAGCTGCCGCCTCCGAACGGGATCACCGCGGCGCCCTGCGCCGACGCCCACTCCAGGATCGCCGCGATGTCTCCTTCGTGGTGAGGCAGCGCCACCAGATCCGGCGGGTGGGCGATCTCCATGCGCAGGTTGCGCGCCACGTCCCGAAACGAGCGGCCGTGGGCATGCAGCGCGCGTTCTCGCACCGAGTCGTCGAACAGGCCGGCGAGCGCGGCCGGCGGCCGGAGTCGCGGATCGGAAAGTGTGAGCGCGCGGTGGTCGGGCGGGGTGACCGGCGCAGGCAGCTCGACCCCGAGGCGCGCCTGGACGCTCGCCGCCAGCGCGTCGACATCGCCCGGGTCCAGGGCCGACGCCTCATCGCCCCAGCCCCACCAGGACCGCCTTGGATCTGTCATCTCGCGCAGATGGTGCCTCACCAGCCCGCACGGGCACTACCATGCCGCGGTGGCCCGCGTCCTGATCACGTCCGCGCTGCCCTACATCAACGGCGTCAAGCACCTAGGCAACCTGGTGGGTTCGATGCTGCCCGCAGACGTCTACGCACGCTACATGCGTCAGCGCGGCCACGACGTGCTCTTCATGTGCGCCACCGATGAGCACGGCACACCGGCCGAGCTGGCCGCCGCGGAAGCCGGCCTCGAGGTGGCCGAATACTGCACTCGCGAGCATCGTATCCAGGCTGACCTCGGCGCACGCTTCGGTCTTTCCTGGGACCATTTCGGGCGCAGTTCCTCGCCGCAGAACGCCGAGCTGACCCGCCATTTCGCTGAACGGCTGCGCGACAACGACATGCTCGACGAGCGCATCACCGACCAGGTGTACTCACTCGACGACGGGCGCTTCCTGCCCGACCGGTACATCATCGGCACCTGTCCGGTGTGCGACTACGATCGCGCTCGCGGCGACCAGTGCGAGAACTGCGCCACGCTGCTCGAACCGGCGCAGCTCATCAATCCCCGCTCCGCGATCTCGGGCAGCACCAACCTCGAGGTGCGGCCCACCAAGCACCTGTTCATACGGCAGTCGCGCATGGCCGATCGCGTGCGAGCGTGGATCGATTCGAAACGCGACTGGCCCGTGCTGGTGACGTCGATCGCGCGCAACTGGCTCAACGTCGGCCTCGAGGACCGCAGCATCACCCGCGACCTCAAGTGGGGAATCCCCGTCGGCTGGCCCGGCTACGAGGACAAGGTGTTCTACGTCTGGTTCGACGCGCCCATCGAATACCTGGGCGCGACCAAGGAGTGGGCCGACCTCGATCCGCAGCAGCGCGACTGGCGGTCGTGGTGGGACTCGGCGGGCGACGTGCGCTACGTGCAGTTCCTCGGCAAGGACAACATCCCATTCCACAGCATCAACTTCCCGATCACCATCATGGGCTCGGGGGAGCCATGGAAGCTCGTCGACTACATCAAGGGCTTCAACTACCTGACCTATTACGGCGGCAAGTTCTCCACCAGCCAGCAGCGGGGCGTGTTCATGGACGCCGCCATCGACCTGCTGCCCGCCGACTTCTGGCGCTACACCCTGCTGGCCAACGCACCCGAATCCGACGACTCGGAGTTCACCTGGGATGG
>VBJV01000030.1 GCA_005879785.1 Chloroflexota bacterium
CCGCTTTCGCGCTGCGCACCCTGTGGACGCAGGGGAACCTGTACCTCGATCGCGTGGCCCCGTGGCACGAGCCGGATTCGGACCGCGTCGCATGCATCCTACGCACGTGCATCAACCTCGCCCGAGTCGAAGCGGTCGTATCGCACGCGTTCGTGCCCTTCGCGTGCGAGCGTTTGTCGGCCGACCTGGGCCTGACCGGAGATGAACGTCGCTGGCCCGCAGGTGCAGCGGACGAATTGCGCACGCTTCAGCCGGGTCGCTCGTGGAGACTCGGCGAGCCGCTGTTTCCACGCATCGCCGACCGCAGCACGCTGGCGAAATGGGTGGCCGACATGGAAGCGCAATTCGGTGGCCGCGAGCAGCCGGCATCCTAGCGGATGCCGGTATCGAAGTCCACGTCCGCCGTGACGATGGAGCCG
>VBJV01000273.1:0-541 GCA_005879785.1 Chloroflexota bacterium
GACGGCCTCGAGCCGCCGGCCCGAGCCCTGGCGCGACAGCACCAGCAGGCGATCGGCGGCGGGCCGCGCGAGATGGAACGGCGCGCGGGCGCGATACTGCCAGACGCGCTTGCCCGTCGCGGGATCGAGCGCGGTCACGGTGATCGCCGCGTCGCTGGCGCCGAGCAGCAGAACAAGGGGCGTGGTGGCGAGGAGGCTGAAGTTGCCCCGGCCGATCTGATCGCGGTCGCCGAGCCAGATGATGCCGCCGTCCACTGCGTTGACGAGGGCCAGCTCCCCGAAACGCGGGTCGCCGAGACGGCTCGTCTTGACGAAGCCGACGAGCATGTGCCCGGCGTCGACGAACTCGATTAAGTCGGCGCCGAGGGCGTCGATCTGTTGCTCCCACACCGTGTGGGGCTGTTCGCGGCTGAGATTATTGGCGATGCGGACGGTCTGGCCCCAGCTCTGGGGGCCCCAGGGTGGCGGAGGCTTCTGCGCCGCCGCCGGCGGAGCGAGGAGAGTCGTGCACAGAAGCGGAACGACGACAGCTACGATCCGC
>VBJV01000273.1:604-1099 GCA_005879785.1 Chloroflexota bacterium
AAATTCTCCGGAATGTAGATGTCGCGCTCGTCGATCCCCTTTTTCAGCCACGCGAGGCCCCGCGTCGCGTCGCCCAATCCGCCGTAGGCAAAAGCGATCATCACGGGCGGGACCAGCTCCCTCTGGGTCGAGCGCCGCTCGAGATCCTTGACGATCTGCAACGCCGCCGCGCGGTTCCCTGCCCCCGCATACGCGACCGCAAGCGCGGACGCGCCCTGCGGATAGAACACGCCCAGGTCGATCGCCCGCTGGAATGACGCGATGGCATCGGCGTAGCGGTGCTGTTGCAGCAGCACGAGGCCGAGGCGGTGGTGCGCCTGCGCGTAGTTGGGATCGAGCGCCAAACCTTGGCGGATGTGCGCCGCCGCCTCGTCGTTGTTGTGCATGAGGTAGGACGCCCAGCCCCACTCGACCGTGATCTGCCGCGATAACGGGTCGACCTCATGGGCGCGGCCCATCTCCGCCAGACACTCGGCCAAACGGCCCCGCGAGGCC
>VBJV01000273.1:1238-2975 GCA_005879785.1 Chloroflexota bacterium
GGCCTGCGCCTTGCGCCAGGTGTCGGCGCCCGACCCGCCCGCCGCCCCGGCGAACGGGACCACGAGGATATAGGCATCGGCGAGGCCCGCCCACGCCCGGGCGAAGCCGGAGTCGCGAGCCACGGCCTGCTCCAGGTAGCGCACCGCTTCCTGGATGGCGGGGCCGGTGCGCTGATTCCAGGCGAAGCGTCCTTTGAGATAGAGGTCGTACGCCTGGAGATCGGCGGTGGGGCGCGCCGCCAGCGCCGTGGCGCCGGCGGGCGCGAGCCGCACACGCAAGGCCGCGACGATCGAGCGTGCCACGTCCTCCTGCACGGCGAAGATGTCGGCCACATCGCGATCGTAGGATTCGGACCAGAGCTGGTAGCCGTCCTTCACGTTGATGAGCTGCGCGCTGACCCGCAGGTGGTTGCCGCTGCGGCGCACGCTGCCCTCCAACACGGCGCCGACGTCGAGCTTCCTGCCGATCGCGTGGACGTCGGAGCCCTGGCCACGGAACTGAAACGACGATGTCCGCGCCGCCACGCGCAATCCCGGCACCTGGCTCAACGTGGTGATCAGCTCTTCGGTGAGCCCGTCGCTGAAATACTGCTGATCCTGGCGCGGGCTGAGGTCCACGAACGGCAGCACGGCAGCCGACGCCAGGGGTGCGACACGGGACGGGTTGACCCATTTGAGGGTGGCGATGGCGCCGAGCGCCACGATCACGACCGTGAGCACCACGGCGAATGGCCGAAGCCGGCGCGGCTCGGGTGCGATCGCCGGCGACGCGCCGGACCGATGCGGTTGCAGCGCCGCGGCGAAGGCGGCCGCGCTGGAAAAGCGATCCGCCGGCGCGCGGGCCAGCGCTCTGGTCACGGCCCCTTCGAGCGCCGGCGAAACGTCGCGGCCGGTGCGCAGGTGCGGGACCGGCTCGCTCAGGCGCTTGGCCAGCACGGCCTGGGGCGACGGCCCGGTGTACGGCGGCTCGCCGGTGAGCATCTCGTACAGCACACAGCCGAGGGAATACACGTCGGTGCGCGCATCGATGTCGCGCTCGGCCATAGCCTGCTCGGGGCTCATGTACTGCGGCGTGCCGATGCTGATGCCGCTGTCGGTGAGCCGCTGGTCCAGCTCGGGCGAGAGGATGCGCGCGATGCCGAAGTCCGTCACCATGGCGTGGTCACGATCCGCAGCGCCGCTCAGCAGGATGTTTTCGGGCTTGATATCGCGGTGGATCACGCCGTGCTGGTGGGCGTACTGCAGCGCATCGGCCACTTCGGACGTGATGCGCAGCGCGTCTTCCACGGGGAGCTGCTTCTCACGCAGCAGCCGGTCGCGCAGCGTGCCGCCCTCGACATACGGCATGGTATACCACAGCTGCCCCTCGGCCTCGCCTGAGTCGTGCACGACGACGATGTGCGGATGCTGCAGCCGGGCGCTGAGGTGGATCTCGCGCAGGAAGCGGTCGGGGCCCACGACGCGGGCGAGGTCGGCATGGAGCACTTTGAGGGCGACGGGGCGGTCGTGCTTCAGGTCGTGGGCCAGGAACACGGTGGCCATGCCGCCGCGACCCAGCTCGCGTTCGATGCGGTAGCGGTCGGCCAGGGCCGCATACAGAGGATTCACCATGCGCGCCCAACGGTACACTTACACAGGAGGGCGAGCCAGTCCGTTCACACGCTGAAAGCGTGTGCTCGGCGCAGCGCGGCGCTGACGCGCGGCGGATCTGCCCGCCACGTCAGCGCCGGCAGCTGG
>VBJV01000274.1 GCA_005879785.1 Chloroflexota bacterium
GTTGCGCGATCGCTTCGCGTTCAGCCGCCGGGTAGCGCACATCCAGGCGCAGGTAGTGCCAGTCGCCCAGTTTGTCGCGCATGTACGCGAGCACGCCCGTCATCGGCCGGCCGAGCTGGACCATCAGGTCCACCAGATACAGCCCGGCGACGATCGCGTCGCGCTCGGGCAGGTGGCCCTGCATGCCGAAGCCGCCGCTCTCCTCGCCGCCCAGAATCGCGTTTTGCTCGACCATCGTCGCGCCGATGTACTTGAAGCCGACCGGCGTTTCGATGACCTTCTGCCCCAGTCGCTCCATGTACGCGTCGGCCATGCTGGTCATGGTCAGCGAGCGCACCGCCGGTCCGCGCAACCCGCGGATTTCGGTCACATACAGCACCAGCAGCCCGAACACCTGGTGCTGGTTGACAAATGTGCCATCCTCGGCGACCAGGCCGATGCGGTCGGAGTCGCCGTCGGTGGCCAGGCCCAGGTCGGCGCCGCTCTCGCGGACCACCCGGCACAGCTCGTCGATGTGCGGCCGAATCGGCTCGGGCGCGATGCCCGGAAACGCCGGGTTGACGACGTTGCGGATCTCGTCGACCCGCGTGCGCCCACCTGACAGGAGCCGCTTGAAGTGTCCCTGGCCAGTCCCGTACATCGAATCGGCGACCACGTGCACATCGGCGTCACGTAGTTTCGGCAGGTCGACAAGGCGGCCGATCTGTGCGTCATATGCGGGCGTCGCGTCGAAGGTCTCGACGAGTCCGTTGGTCGTCGCCTGCACCAGGTCGATGCGCCGAACACCGCCACTGCCGAGTGCCTCGAGCTTGTCTATGTAGCGTTCTACGTCCGAGACGACTTCAGGCGGCGCCGATGAGCCAATCGCCGTCTTGATCTTGAAGCCGTTGTCTGTCCCCGGGTTATGACTGGCCGTGATGATGATGGCGCCATCCGCATGGCGATCGATCACCGAATAGGAGATCACCGGCGTGGGCTGGAAGCGATCGCTCAGCAACACTCGGAGGCCATTGGCGGCGAGCACTTCGGCTACGGCGCGGGCGAAGCGGTCCGAGCCGAACCTGGTGTCGTAGCCGACCGCGAGGGTCGGTGAAGAATTGGCCGCGGCCTTGAAGTGTTCGGCGCAGGCCTGCGCCGCCAGCCGCACGTTGTCGAACGTGTACGTCTCGGCGATGACAGCGCGCCAGCCGTCCGTCCCGAACTGGATGGTCGTCGGCACGACTAGCGTGAGCCAACCGGCTGCAGGCCGAGCACGCGCACCCGCTCGCGCCAGTAGCCGAGCAGATCGGCCATGGTCGTGTCAAACGGGATCGTCGGCTCCCAGCCCGAGGCATTTTTGAATTTGTCGACGTTGGCCCAGAGCAAACGTACATCGCTGGGCCGCATGCGCGAGGGGTCTTGTTCCTTGGCAATCTGCACGTGCGAATGGCTGAGCAAGATGTCGAGCATGTCGCCGACGGCAATGCACGTGCCCTGGCCGACGTTGTAGACCTCGCCCGGTTCGCCGCGCTCGGTGGCCAGCCAGTACGCGCGGACCATGTCCCGTGTGTCGGTCCAA
>VBJV01000275.1 GCA_005879785.1 Chloroflexota bacterium
ACATCGTCCCCTTGACGTTGCCGACGTTCAGCAGGCCGACCTCGCCCAGGTCGACGGCTGCGAAGCTATGCGAGACGAACGGATACAGGCCGGGCCGGTCGATCTTGAGGTCGAAGATGGCACCGCCACCGGCCGGAACGCTGACGGTCTGCACGTTGGACTGCCAGTGGGTGACGTCGCCGTTGACGTACGCCCGGTTCAACAGCGTGCCGACCACGTGGAAGTCGGCGTCGAGGCTCGGGCCGGCATCCATCACGTAGAAGCGGACGGTGTCACCGGGGTCGGCGGTGAGCGGGTGGGTCACGTACTGGTTTGCGTACCCGTTCCACGTCACCCAGTCGGGGAGCATCTGATGGGCCTTGACCATGTCCAGGTGGGCCGGCGCGCCGGTGCCTGCCGAGTCCAGGTACCACTCACTCGAGACGAGCACGTACTGCTTGTCCGCCGGCGGCAACGGCTTCGCCGGATCGACCACGATCGCGCCGTACATGCCGTTCGCGATGTGCGCGAGCACGGGCTTGGTGCCGCAGTGGTACATGAAGACGCCGGGGTCGTTGGCGGTAAAGGTGTAGGTCATCGACTTGCCCGGCTGCACGTCGACGAAGTCGACGTTCGGGGCCACGCGTGCGGCGTGGAAGTCCACCGAGTGGGCGATGGCGCCGTTGTTGGTGAGCGTGACGCGCACCTTCTGCCCCTGGCGCACATGGATCACCGGGCCGGGAGCGCCCTTCGACCACGTCCACGCGCTGTACTTGACCCCCGGGGCGATCTCGATCGTGCGATCGGTCAGCGCCAGCGTCACGTCGGCGACCGGGCCCTCGGCCACGGGCGGCAGCGCCGCCGGGTACGGTGCGTGCGCCGCTGCCAGGGCGGCGACGTCGGCGCCCTCGGGAGCCGCGCCGGCGAAGCTGGGGGTGGCGCCACCGGTTGCGTTGGCGCTCGCGTCCATTCCCGGCATCGAACCAGTCGAAACGGCCGAAGAGCCCGACCTGTCGGCGGCGTCCTTGGCGCGGTGGGCCGCGTTCGTGCTGACGAAGGTCGCCAGCAACACCAGACACGCGACCGCGATCGTCAGCACCAACCACACAAATCGGCTCATCGCAGACATGACCGGGTCGCGTCAGCGAAGAACCGCCTGCCCGGTTCGGGTTGTCCGCAACGCGAACCTGGTGTTAGATGGACCGGTTGCCCATCGCCATCGCGTGCAGGTCGAGCGCCTTGTCCAGCGTCGCGTCGTCCACGCCGTGCTCACGCGCCACCTCGCGCAGCGTGCGCCCGGAGGCGGCGGCGTCCTTGACGATCGCGGTCGCACGGTCGTAGCCGATGTAGGGGTTGAGCGCGGTCGCCATCGCCAGCGTCGCCTCGCCGTGCCGCTCACACACCTCACGGTTCGCCTCGATGCCGGCGACGCACTTCTCGCCAAACAGCCGGCAGCTGGATGAGAGCAGCGCGATCGACTGAAGCAGGTTCCGCGCCAGCAGCGGGATCTGCACGTTCAGCTCGAACGTGCCATGCATGCCGCCGACCGTGATCGCGGTGTCGTTGCCGATCACCTGCGCCGAGACCTGGCAGACCACCTCCGGGATCACCGGGTTGACCTTGCCCGGCATGATCGAGCTGCCCTTCTGGAGCTCGGGAATGAAGATCTCCGCCAGCCCGGCGCGCGGGCCGGAGCCCATCCAGCGCAGGTCGTTGGCGATCTTGGTCAGCGACACCGCCAGGCCCTTGAGCGCGGCCGACGCCTCGACCAGCCCGTCGCGGTTGGCCTGCGCCTCGAATGGATCGGCCGGCGGCGAGATGCGCAGACCGCTGCCGGCCGAGAGCAGCTCGCGCACGCGTGGGGCGAACTCGGGATGCGTGTTGAGACCGTTTCCGACCGCCGTGCCGCCCAGCGGGATCTTGCCCAGCCGCTCCAGCGTGTCCTCGACGCGGGCGCGGCCCTCGCGCACCTGCGCGGCGTAGCCGCCGAACTCCTGGCCGAGCGTGACCGGCACCGCGTCCATCAGGTGGGTGCGGCCGGCCTTGACCACGTCGCGGAACTGCTCGGCCTTGGCCGCCAGGGCGTCGCCCAGCAGCTCGAGCGCGGGCAGCAACTCGTGCACGGTGCGGTCGAGCGCCGCCAGGTGCACGGCGGACGGGAAGACGTCGTTCGAGGACTGGCCCATGTTGACGTGATCGTTGGGGTGCACGCCCTCGCCCGCCAGCGTCGCGATCACCTCGTTGGCGTTCATGTTGGACGAGGTGCCGGAGCCGGTCTGGAAGACGTCGATCGGGAACTGGTCGTCGTGCGCGCCCGAGCCGACCTGATCTGCGGCCGCGGCGATCCGCTCCGCCAATGCAGGGTCGAGCAGCCCCAGCTCGCCGTTGACGCGGGCGGCGGCCGCCTTGATCCGTCCCAGCCAGTGGACGACCGCGGCCGGGATCGGCTCACCCGACACCGGGAAGTTGTCCACCGCCTTGCGAGTCTCCCCGCCCCAAAGCTCCATCTCTCGACCTCTCGTGTCCGTGGATTCGTGCCGCTAGGGTAGCCGTGCGAGGCCCGATCACGCCGGTACTGCCCAGTGCGACCCGACCGCGCAGGTAATGTCGCGCTTCCCGGATGCTGTTCAATAGCCACGAGTTCATCTTCGCGTTTCTGCCGTTCGTGCTGGTGGGCTGGTACCTGCTGCGGCCGCCCACCGTGCGGCTGGCCTTCCTGACGCTCTGTTCGTGGTTCTTCTACGCCTGGTGGGACTGGCGGTTCCTGCCGCTGATGATCTCCTCGACCACCGTCGACTACATCGCCGGGCGGCTGCTGGTGTCGACCGACGACGAGCGGCGGCGCAAGCTGGTGCTGATTTCGGCGCTCAGCTTCAACCTGGCGCTGCTCGGCTGCTTCAAGTACGCCGGCTTCTTCCTCGACTCGCTGAACGGCGTCGGAAGCGCGCTT
>VBJV01000064.1:0-2217 GCA_005879785.1 Chloroflexota bacterium
CTGGAGGATCGCATCGAGCAGCGCACCGCCGAATCGCGCGACGCGCGCACGGCGGCTGAGGCGGCCAACGCGGGCAAGGACGAATTCCTCTCGCGGATGAGCCACGAGCTGCGCACGCCGATGACGGCGATCCTGGGCTTCACCGAGTTGATCGGGCTCGGCGAGCTCGACGAGCAGCAGCGCGGATATCACGATGCGATCCTTCGCGCCGGCGAGCACCTCCTGGGACTCATGAACGAGGTGCTCGACATCTCGAGGATCGATCAGGGAAAGCTCAGCCTGAACTACGAGCCGGTCTCGCTCGGCGACGTGCTCGGGGAGGTGCGTGAGCTGCTGCGCTCGTCATCGAAATCGGCGAAGGTCCGCTTGCCGGCGCTCGATGACAGGCCGCTCGGATACGTGGTGGCTGACCGGCAGCGCCTGCGGCAGGTCCTGCTGAACCTGATGTCGAACGCGATCAAGTACAACCGTCCCGGCGGGCGTGTCGACGTCGACGTGCAGCTCACCGGCTCGATGGTCCGTGTCGAGGTCACGGACACCGGAACCGGAATCGCGCCCGATCAGATGGAGCGGCTGTTTCGCCCCTTCGAGCGGCTGAACGCGGGGGCGAGCGGCGTCGAGGGCACGGGGCTGGGCCTGGTGCTGTCGCGCTCCCTCACCGAGCAGATGGGCGGCTCGCTGGGGGTCCGCAGCGAGCCCGGTCAGGGCAGCACCTTCTGGATCGAGCTCCCCGCCTCTTCAGGAGCGACATTCGACGCCCTGGCGTCGCGCGTGGTCAGCGAAGCGACGCCCCAGCTCATTCGCCGCTATGCGCAGCAGCGCACGGTCCTCTACGTCGAGGATGTGGCGACCAACGTCGCGCTGCTGGAGGGCATCCTGGCCAACCGGCCGGACGCGCACCTCGTGCACGCGCCGTCGGGGAAGCACGCGCTCGATTACCTGCGTGCTCAGACGTGCGACCTCATCCTGCTGGACCTGCACCTGCCGGACGTCGGTGGCCTCGAAGTGCTCGCCGCGGTGCGCGCGAACCCTGCAACCGCGGCGATCCCTATCGTCGTGTTCAGCGCCGACGCCACAGCGGTTCAGCAGCAGCGCGTCACCGCCGCGGGAGCGGACGCCTACATCGTCAAGCCCGCACGGGTGGCGCAGTTGCTCGAGGCCCTGGACCGCTTCCTGGATCGGGATGCGCCGGCTGCCGCTGTCGGGATGCCGGCGCTCACGGGTGGACGCCGAAGCCGAAGCTGAGCAGCTTGTGTACGCAAGCGTACCGACCGCGCGCTGAGTTTCTGATAGCGTGCTGGACACGTGTTGTAAACACGTCTCACGGCTTGGCGAGGGGGCGGAGAAGGCGATGGACAGCACCTTGGCGGTGATGACGCGGCTTGCACTCGCGCCCGTATGGCTGGTTGGTCTGACTGCGTACGTGATGCTTCAGCTGGTCGCGCTGCTCATCGCCATGCCGATGATCATTGCGATCGCCGTAGGCAACGGGGTATGACGGCTTCCTCGCGTTGAACGAGGACGGCCAGCCAGGGGTCATCGCTCCGGGGCATCCCGATTACGACTCGCTTCGCGCCACATTCAACGCGATGCTCGACCGGCGTCCCGCGGAGATTCTTGTCTGCTCGAGCGTGAGCGACGTGGTGGCCGCCGTGCGACGCGCGCGCCAGACCGGGCTGCCGATCTCGATCCGCGGCGGCGGCCACGGCGTCGCGGGGCACTGCGCCGGCGACGGATCGCTGGTCGTGGACCTGAGAGGCATGCGCCAGGTCGCGGTGGACGCGCAGCGACGCGTGGCCGTTGCGGCAGGCGGCGCCACATGGGAGGAGTACGACGCGGCCACGCAGCGATTCGGCCTGGCCAGCACCGGAGGGACCTTCGTCGACACCGGGGTCGCCGGACTCACGCTGGGCGGCGGCATCGGGTACCTGCAGGGCACCCACGGATTCGCCGTCGACACGCTGGCCGGGGTCACCATGGTCACCGCCGATGGCGACGTCGTGCAGGCGTCCAGCGATGGCAACCCAGAGCTCTTCTGGGGTATCCGCGGTGCGGGGGCGAACCTCGGCGTGGTCACGGGTTTCGAATTCAGTCTGCGTCCCCTTGGCGCGCTGTACGGCGGAGAGATCGACTTTCCGCTGTCGTCGGGCGCCGAGGTGCTGCGAATCGTTCGCGACCTTGCCGCCGCCGCTCCCGACGAGCTTGCCTTCCAGGTCG
>VBJV01000064.1:2275-11131 GCA_005879785.1 Chloroflexota bacterium
GTCGAGCTCCTGGCGCCGCTGCGGCGGCTGCGCCCGGTAGAGAACGACGCGCTCCGCGTGCTCAGCTATGCGGAGATGCAGGCCACCAATCCACTCCTGCCCTTCGGGCTGCGCCACTACTGGAAGGGACACTTCCTCCGCGACCTCCCCGACGATGTGGTCGACGCGACCGCAGACCACGTCGCACGCCGGCCCGAAGGTGGCTTCGCCACCGTGCTCATCGAGTTCATCGGCGGCGTGCCGCTGCGCGTGCCCGCCGATTCCATGGCCTTCAATCAGCGCAGCGCTCGCGTCAACGCGAGCGCCCTGGCTATCTGGATGGACGCAGCATCGGATAGCGAACACGTCGCCTGGGCGCGCACCTTCGCCACCCTGATCGCGCCGGCCGCCACCGAGGCGGAGTATGTGAATTACATGACCGACGACACGCCGGTCGATCGGGTGCGGGCGACGTACGGCGACGCGAAGTACGCTCGGCTACGCGACCTGAAGAAGCGCTACGACCCGGAGAACGTGTTTCGGTTCAACGCGAACATCGCGCCCGCCGCCTAGCCGAGCACGTACACGTATACGGCGGTCGACGCGATGATCTCCGTGGTGGTCGAGCCGACGAAGAACGGCGTCAGCACCGTGTGGCCGAGGAGGCTGTAGGCGTCCTCGTTCCCCTCCTTGTCACCACGCAGGATGACCTGGTCACCCGGCGGACCCGAGATGGTCGGCGACGCGCGCGCGTGCGCGCCGGGTGGGCTGCGCCACACCACGCTGGTGGTGCCGGGGCCCGTCGGCGCCGCGTCGAGGATGTAGATCCACTTGCAGAAGTTGAAGACCACCAGCGAGCCCACCAGCGCGGTTCCCGAGACGGGGTTGGTGCTGCACTTCAGCGTGGTCATGTCGAAGTCCCACAGCAGCGCACCGGTGAACAGGTCGAGGGCCCATTCGTGGCGGTCCTTGCCCTGCACGTACACGGCGCCGTCGGCGAGCCCGTTCTGTCCGGGCGGCGAGATGGTCGGCGCCGCGCCGACATCGGTGTCCTTGCCGATCACGGTCTGAAAGCGCCACGCCTGCGAGCCGTCGCGAGCGTCGAGGGCGTAGACGGAATCGTCGGGCTGCGTGCTGCCGAAGACGAGCAGCGGCCGGCCGGTCGCGTCGTTACCGAGCGCCGCGGACGACCACGTGCCGGTGTTGTGGCCGTTGTTGGTGTTGGCCCAGGCGTTGAAGCTCCAGCGCACGGTGCACTTGGGGTTGGTGTTGCCCACGCCGTTGATCGCCCACTGGTGGCCCGCGTTGTTCGACTCGGTCGCCCCTGTGTCACCGACGAAGACGAGCGGCCCCGTGCCGTCGATGTTGGCGACCGCGGGCGACGCCTCGACCCGGCCGCCCGTGTCGAAGGAGCAGACGAGCTTGCCGGTGGTTGCGTTCAGCGCGTAGACGTGGTGGTCTTCGCTGCCGAAATAGACCGTGTTGTTGAAGACGGCGGGTGAGGAGTAGGCGTCGGCGGCGAGCGGTACCTGCCAGATGATGGCGCCGCTGCCGGCGTTGATGGCGGCGAAGGATGGCGCGCCCGAGGTCGCTGCATAGATGACGTTGACCCCGAGGTTGCGGTTGTACGCGACCGCGGGCGAGGCGAGGATGAAGCCACCCAAGGCCACGGTGTGCTGGAGCGTCAGCGCGGGCCAGTGCGACGCGCTCACCGTCGTGTCGGGTGAGACCGAGCCACGCGTGAGATCGTGGCCCAGCATCGGGTAGTCGCTCGCCCGTCCCGCTCGTGCCGTGAGCATGCTTCCGTCGAGCGCGGCGAGGGTAAGTGCGAAGGCGAGCCCGATCGTGAAGCTGCGTCTCAAATTGCGTGCCTCGTACAGCACTCCGCGAGTGCACGGCCAATTTTTCGCGAATGATGCCACGCCGGCGGCGGCCGGTGAGGCGAGGCGGGGCGCGGGTGGCGAGTCGCCTAATCGACAGCCGTGGTGTCACCGGGCTGACTGACCTGACGGCCTCCTGCGATCGACGATGGGCGGCGTCGAATCAACGCCATGGAGGAACTCAGATGCTTCACCCCGAACTCCGCTACGACCTCGCCCGGCACGAGCATCAGGCGCGCATCGACGCAGCGGCGCGCAAGCGCGAGCGCGCCCGGCTCCGCAGCGTGCGGCGTACCGAGGTGCAGGCGCCGGCCGCGGCAGGCGCAACCGCAACCTCGCGCGTCCCGGTGACCGCAGCCCAGACCCAGGGGGCAGCCGCGATCTGACGGCTCGCTGGGCCCTGAGCTGGGCGTCGTCATACAATAGTCTGGAACGTATGACGATGCTCAGCTTTCGGGTTGACGACAACGAGGCAGCAGACGCCGCGCAGCGGGCAGCACAGTTCGGCGTCGGGCTGTCCGATCTCCTTCGCGAAGCTCTGCACAGCCACCTGGTCCGGCTCGCAGCGGAGGCGGATGTGCTGGCGTGGCGCGCGCAGCCCCTCACCGACGCCGAGCTCTCGCTTGGCGACGTGGCCGATTGGGGACCCGCCGAGGAGTGGTCGGATTGGGGCGATGCGACGCGGTGAGGTGTGGTTCGCAGCCACTCCCGGCGGCGATCGGCCGGTGCTCGTGCTGACCCGCGACCCGGTGGCGGAGCGCATTCAGTCCGTTGTCGTCGCGGCCCTGACCCGCACCAGGAGAGGCCTGGTCTCGGAGCTCGAGCTGACCGCCTCCACCGACGGGGTCCCGACCGACTGCGTCGTCATCTTCGACAACCTGCACACCCTGCCCCGAGCTGTCTTCAGGCGCCGGGTCGCCCAACTCTCGCCCAAAAGGCTCGCCCAGGCATGCCGGGCGCTGCGGGACTCTCTGGGGTGCTGAGCCGGGCCTCGGTCCAAATCCAGCGCGCGGGCCTGATATGGAGAATAGGGCCGTCCCGCCGGTCCGACTTGACACAACGCAGAGTGTTTGTAAACTTATGACGTTATCATTTGGAGCGATTGCTCCGATCTGGGGGACGGTTTGGCGCTCGCGAATTGTGGCGTTGCGTTTGGTCGTTTTGACCGGTATGCTGAACCTGGGCGTGTTGTAGGAAGGCGTTCCGCTAATGGGGAGCCGCACGCCTCGGGGGACCTGGACATGGGGGCGCCGGCCATCGCTGCGACTGCGGAGAGCGTGAGCATCCCGATTCGCGTGCTGATCGCCGAGGACGACCCTGCCATGCGCTCCGCCATCGCCGAACTCATCCAATTCACCCCGGGACTCGAATTAACTGGAGTGGCAGCCGACGCAGATGCTGCTGTCGAGATGGCCACGTTGCTCCACCCGCAGGTGGCGCTGCTGGACGTGCGCATGCCGCGGGGCGGCGGATTGAAGGCAGCCCGCATGATCCGGGAAAAGGCGCCGGCCGTCCGGCTGGTCGCCTTCTCGGCGTACGCGGACCGCTCGGCCGTGCTGGAAATGCTCCGGGCCGGCGTTTCTGAATATGTGGTCAAAGGCGCCGATACCGACGCTCTGGTCGATGCCCTCAAACGGACCGGCCGCGGCTACATCGGGCTGCCCGCGGGCGAGGTGGCGGAGCTCATCGGTGATCTGATCGCTGTGCTCCGGCGCCTGGAGGGCCGGGCCACGGCCAAGGCCGATCTGCTCACCGACGCGGTGGCCTCTGCGGAGGCGGCGCTGAACGACCTCGGGCGGCGCGTGGTCATGCATCGCACCGCGGACCTCGCCCGGCTCGAGGAGGCCTTCACCATCGTCAAGTCGGTGGCGACCGACCTCCGCGGACTGGCGGCGTCGCCGGCATTCGAGGACGAGGCCGTAGCTGCCGGGGACCAGAGCGAGTGACGAAGGAGCGCGCGGGCGTCGACGCGCCGACCCTCGCGGGTTTGCGCGACACCTCCCGCGCCGAAGCGCTGGCCGAGCTCTCCGGGACGCTGGCCGGCGTGGAGCTGGTGCCCGAGGCGGTGATCCAGCAGGTGGCCGAGCTGGTGTCGCGGTTCCTGGGCGACACCGCGGTGGTCCGCCTCACCGCCGCTGATGCGGTGGCGCACGCGCCCGTCGCCGTCCACGACACTGAGGCGTCGGTGCTGAAGGCGGTCCGTGCGGCCGTCTCCGCGTTGCCGTCGGGCCTGGCCGCACGGGACCCGTATGCCGAGGCGATCCGCAACCGGCAGGCGGTGGCGGTCATCGGCTCGGTGCTGGCCGACCTGCGGGACGCGCTGCCCCCCGCGTCGCGGTCCACGTTCGACAGCGTAGGCATGAGCTCGGCGCTCATCGCGCCGATGCGAGCGCGGGGACGGGTGATCGGCACGCTGAGCCTCTGGCGCCGCGGCGAGCGGGCGGCGCACAGCGAGCGCGACCGCCAGTTCGTCCAGGAGCTTGCCGACCGCTCCGCACTGGCCATCGACGGCGCCCAGCTCGTCGAGCGGCTGCAGAAGGAGCTGGCCGATCGCACCCTGGCCGAGGACAACCTGCGGCTCACGGTGGAGCTGCTGCAGCGGCTGGATGAGAAGCGGCGCGCCCTGGTGGAGAGCATGGTCAGCGCCCAGGAGCAGGAGCGCAAGCGCATCGCGGCCGACGTGCACGACGACTCCATCCAGGCGATGGCGGCCGTGGGCATCCGGCTGCAGACGCTC
The DNA here is from genome assembly GCA_005879785.1 of Chloroflexota bacterium. Lineage (GTDB taxonomy): Bacteria > Chloroflexota > Dormibacteria > Aeolococcales > Aeolococcaceae > CF-165. Next base: position 6,872 of record VBJV01000064.1, read on the forward strand.
CGCCGTCAGATCGACGATCCGGCACTGATCGGGATGGCGCACGGCGCTGTTCCAGCTGGACCCGGCCGGGCTCGAGTCGGTGGGGGTGGGCCGAGCGCTGCAGACCTACATGGAACACACCTTCCGCGACACGGGGATCGTCGTCTCGGTGCAGGGCACCTTCACGCACGAGCCGTCCAACGACCTGCGCATCATCATCTACCGGATCGCGCAGGAGGGCCTCACCAACGTGCGCAAGCACGCGCACGCGTCGCGCGTGATGGTGGGACTCGTCGAGGACCCCAGCGGCTACACCGTGACCATCCGCGACGATGGAAAAGGCTTTGACGTCGCCGACAGCGGCGCGCGTAATTTGCCGGGCCACCTTGGCATGCGGGCGATGTTGGACCGAGCCCACCTTGCCGGGGGGTGGGTACAAACGGACAGCGCCCCGGGGGAGGGTACCAGCGTCGTCATCTGGGTACCGTTTCCCGGGTCTGAGATCGAGCTGACCGGACTGCTGCTGGACGCGTAAGTCCGCGGCACGCGGTCGTTGCGGTGCGCAGTCGCTGGGCAGACAGCCGCCTTCGCGACCTCGGACTGTGAGGCTGTTCGAATCAACCGTGCTGATCGCGCATCTGCGCGGGGTTGGAACCGGTAACGGACACGGCAGCCAAACGCGCGGGCGAGCAGCTGCGCACGTATCGACGCTCCCATCCCGGCATCGACGTGGTCGACTACGTGATCGCGGCGACAGCAGAACTTCACGCCGGCCTGCGTTCAGCTGATCGTCCGGCCTCGGCTGCTCTAACGTGCGAAGGCGCGATATGTGGCGGCGTGCACGGCGAGTCCATAGATGATGAATCCCTGGAGCGCGAGGACCACGATGGGATCCACCACGGCGCCCCCTCCCACCAGGACCGCGTCGACCGTCAACGGCACGATCCCCTGGCCGAATGCGACAAGCGCGAGCGTGAACAGGAAGATGACGACCTCCCAGAGCGTCAGCAGCCAGCGCGCGACCGGTGAAGGACGCCCGATCAGAGCCGCAACGATGATGACGAGAACGCCGATAACTATCAGGCCAACCGACACGGTAGGAAAGCCGTTCGCGCCGGGCAGCGCTAGCGCCGAGACGATCCGGTTGATTCCAACCTCGAAACGAAATAGCCTGATCCCGCTCAGCACCGCGAGGCATCCCTGCACCACTGCTGCGATCTGAGCGACCGCGAGGATCGGGTTGCGCTGGAACCGCTCGCGCAGCTGGGATGTGCCGCTGTACGGCAGCGGCGGCAGCGACTGAGGCGCGTAGGCCGGCAGCGCATCGGACCGACTTGCTTCCGCTTGCGGCCCGTACGGCCACGGCAGCGGGGTCGGGCTCGGCGGCGGGGGATCCGATGGAGGCTCAACCGGGGGGCCAGCCGGGGGCATGCTCGCCACTGTTCTCTGCTCCTCGTGCGCCCTTCCTCGCGGTCGGGCTACTCGCCGTAGCGAATGATCCCGCCCCGAACGGCGGTGGCCACCGCCTCCAGCTTGGAGTGCGCGTAGAGCTTGCTGATCAGGCTCTGCACGTGGTTGCGGACCGTGGCCAGGCGGATGCCCAACTTCTTGGCGATGGCCGCGTTGGACAGCCCCTCGGCGACGAGCTTGAGCACCTCGATCTCGCGGGTGGTGAGGTCGTGGCCGGGCTGGGTGCGGTCGGCGCCGCGCCCGACCAGCCGGCTGAGCATCTCCGGCGAGATCAGGGCGTCGCCGCGATAGGCGGCGCGGACGGCCAGCATCAGCTGGTCGATGTTCTGGTCCTTGGTCAGGTAGCCACTGCAGCCGGCCGAGATGGCCTTGCGGAACACCTCATCGCTGCCGGTAGCGGTGAGCATGACCACCTTGGTCTCGGGGTGCTCCTTCTTAAGAAGGCGTGCGGTTTCGACCCCGTCGCCGTCGGGCAGGCGGTAGTCCATGAGCACGATGTCCGGCGGGGTGGTCCTGGCGGCGGCCAGGCCGTCGGCCGCGGACGGGGCCACGGCCAGGACGGCGATGTCGTCGGTGGCGTCGAGCGCCGACTGGAGCGCCTGAGCGAACATTGTGTGGTCCTCGACGATCAGGACCCGGATCTGCGCCTCGACACTCATTCCCATGGGTCTGACGAATACCGGAGGAGTTCCGAAGCTGCCTGATGCAGATGCCTCACGTGCGTATGCCGCCCCTGCTTCTACCAACGCTGTTGACGCGATTTGAGTATTGTGAGGAGCGACCGTGACGGGCGCCGGGCAACCACCTTGGGGAGGTGCGCATCGATGGAACACGGAACGGCAAGTCGCCGCGGTCGCTCAGAGACGCCTCGGGAGGCATGGGGGAATGCTATGCCCGTCTGGACTTATGGAGGTCACGTGCACCGTTGATCAAGTTCCCTAGCCGCCCGAACAAGCCCGGCGTGATCCCGCTCGCGGGTCAGGCTGCGCCACCCGCGGTGGCCGAGGCCGAGAAGCCGGACGCCGACGAGCAGAAGGGTGGGGCTGCGCACGCTGAGCAGGCCACGTCCGCCGATCTGAGGGCGGTCGTGCAGCGCGACATCAAGGATGCGATGGCGCCCATAGCGCCACCGGCGCCACCGGCAACCAATGGCAATGGGAATGCCGCCACCACTCCGGTGGCCGCGCCGCCACAAGCTGCGGAACGATCCGCCCAAGTTCCGCAGCTGTTGACGTCGCGTCCGGCCATGCCGGCGGCACCCGCGTCTGGAACGCCCACCGTGGAGTACGAGGCCAACGACGCCATCAACCTGGCGGGCCGGCGGCTAGGCGAGCTCCTGGTCGGCTGGAAGGTGACCAATGACGACACGATCCGCAAGGCGCTAAAGAAGCAGCGCAAGGACCGCCGTCCCATCGGCGCGTTACTGGTCGACCTCGTGACCGGCGCCGTGGGCTGGCAGATGGGCCTGACTCCCGTCGAGCTGGACAAGATCGAGGCCGACTGGCGCGCGGTGCACACCATCGACGGTGGGTTTGCGCGCGAAAAGAACGTTGTCCCGTATCGCATTGACGATGAGGGAGTGCTGCGCGTCGCCACGCTGAACCCGCGCGATTACGACCTCGGCCAGGAGCTGCTCGACAAGACCGGACTTTCGGTCCGTATGGAGCTGGCGGACTACATCGACATTCAGCGCGCACTCGATCGGTATTACTCCGTTTTCGACAAGGTCGGCGTGCACGCGGAGCGCGCGATCCTCGACGCAAGGGTGGTCACGGCGCCGGTCACCGAGCTGGCGACCCTCAGCGCCGATGCGCCGGTGGTGCAGATCGTCAACCTGATCCTCGCGCAGGGGTTGCGCGATCGCGTTTCGGACATTCACATCGAGCCGCAATTCGACCGCTTGCGGGTTCGTTTCCGAGTGGACGGAGCGCTCCGCGACGTGGCGTCACTGCCGACGTCGCTTGGCGGCCCTGTCGCCTCGCGCTTGAAGATCATGGCCGACATGGATATCGTCGACCGGCACCGCGCTCAGGACGGCCAGACCACGATGGAGCTGGACGGGCGCACCGTGGACATCCGCATCGCCACCATGGAGACCGTCTGGGGCGAGAAGGTTGTGCTGCGGTTGCTCGACCGTTCGCGCTCGTTGCTGCCACTCGGCCAGCTCGGGTTGCGTGCCGAAGAACACCATAGGATGCAACGGTTGATCGGCTCGCCTTATGGGCTATTCATCGTTGCCGGGCCGACAGGCGCCGGCAAGACGACCACCCTGTACGCGGCCTTGAACGAATTGGACCGTCAGCGCCGAAACATCACGACTATCGAGGATCCGGTCGAATACCAGTTCGACAACATCAACCAGATCCAGATCAACAAGCTGGCCGGCATGACGTTCGCCAATGGGCTGCGCGCCATCTTGCGACAGGATCCCGACGTGATCCTAGTCGGAGAGATCCGTGACGCGGAGACAGCGCAGATCGCCATTCAGTCTGCGCTGACGGGACACTTGGTGCTCGCGTCCCTGCACGCAGCTGACTCGGTTGGGGCATTGCACCGTTTCCTGGATATGGGGGTCGAAAGCTATCTGGTGGCGTCGGCAGTCATCGGTGTGGTGGCGCAGCGGCTTATGCGCATGAACTGCCCCGAGTGCTCCCGTCCCGTCGAGGTCAAGGCCGAGGAGTCGGAATTCTATCGGACCGTACGCGGCACGGATCCGGAGCGCATGCAGACCGCCGGAAATGGTTGCCGGCGCTGCAGCGATACCGGCTTCTACGAGCGCCGCGGCGTGTTTGAATGCATGCCAGTGGACGA
>VBJV01000064.1:11216-11850 GCA_005879785.1 Chloroflexota bacterium
GAGGGCAAAACCACGATCGCCGAGGCCATGCGAACCGTCTACGTACTGTAGGCAGGGGACGGGCCGATGGACCAAACAGTTACATCCGCCGCGGATCGCAAGCGAACCGCGAAAGATTCGCTCCGCGAGTTTCTGACCTTCAAGCCGTCGCAGAAGGTCAAGGTACAGGAGATCATTCTGTTTTGTCGGCAACTGGGTTCGTTCGTGAGAGTGGGCATTCCGGTAACAACCGCGATCCGGACCTTCGCCGAGCAGGCGACAAGCCCGGGTTCCAAGAAGATTTACAACGAAGTCGTCGCCGATCTCGATCGTGGGGTGCGTATCAGCGACGCGTTCGCTCGGCACCCGCAGGCCTTTCCGGCGATTCTGGTTGACATGGTGCGCTCGGCCGAGGTCTCAGGGAATCTCGACCAGGTGCTCCGTCAAGCGGCGAGGCATATGGAGCGCGAGCGCGCAGCCCGGCAGAAGATCAAGTCCGCGATGACCTACCCCGTGATCATCGCGTGCGTGGCATTCGTTGTCGCCATAGGCATAGTCGTCTTCGTCTTGCCGGAGTTCAGCAATCTGTACGCGTCGCTGAACGTTAAGACGCCGGGAATCATGGCTGCGCTGCTCGGTTTCAGCGCGTTCATTC
>VBJV01000064.1:11970-19433 GCA_005879785.1 Chloroflexota bacterium
TGCCGCACGCTTGGCGACATGCTCGCCGCGGGCGTGCCGATCAGCCAGACGTACGCTGTGGTGTGGGGGAACGTACGCAACCGCATCTTCAAGAAGGCTCTCACTCAGGTTGGCCCCGCACTGGCGGCCGGCAGGGGCATCTACCGGCCCCTACAGGAAACGGGTGTATTCGCCCCCGCCGTGGTGCAGATGATTCGCGTCGGGGAAGAGACGGGACACCTCGACTCCAACCTCGTCGAGTGCGCCGACATGTACGAGGAGGAGCTGGACTTCCGCATCAAGAAGATGACGAGCGTTCTGGAGCCTGCACTCATCGTATTCGTTGGGCTGATCGTGGGCTTCGTTGCAGTCACGATGGTGACATCCATCTACTCGATCGCAAGCGGATTCAAGTGAGTCCGGCGCTGGTACAAGGGCGCAGGGTCGAGCGCGCCGGCCGTAAGGGTGAAGGCGGCCTGACACTGATCGAGTTGGTCGCCACGATGGCGATCATGGCGGTGACCTTCGTCGCTGTGCTATCAGCCATCTCGACGGTGGAGCTGATGATTGGCACCACCAAGCAGGATGCGCTGCTCGCCAGCGCGGCGCGACAGGTCGAGACATACATAACGACTTCCGACCTGCACTACTACACTGCATGCGAGTCACCGACCGGTGCCACCGCCTACACGACCGCCCTTCAGTCCGCGGCTTCCGCTGGCAAGCTGGTACTTCCCAGCGGCTATGTTCCGTCAGCCGTAGCCGTTGCTCTGCCCCTGAGTTCCTCGTCGGTCAGTTACAACGTCGTGAACGGTGCCCATGCGCCGCTGGCGCCGATTCCCGCGTGCAGCAGCGACTTCGGCGTGCAGCAGATCAAATTCAAGGTGTCATCGCCGGGAGCGAGGCAGTCGGTGATGCGTATCGTATACAAGCGGTGGAACCAATAGATGCGAGCGGGGGTGAAGCCACGGCGCAGGGCAAGGTCCGGTCAGTCCGGTTTCACGCTGGTCGAGCTCCTCGTGTCAGTCATCATCCTCGCGCTCATCGGCGTGAGCATCGCCGCGGCGTTCACCGTTGGGTTCCACGTGCTGGGCAACCGCGGCGACCAGGTAGCGCTCGCTGGGAGCAATGACGTGCTCGCCTTCGAACAGCAGCTGGGTAGGGACATAGCGCGCGCCGACTGCCTGGCCGCCAGTGGGCAGACGACGATTCCCAGGTATCCGAGCGCTGCCGGATGTCAGAAGTCTGTGAACAAGAGCCCGACCAGCACCTGTCAACCATCAGGGTATGCGCTCTGTATCAGCTGGTATCTACCCGGTGATACGGCATGCCATACGGTCACTTACAAGGGCGGATCTGGCTTCGTCAATCGTGCCGACACAGTCAACGGGACGACGACCACCGCTCAGATGTCAACTGGCGATCTGACGCTAAGCCCCTCGTGGCCAACAACGACAAATAGATCAGGTATTGGGAACACGTGGACAAACCTCGTTTCCGTGCAAGTCACCCAACTCCTTGCCGGCGCGCGAAACCCGGTGTCAACGACGTTTAGGGTGGTGCCAATGGTCGACGACCCACTTGCTTTCCCGCCCGGTTCGACGACGCCCCCATGCTGAGAAGACGCAACCGTCGCGACGAGGGGGGACAAGCGCTTGTGCTTGCCATCGGCTTCGTAGCGATCTTTGCTGTGATCGCCGCATCCGTGCTGCACTACGCGAGCACGGTGGAGGTCCAGCGGGGCTCCACCGAGAAGACCGCGAGCAAGAATGCCGTTGCCGATGGGGCGGCGCAGTTCGCCCTCTCTGAAACAGCGAAGCTGACATCGTCCCCAAGCAGTCCGTTTTCGTGCAATGACCTCAGCAGCGGCAAGGTCACCGGCGGGACCATGCAGTTCCCGTCGACCATCCGAGCCGACACGCTTCAGTACTCGACCGGAGGCACCAGCTGCAGCACGCTGCCGGGAACCGGGCCCACGTCGGGATTGGACTGCTTCATCTGCCTTCTAGGGAACCTGCCATCCCCGTTGCCGTCGACTGTGGTCCTCAGCGTCGGGAGCAACACGCCGCTCGACATCAGACCCGGGAAACTCGACGCGAATGGGAGTATCAGCGGCTCGGGCTCGGGCGCATCTGTCACCGCGAGCAAGATCAACCTCTATTCCACAACATCGCCGCCGTCGACGGCTACCTGCTCGCCCTCCAGCGTGTGTACGCCAAGTCCCACCTCGTCGCCCAAGCTCCTCGATCCGCTGTCTGGGAAGGTGCCGACGCCGACGGTTACCGGTGCTAAGAGCTGCTGCGTGGGAGGCGTGATCCACCCTGGGGTGTACTCGTCGGCCAACATCAATAACAGCACCGTCTGGATGACGGCGAACTCGGATGGCACCACCGGCCAATATGTGTTCACGGGCGGCATCACGATCCAGGGCGCGGGCGGCGGAGCGCTCAGCAATACCAACGCGAGCGCCTCCAGCCCGGCCATCAGTTACGGGTCAACCACACTCGTCGATACATCAAAGACCTGGATCACGAGCCAGTGGGTCGGCGCGGTGGTGACCGCGGCCTTCCCGGACGGCACCAGCGAAAAGAACAACGTGACAGGTAACAGCGCGACCACCCTGACGCTGGGTTCGCCCTGGAAGATCACACCGCCCGCGATGAGTGGATACACCGTGTATGCGCCTGTGGTGATCTACTTGAGTTGCGCCGTAAGTGGGTCGCCAGGTTATGGTGCTTGTGCAACTGACTCCGGCGGAAAGACGGATAGCGGAACTGGTTCGAGCGTCTCGTACACCAAGACAACGCTGACCGATACGTCAAAGGCCTGGACCGCCAACCAATGGGCGGGGGCCACCGTGACCAGTGGGACCTCGACCAACACGGTGATCAGCAACACTCCGACCACGCTGACAATGGGAACCTGGGGGAAGACGCCGAAGAACGGCGACCCCTACAGTCTTGTGACCACCAAGTACACAGCGACAACGTTGACGGACACGTCGAAGTCGTGGACTGCCAACTCTTGGTCGGGTGCAACTGTCACCGTGACCCTGGCAGGTGGATCGACCGAAACCGCGACGGTGGCGAGCAACACATCGAACACACTCACCGTCAGCGCTTGGTCGGCGCCCGGGACAACACCCTCTACAGGGAATTCGTACGCCATCGCGAAGACTGGCGGGTACGTCAGTACGACTGGGCACGGCATGCTTTCGGTGAGGGCTTCCGAGGCGCCTTCGGATCCATACCAGGGCATTGCACTCTTCAGCGACCCGTCTCTTGGGAACCCGGTATCGAACACGTGCGACGCCAGCATTCGTGCGATGGTGTGCGTCGGAGGCAACGGCGGCACGATCGGCGGGACGATCTACCTGCCCAAGGGAACGCTGGACATCGCTGGAGGCGGTTTCTCGGGATCCGGCGTGTCAGTTGCGGGGTACTTAGTCGTGCGCGATGTGTACGTCACGGGTAACGGCCGCTCGGTGCTAACAGTCACCGGGCCGACCACCAATGGTGGAACCTGTGACTATTACGATGACCCTGTCGTTGGCCAGGGCGCCGCCGATGGGCACTTCCCGTCTGGCTCGAGCGTCGCTGCGCGCGTCGAGTTCAATATCGACTGCTCCACGTCCCCGCCGACGACGACATCATCGATCGTCGGCTACGCCTACGGCCCCTAGCAGGCTTCATCGACCCGTTTTCGTGCCCGCTGGCTCAGCGCGTAACTCGATGTCCGAGCGGGTGCGCTCGTACCCTCCTGTCAGCCGCGTTGGTCGAGCCAATTGCATTTGGGCAGGCAACAGCTGGAAGACTCGAGCGGGCCGAGTCGGGACGTCGCCAAAGATGGCTCTGTTTGGCGCGCCCTGGTCTTAGACGACGATACCGGCCGGCTGCGCTCCCATTGGACGCGCAAGACAGTACTGGATAGGTCAATTGCATCAGCCATGCGACGGGTGAACAGATCATGTTTGCGGCCGGGGAGGCGGGCATTATTGACGACAGCTTCGTTCGGAAGGAACGGTAGAAGAACAAGGAGAAGTTCACATGGACAACCTCTACAACAGGGTGAGCCGCCGGCGCCAGCCGGGACAGAAGGGCTTCACCCTCATCGAGCTCTTGGTCGTCATTGCCATCTTGGCAATCCTGGCGGCGGTGGTCATCTTCAACATCGTAGGCGTGACCAACCGCGGCAAGACCGCGGCGGCCTGCACTGACGTGAAGACGGTGCAGTCAGCGGTCGATGCGTACTACAACGACAACAATCAGTCGTGGCCCGCCTTCCCGGCGACTGGGGACGGCAGCTCCAACCCCTGGCCAGCCGCCACCTCTTCACTAGTACCGACGTACATGCATCAGCAGCCGCCTGCGGCCGATGGCCAATTCTCGCTGGACACCGCGACGGGTCGTGTCACCGCCGCCAACGCCACTGGCTGCTGACACCACATCCTGAACCGACGAAGGGCCCGGCCGCGAGAGCGGACGGGTCCTTTCGCTTTCTATGCAAGAGACACAATCAAGGCACGCTCGCCGAGGACGCCAGCCTTGGAGATCGAAATGATCGTGGTGGCATGGTGCCTGGCCGGCCTCTTCGGGGGCGCCTTGGGATCGTTCGCCGGCGTCGTTGCGTCCCGCGGCTGGCAAAAGGCGCTCAGGGGACGGTCACACTGCGACGTCTGCGGCCGCGAGCTCGAGTGGTTCGAGCTCGTGCCTCTGCTGAGCTTCATAGCCCTGCGCGGTCGCTGCCGGACCTGCGGCTCGCCCGTCGCGTGGCGCGTCTACGGCTGGGAGGTGGCCGGCGCAGCGCTCGGATTGTGCGTTGCTATCCCCCTCACCCTCACAGCCCTCCGGTGAGCGACCTCGTCAGCCGAGACGTACGAGCGCCTGGATGTTGCTGACAACAGCAAGGGCGACGCTCAGGGTGAAGGTCAGCGTCACCCACACCGCCAGCCGTCGTGGAAGCACGACAAGTACGGCAATGATCAAGGCGACGACCAGCCCCTTGAACGCCAGCAACGCTGCAACCCCGAAGTGCTCCACCACATGCGCGGCGAGTGCATTGCCCTCCCGACCACCACGGGCAAGGGCGGTGGCGGTCGTCTCCCAGTCGAGGAGACCGAAGGCCACGTATGCAAAGGCTGCCACGCGAAATGCCAGGGTCCCGAGTGCGTCGATATCGCGGGCCCACGGCAGCCTCCGGGTCACCAGCTCATTGTAAAGAGGCTCTTGCCCGCGAAGCCACGGCTTGACCGGGGTGTAACTACACCGCCGGGAGATGGGGCACATGCATCAAGACGGAGCCCGGCATCGCTGGTTCACTGTACCGGGCAGACCATGACCAATCCGAATCTCAGCCCCGGGCCGCTCCTGGACGCGATGTTCGAGCATGGGGCCTCCGACCTCCTGCTCAGCGTCGGCGCCGCGCCGATGGTGCGCATCGACGGCGCTCTGGCGCCCCTCGACATGCCCACCCTCGAGCCCGAGGACACCGAGCGCCTCTCTCGCGAGCTGCTGGGCGTCCCGCAGAGGTTGACATTCTCCGACCGGCAGACGGTGGACTTCTCGTTCCAGTGGGGCGCCTACGGCCGGGTGCGCGGTAACGCCTACCGGCAGCGCGGCACGATCTCCATCGCGCTGCGCGCCATCCCGACCCACATTCCCACCTTTGACGAGCTGCATCTGCCCCAGGCGGTGCGCGACCTGGCCAAGCTGCCCCATGGGCTGATCCTGGTCACGGGCCCGACCGGCTGCGGCAAGTCGACAACCCAGGCCAGCCTGCTCGACTCGATCAACCGCGAGCGGCCGGTGCACATCATCACCATCGAGGACCCCATCGAGTACACGCACGACAACCACAGCGCCGTCGTCGACCAGCGGGAGATCGGGCATGACGCGCCGTCATTTGCCGATGCGCTGCGGAGCACGCTGCGCGAGGACCCGGATGTGGTGCAGGTGGGGGAGATGCGCGACCTCGAGTCCATCGCCATCGCGCTGACCATCGCCGAGACCGGGCACCTCGTGCTCGGCACCCTGCACAGCAACGACGCCGCGCAGGCGATCCACCGCGTGGTCGACGTCTTTCCTGCGGGTCAGCAGCAGCAGATCCGTACGCAGCTGGGCAGCACGCTTTCGTGTGTCATCCACCAAGAGCTGCTGCCGAAGATCGGCGGCGGCCGGGTGGCGGCGTTCGAAGTGATGATGGCCACGCCGGCGGTGCGCAACCTCATCCGCGAGAACAAGGCAGGGCAGCTGCGCAACGTCATCGCCACCTCGTCGAAAGACGGCATGTTCACGCTCGAGGCGGCGCTCACCGCCCTCGTCGAGTCGGGGATGGTCGACTACGAGGATGCGGTGTCGCGGTCGCTGTTCCCGAACGAGATTCGGCGCAACCCGATGACGCTGAGTGGCACGGCGCAGGAGCCGACCTTTCAGCCGATGGCGGCCAGCTCCCTCAAGCACGCCGGCTAACCGCAGCCGCTGCCCCGCGTACCGCGCGGCGGGCTTGCCGCTCCAATCTCCGGAGTCTCAGCGAGTACGGGTCTGCGCATTTCTTGTTGGTATACTTAATGCATGACAACCCAGTTAGCGATCCGGCTCCCAGAAGGTACTGTGGCAGAGATTGACCGGTTGGTCGCCAATGGCGCGTTCGCGAATCGCACTGAAGCCGTTCGCATCGCCATTGAGCGACTGATCACGGAGAAGCAGCGCCGGGCGGTCGACGATGCGATCACGGCGGGTTATAGCGCGGTGCCGGACCTGCCAGCTGACGCCTGGATCGCTCAGGCCACCAGGGCCATGGTCGCCGCCGAGCCGTGGTGAGCGAGGTCGACCGTGGCCAGGTCTGGTGGGTTGAGGTGCCCGGCGCGGGCAGGCGCCCGGCGCTGGTGCTCACTCGGACGGTGGCTATTCCGATCTTGAACCGGGTGCTCGTGGCGCCGGCCACGCGAACGATTCGCGGCATTCCCACTGAGGTCCGGCTCGATCGCGATGACGGCATGCCCGAGGACTGCGCCCTCTCCATGGACAACATCACCGTCGTGGCCAAGGGTGCACTCCGGGGATGGGTGTGCACCCTCGATGCGGTGCGCATGGACCAGGTCTGCAAGGCGGCTCGAGCAGCGATCGACTGCTGATACCTCGCGATCGAGCCCCGTGTCCGATCGGGCCTGGTCGGATCGTATCAAATGATGCGAACGCACTATTCGGGGTGATGCAGGCATCTCTGTCTCGGGATCCCTGAGTACCAGACGATCACAGCGGCGGGTCTTCTCGTGGACGCGTGAAAACGCATCAATCGGGCCCAGGGGGCCGTTCGGACTGAAGGAGTGGACCATGCCTGAGTGGGAAAGGGTTGGGTTGATCGGCGGGCGGAAGCAGCGGCAGTCGATGGCGCGGCGCCTGAAGCTGGCTGCGCTGGCATTCCCCGTGCTGCTGATCGCCGACGTGGCGGTGAGCCCGTTCACGCCGGTCAGCGCCGTGGACAAC
>VBJV01000276.1:0-2008 GCA_005879785.1 Chloroflexota bacterium
CTGCGCCGCAACAAGAAGCTGGCGCGGCTTCCCGCGGTGCAGCAGAAGCACGTGACCGAGATCCCGCAGGCGACGCTGTACGAGGACGGCCCACGCGTGGGCGAGGCGCGGGCGGCGATCGCGCGGGCGCTGCACCCCGACATCACGATCCCCTGATGGCCGGCCGCTATGACGCCGTGCTGCTGGATGCCTTCGGCACGCTGGTCGCGCTCGATCGCCCGGCGGTGCGGCTGCGAGACTCGCTACGGGCGCGGCTGGGAGGAGACCGCGCTGGTGACGGCGTCCACGGCGGACTGGATCCGGGTCGTCACCGCGCGCGCGCGCTCGGCAGTGTCGGTCATCAGGCCGAGCGATGCGATGTCGTCCATCACGCCGGCCACGGTGGTGGCGCGCACGACATAGACGGTGGCCGCCACCCTCAGCTGCAGCTTGTTGGCATCGTCGGCGGTCGGGGCGAGGCTGGCGGGGACGAGCACGATGTCGGGCGTCGCGTGGCGAACGGCCTTGATGTCGATCTCGCCATCGCCGGTCAGCATGTCGGGCAGCTTGACGGCCGCCGCCGGGTAGCTCTCCTGGCCGCTGCCGCCGACCGCCAGATTGCCGGCTCCGATCGAGTACAGCGCCGACGTCATGCCCGGGTCGAGCGAGACGATCCGTTTCGGCGCCGTGTCGATGTGGATCTCGCGGTTGAGCCCGTCACGCACCGTTTGGGGAAATGCAGGCAAGTCGCCCAGCGGCTCGTGCTTGAAGCCGCAGGAACTGCTCAGCAGGGCGAGCGCAAGCAGCAGCGGCAGCGAGAGGCGGGGCGGCATGGCCGGGCGATTGTACTGTTCGATGGTGCGCCGTCGAAGCTGGTTGTTCTGGGCCTTCATCGCCGTGGCGCTCGCCGGGACGGTGATCTACCTCCCGGCCGAGCTCGCCCGGCGCGCGACCGCTGCCGACGAACCGGTCTCGTTCCTGGCCCGGCCGGCCGAGGGCTGGCGGTTCCTGCTCGCCGTGGCCGAGAACGGCAATGCCGCCGCCGGCTCTCCCTCCCAGGCCCGCACGCTCGCCCTGCGGGCCTTCGACGACGGCACCGTGCGACCGGCGGCGGTCGAGCTGTTCTGGCTCCCCGACCGGCATGTGCGGCTCTCGACCATGCAGGGGAGGCGCGACCTGACGACGAACTCCCGGCTAGTGTGGAACGTGACCGGCCGGGTCGGCGCCAGCAACCGGCTCGTGTCGGTGGGCCTGATCGACTTTGCCTCCGGGAAGGTGATCTACGACGGACGACTGGCTGAGCGATAACTGGCCGACGATCGCGATCGCGGCCGGCGTTATGGTGGTGCTGTGGATCACCGACATGGTGATGGCACGGTACGGCCGCCGCTGGTCCGAGCGGCTGCCGGTGACCGACCGGGCGATGCTGGAGACGCGCTACCGCCTCATCCGCCGCATCGCGCTGGCGGTGGTGCTGTTCCTGGGCATCGGTGCTGTGCTGTTCAACATCCCGTCCACGCGCGCGTACGCTCAGACCGTCTTTGCCTCCTCGGCGGTGCTCGGCCTGGCGGTCGGCTTCGCCGCCCGCTCGACGCTGGCCAACTTCGTGGCCGGCGTGATGATCGCCGTTAACCAGCCGGTGCGGTTGGGCGACCGCGTCCAGGTGGGCGACGCGGACGGGCTAGTCGAGGACATCGGGCTCACATACACCCGGCTTCGCACGACCGACAATAGGCGCGTGCTGATCCCCAACGAGGAGCTGGCCAACTTCGATGCGGTCAGCCTCGCCCAGGTGCGCGTGACGGTGCCGCTGTCGGCCGATCCGACACGGGTGCGCGAGGTGCTGGCGGAGCTGCCGGCGCTGGCGCCCGGGCGGCTGGGAAGCCGGCCCGACCCGGGCGTGACGGTGCTCGAGCTGAACGAGCTGGCCGCGGTCTACGGCGTCGGCGTGTGGGCGGCCGATCCCGCCCAGGCGGCCACCACCGCGGCCTGGCTGCGGGAGCGCGTGCTCACCCGGCTGGCCGACGAG
>VBJV01000276.1:2066-3929 GCA_005879785.1 Chloroflexota bacterium
TGGCCACGCTGGGCCTGGTCGTGATGGTGTCGTTCTTCGGCGTGATCGCGTCCGGCGCGGTGGCGGGCGCGGTGTTCGTCGACGACACCCTCTCGGGCGTCAGCTTGGACACGCTCAAGGCCGATCCGCCCGGCATCAACTCGCAGATCTACGACCGCGACGGCAACCTGCTGGAGACGATCTCGTCCACCGAGAACCGCACACCGGTGGCCAGCGACCGCATCTCGCCGTGGCTCAAGAAGGCCACCGTGGACATCGAGGACAAGCGCTTCTACGACCACGGCGGGCTCGACTTCCAGGGCATCGTGCGGGCGATGATCGACAACCTCCAGGCCGGCTCGATCCAGCAGGGCGGATCGACGCTCGAGCAGCAGCTGGTGCGGAACCTCTACCTGTCCAACGAGCAGTCGTGGACGCGCAAGATCCGCGAGGCCTACCTGGCCACGCAGATGGCGGAGCAGTGGTCGAAGGACAAGATCCTCACCGAGTACCTCAACGTGGTGCCCTACGGTGCCGTCACCTACGGCTGCGAGGCCGCCGCCCTGCGCTACTTCAGCCGCCACTGCGCCCGCCTCGACATCCCCCAGGCGGCACTGATCGCCGGGCTGCCGCAGAATCCGATCACCTACAACCCGATCTCGAACCGCAGGGCCGCCCGCGCCCGCCGCAACGAGGTGCTGACTGCGATGCTGTCGCAGGGCGACATCACCCAGCAGCAGTACGCCTCCGCCGTGGCGTCGCCGCTCGGCACGCGGCCGGGCTCATACCTCGACCGCACGGGCGGCGACCAGGGCTACTTCGTCTCCTGGGTGCGCCAGACGCTGGAGGAGAAGCTGGGCCGAAACACGGTCCGCAAGGGCGGCCTGGCGATCCACACCACGCTCGATCCCAAGCTCCAGGACGCCGCCCACACCATTCTCACCGACACCATGAGCTGGAACGATGCGCCGGCGGCGGCGATGGTGGCGATCGATCCCCGAAGCGGCCAGGTGCTGGCGATGGACGCCTCGGTGCCGTTCAGCAAGAACGCCCAGTTCAACATCCCGGCTGAGGCCTACCGCCAGGTCGGGTCGACGTTCAAGATGTTCACGCTTACGACCGCGATCGAGGATGGCTACAACCCCGCCACCACCTCGGAGCTCTCGGCGCACCTGTCATACCTGTTCCCCGATACGGCGATCGGACCGGACAACCCGTGGGTCGTCGACACGGCGAGCGACAGCGAGGAGACGAATGCGCCGCGCACGATCGCGGACGCGACCGCCCAATCGGACAACACCGTGTTCGCGCGGCTGGCGATCGATCTGGGTGCGAAGTCGATCGTCAACACGGCCCACAAGATGGGCATCCCGCATTCGATCGACCTGGCGCCGTATCCCTCGATCACGCTCGGCGTCAGCCCCGTCTCGCCGCTGTGGATGACGGCCGCCTACTCGACGCTGGCCGCCGACGGCGTCCGTCACGATCCCCAGTTCGTGACCCAGATCGACAGCATCGAGAACGGCAAGACGATCGAGACGTTCAAGAGCAAGGGTCGTCGCGTGCTGACCGACGGCGTCGCCTACGAGGCCAACAAGGTGCTGGAGGGGCCGATCTGCTGCGGCACCGCCGCGGCCACGGCGCAGTTCCCGGACGGCCGCGTGGAGTCGGGCAAGACCGGTACCACCAGCGATTACAAGGACGCCTGGTTCTGCGGCTATACGCCGAATCTGACCACCTGTGTGTGGGTTGGGTTCCCGCAGGGCGAGATCTCGCTGGACGGCAAGCTGAACGGCCACGCTCCGTTCGGCGGCGACCTCCCCGCCACGATGTGGCGCGAGTTCATGGAGCAAGCGTTCGCGCTCGAGCCGAAGGTGTTCCCGC
>VBJV01000277.1 GCA_005879785.1 Chloroflexota bacterium
AGCAGGTAGGCGACCGCGGCCGAGATCAGCGTTCCCCACAACCACACGTTGCTGCGCACAAAGGCGTATCCCTGGCGCACGTCGGCCATCATCGACGCGCCGCGCGTGCCGCAGCCGTCGTACTGGCGCATCGAGAGCACCGCCGCCGCCGAGATCACGAAGGTGGCCGAGTCGAGCGCGAAGGCCGTGCCGACGCCCAGGCCGGCAACCATCCATCCGCCCAGCGCCGGGCCGGCCAGCCGGAAGGCGATCGGCCGCACCAACTGGTCGAGCGAGTTGGCCTGCGCCAGCTGTTCGCTGGGCATCAGCTCGGGGACGATGGCGTCGAATGCCGGCCCGAAGAAGGCGGTGCCGGCGCCGTACACCGCGACCAGCACGAACATGTGCCACAGCTGGAGCGCTCCGGCCAGCGACAGCAGGGCCATCCCGCCGACCGCCAGTCCGCGCACGACGTCGGCGCCGATCAGCACCCGCCGGCGATCGAAGCGGTCGCTGACCACGCCGCCGGCAAGCAGCAGCACCAGCGTCGGGATCGTCATCGCGATGCCCACCATCGAGAGCGCGGCCGGCGCGTTCGAGATCGAGTAGACCTGCCACGCCATCGCCACCAGGAACACACCGTCGCCGATCAGCGAGGCGGTCTGGCCGGTCCACAGCAGCGCGAAGTCGCGGTGGCGCAACGGCGCCAGCAGGTTCACGCGGCTGAATCCACCCGGCCGGTCGTGTCCGTCATAACTATGCTGCATCGCTCCGCGGCTCGGGCTCGGGGGCCAGTCGCAGCACCGAGGCGCCTCCGCGCGCGTCGCTGAGGTAGCGGGCCACAGACTCGATGCTCATCGGCCGGGCGAACAGGAAGCCCTGCCCCAGCTCGCAACCCAGGTCGCGCAGCGAGGACATCTGCGAGGTCAGCTCGATTCCCTCAGCGACCACCTGGAGGTCGAGCGTCTCGCCCAGCGCGACCACGGCGGCCGCCAGCCCCGGGTCGGCCGCTTCGGCCCCCTCCAGGAACGAGCGGTCCATCTTGAGGATGTCGACCGGGAACCGTCCCAGGTTGCTGAGCGAGGAGTAGCCGGTGCCGAAGTCGTCCATCGCCAGTCGCACGCCCAGCGCCTTCATCTCCTCCAGCCGAAGGATCGCGAGGTCGGCGTCGGCCATCATCAGGCTCTCGGTGATCTCGAGCACCAGCGTCGACGGATCGACGCCGCTGTCGCGGATCGCGCGCCGCACGTCGCCGACGATGTCACCCTGATTGAGCTGTCGCGGCGAGAGGTTGACGGCCATCGTCAGCGGCGGGGTCGAGGGGAAGGATCGCTGAAGCTGAACGGCCTGGGCGAACGCCTCGCGCACCACCCACTGTCCGATCGGCACGATCAGCCCCATCTCCTCGGCCGCCGGGATGAACTGGCTGGGCGCGATCACGCCGCGCGTCGGGTGGCGCCAGCGAAGCAGCGCCTCGACGCCCGAGACGACCATGTCGTTCAGCCGCACAACCGGTTGATAGGCGAGCTCGAACTGGTCGGAGTCGATCGCGCGCTGAAGGTCGGCGCGCAACTCGAGCCGCTCCAGCGCTTCGGCGTGCATCGACTCCTCGAACACGCGGTAGCCGCCCTTGCCGTCGCGCTTGGCGATGTACATGGCGACGTCGGCGTTGCGCAACAGGTCGGCCGGGGTGCTGCTGGTGACGCCGCGGACGATCCCTCCAGGATCCGCTCCGCGACCTCGGTCGCCTCCTCGTCGTCGCCGACGCGCTCGAGCAGCACCGCAAACTCGTCGCCGCCGAACCGCGCGGCGGTGTCTGTCGGCCGCACGGTGGCGGCCAGACGCCGCGCCACCTCGATCAGCACCTGGTCACCGGCGCCGTGGCCGAGACTGTCATTGATCGTCTTGAAGTCGTCCAAGTCGCCGAACACGACCGCCAGGCCGCTCTGCTCCGAGCCCGCCCTGGCCAGCGCGTGCTCTACCCGGTCGGCGAACAGCGCCCGGTTCGCCAGCATCGTCAGCGAGTCATGGAACGCCTGGTGGGCCAGCTGCTCCTCGAACGCCTTGCGCTCGCTGACGTCGCGGCTGTTGAGCACGATGCCGCGCACGTGTTCGTCGTCCAGCAGGTTGGTGTGCAGCACCTCGAACTGAAGCCAGCGCCCGTCCTGGTGTCGCAGCCGGCACTCGATCGCCTCGGGGCCGGCGTCGGACGCGCGCGATCCCTTGCTGAGCACAGCGATCAGCCGCGGCCGCTCCTCCTCGGGCAGCAGGTCGTCGAAGCGGACGCCGATCACCTCCTCGGTGGCGTAGCCCAGCACGCGCTCGATCGAGGGGCTCTGGTAGAGCACCGTCCCGTCGGCCGCGACGACGGTGATCAGGTCGCTCGAGCGGGCGACCAGCGAGCTGAAGCGGGCCTCGCTCTCGCGGCGGTGGATGTCCTCGGTCAGCGACGTGCTCTCGAGTGCCAGGGAGACGCTGGTGGCCAGCGCCTGAAGCGCCGCCAGTTGACTGGACGACATCGCGGACGGCCCGGCCGCGACCAGCACGCCGCGAGCGTCGTCACGCACCTCGAGCCCGACCACGTGCACCGCGCGGGAGGTTGCGGCGATGCTCATCTCGGCCAGCGCGTCGATCGGTAGCTCGGCGAGCGCCGGCCCGGACGCTGCGACCAGCATGCGCTGGGTGGTGGACGGTGACATCGCCCGCTGCTCGGAGCGGCCGCGCTCGTCGATCAGCTCCAGTCGCTCGCCCGTCAGCAGGCAGAGCCGCACCACGTAACCGGGGCCGGTCAGGGTGCGGGCCGCGTCCAGTGCCGCGGCCGCGATCTGATCGCGGGCGGTGGCGGCGACCAGCGCGAGGCCGGCCGCCCGCAGGGCGCGCTCGCGTTCCACGGAGCGCTCCTGCTGGCGTACCAGCACGGCCATGCGTGCGACCACCAGCAGGAAGAGGCTGCTGGACGAGGCGATCATGACCCGCATGTCGATCCCCTGGGCGCCGCCCACCAGCACCTGGGTGGCGGGCGCGATCAGG
>VBJV01000278.1:0-1844 GCA_005879785.1 Chloroflexota bacterium
CGGTGTCGCCACGGACGCGACCACCAGCAGCGCCAGGAGCGCACGCAACGCCGTGACCGTGACGCGGCCGTTCCTAATAAGAGTGCGCTGCATCTGCAGTCCTTCCCCCTGTGGGCAATTGCTGCCACCCGAAGGCACAAGCATATCGAAATCCCCTCGACGGATCCAGTTACGGCATCGAGGCTGGTCCTGGCGGCGGCATGAGGGGAAGGACCAGCGGCGGGCGCGGCCGCTGCGTGAAGTCGAAATCGCCGGCCAGGGTGCCGAGTTGGGGATCGCCCTCGCGCACCGTGGGCCGCGGGTCAGGCCGGCCGTCGGTCTTGGGATCGAGCCGCTGCCCGGAGAGGAAGTCGTCCTCGATGAACTTGTTGAAGGCGTCGAAGCTGAGCGTCTGGCTGTCGATGTATCCCCGCTTCGCGTACGGGCTGATGAGCAGGAAAGGGACCCGAAGGCCGTAGCCGTTGACATCGATCGATGGCGGCTGGACGTGGTCGTAGAAGCCACCCCAGTCGTCCCAGGTCAGGAAGATGGCCGTGCTGGTCCAGTCCGGCCCCTGCATGAGTTCATTGATGCTCCGCGTCGTGTAGGCCTGACCGGTGGCGATGCTCGCGGGCGGGTGCTCACTGTCCTGTTGTGACGGCGCGATCCAGCTCACCTGCGGCAGGTTGCCGCTCCTGGCCGCTGCGTGGAATTTCTCCAGGCCCTGGATGTTGCCCTGCTGGCCGTCCTCACGCACATCCGTGAACGACGGCAGCGGATTCCAGATGGTGGGCGTGGTGGCGTGCTGCGGCGTGGCATCGCACGTGTCGTCCGTGCAGTCGGGCTGCGTTCCGTCCTCCACGTAGTACGCCCAACTCACGCCGTTCCTGTGCAGCAGGTACGTCACATCTGTCCATGCGTAGTTGAGACCGCGGTCGGCGAACACCGAATTCGATCCGCCGCGCGCCTTCGACCCGCCAGTCGCATCGTTGTTGTGGCAGCTCGACGGGTCTGCCGCGCTGGTGCAGGTCGCCGACCAGTTGGACACGAGGTAGAGGTGCGCAGGTTTGCTCCACGACGCGTCCGCTTGAAACATGTGATCGGCGAGCACGAAATTCTGCGCGTACGTCCAGTAGTTGGGGATCTCGCGGGCGTCGTGATAGCCCATGACATCGGGCGCGCCCGAGGGATTGCAGGCGGCACGCGCCTCGGCGCTGCGCGCCGGCCCGCAGCCGCGGCCGGTCTTCTCCGCCACGCCGATGAAGCCGTCCATCCGGCCGCCGTCGATGTCGGCGTCGGCGTCGCCCTTCTGATGCTTGCCACCGCCGTTGATGATCGCTGCGTCGTGATACGGCTTCTGGCACCCGCCGGCCCGCGGGTCAGGGACGCACACGGTGAACTGCCCGTCATTCCGTGGCAGCCCTTCCGCTCCTGGATAGGTGCCGAAGTAGCTGTCGAAGGAGCGGTTCTCCTGCATGATGACCACCACGTGCTGAATCTTGTGTATGCCCTTCAGATCTGACGGGGAGGGCGATCGCGACGGCGACGGGCCACACGACGCGATGAGTGCCCCAATCATCAGAACGCAAAGGACGAACCGGCGAGCAACGGTGGCGCTGCGCATCGCTTGGCAATCATCGCAGGCATGCCGCCGCCCGCCTCAGCGCTCGCGCCCTCGTGCGTGCCAGCCGCCGCTCGCGCGCCGCGATCGCGACGCGATCCCGGCCGAAGTCCGTTGCGCGGGCGAATGAGAGAACCGGCTCGAGAAACCGCTGCACCGGAGGCGCTGTGATGCCGTGCGGCTCGAGCAGCGCGTCCGCGTGCGTGGTGTCGAAACGGGAGCCGTTCTGGAAATACGGCAGGTA
>VBJV01000278.1:1885-3257 GCA_005879785.1 Chloroflexota bacterium
CGAGGCGCTCGATGCGGCTCGTGACGAAGCGCGGAGGTGCTGTGGCAAAGGCGCGTGCGGCCAGCTCCCCGATGAAACGCGCCTGGGTGGCACGCCGGCCGGCGGCGAGCGCGTATGTCTGCCCAGGCTCGCCCTCCAGGACGGCCTGGAGGACGCCGCGCGCCACGAAGTCGACGGGCACGAGGTCCACGGGGAGATCGGCGGACGCCGGTGCGTAGCGAAGCATGCCGTCAGCGAAAACACGCAGCGGCCAGTAGATGACGTTGAACGCGCTCGTCGCGCCTGACTGCGAGTGCCCGACCACGATCGAGGGGCGCAGCACCGTGATCGGCACGTGGTGCATGTAGCCGTGCACCATGAGCTCGGCCTCGAACTTCGAGCGCTCGTAGGTGTTGCGGAACCGTTGACCGACGTCGAGATCGTCCTCGCCGAAGACGTGCGGGTGAGCGCCGCCCACGAATGCCGTGCTGACGTAGCCGAAGCGCTGCAGCCGTCCGCGCTGCGCAGCTGTGACGGCGAGGTCGAGCATGGCCGTGGTGCCCAGCACGTTGATGCGTCTGGCCTCGGCGAGCGGGAGGTCAAAGCGCACCGAGGCGGCACCATGGATGATGTGCGTGCTTCGACTGATCACCAGCTCGCGACTGCGCCGGTCAAGCCCCACGTCGGGACGGGCCACATCGCCGCGGATCGCGATCACCCGCTCGCGCGCCGCCGTCCAACCGCTGTGCCCGAAGAGCTGCTCGAGAATGCCGCGTACTCGTTGCTGCGCCGTGGCCGCATCGCCGGCACGCACCAGGCAGACGACGTCAGCAGTAGTCTCGGTCAGCAACTGCGTGAGGAGCTCGCGGCCGAGAAACCCGCTTGCGCCGGTGAGCAGGACGCATTGCTTCATGCAGGGCCCTCCGCTTGTCGCTCTGCAGGTGAAAGACGTTACGTTACGAGCGCGTACCGGCCGGCGCAAGCTGCGATGCCCTGACCGCCCGCGCTTCCACTACGCTGCTTCGGCGTGAACTGGCTTGCGTTCGCAGAAACGGTGGTGACCCTGTTCGTCATCGTTGATCCGCTGGGGACCGTGCCGGTGTTCCTTGCGCTCACCGCCGAGCGGACGCCCGTCGAGAGACGCTGGGCGGCGGTGCAGTCGGCAGCCCTCGCCGGCGTGCTCATTGCCGTGTTCGCTCTCTTTGGCCGCCTCCTGCTGACGTACCTCAACGTGTCGGTGGAGAGCCTCGCCATCGCCGGCGGTCTGCTGCTCATGCTGGTCGCGCTGGAGATGTTCCGCGGGCACGGGGCTGCGCCGGCGGGCAGGGTCAACGTCGTGCTCGTGCCCCTGGCCACGCCGCTGCTCGCCGGGCCCGGGGCAATCGCTGCTGTG
>VBJV01000280.1:0-808 GCA_005879785.1 Chloroflexota bacterium
GCCCGCCGCAGCACGGCCAGGAGTTGGCGCGCCGAGAGCCGGTCACCGGAGGAGAGCCCGGAGCCGTCGTAGAGCCTGGCGCCGGTCAGGTTGATGCCGAGCGACTCCAGGTAGTGGCGGGTCGCGCGGCGTCCGTTGTACGTGGTGCCGGCCCTGCCGTCGGCGGTCGCGATGCGCTTGTTCAGCACCTCGGCGAAGAAGTTGTCGGACGGCCGGTTCATCTCCAGCACCAGGCGGTACATCCGCGGCGACGGTTCGCTCGCCACCAGCGTGGCGGTCGCGGGCATCTGGTACACGCGGGGATCGTGATCCACCCGCACTCCGCGGGCGGCCAGCGCGCCGCGCAGCACCTCGGCCGCCCGCTGGGCGGGGCTCGGATAGCTGTAGGGGAGGCCAAACGCGTGCAGGCTCTTGTTGACCGACAGCGCCGAGATGGGCGGGCAGTCGCGCCAGTAGGAGGCCTTCCAGAGCGGCCCCGTGCGCACCGTGTCGAACAGCGACTCATCGCCAAACACGCGGCCGGTGACGTGGGTGATGCCGGCCGCGCGCACGGCCTTGGCGAGGTCGATGATGTGGCCGGCGGCTCCACCGTAGGCCCTCTGGGCGAACCTTTCGGTGGAGAGCGAGGGATCGCCGTCTCCCACCAGCCACAGGCTGCCGGTGAGCGTCCCGGCGGCCAGCGAGCCGGTCATGTAGACGCGGGTGATGAGACGGGTGCCGGAGCCGATCACGCCCAGTGCGGCGGCGGCCGTGGTCAGCTTCATGTTCGATGCCGGCTTCAGCTCGGCCAGCGGGGCACGGCGGTAGA
>VBJV01000280.1:872-1575 GCA_005879785.1 Chloroflexota bacterium
CGACGCGTCCGCCGAGCGTGGCCGAGGCGACGGCCGGCTGCGCGAGAAGCGCGATCAGGGCGAGAGCACAGACACGACGCATCAGGGTCACGAGCATACGTGAGGGCCCGGCGGGAGCACCCCCGTCGGGCCCTCGGGAGGTTCCCCTACTGAGCCTGGAGTGCGCTTTCCTGGCGGACAGCTGCGAAGAGGCTCTTGTCGATCTTGCCTTGGTAGATCGGCACCGACTGCTCGTGGCAGAGCCGGATCACCTCTTCGCGCTTGAGGTCGTACTCCTTGGACAGCTCCTCCGGCGTCAGATGGTTCGCCATTCGTCCTACCCCCTGTCGTGGGTCGTGCGGGGCAACAAAAAACCCACCAAGCGCTCTCGCTCGGTGGGTCTCAGAGTTCCCCTCGGTTCTCGCTGATCGCTGGCAATTCAGGCCGTCTCCGATCGCGCATCCATATCCAAATCGTAGCCTGGCCTACGGACGACGTCAACAACGCCGGCCGGTGGGTGGGCGCTCATTAAACCGGATTGGGGATGTCGATGAAGGTGTGCTCGACCGAGAAGCGTTCGGCCAGCAGGTCTCCGATCGCCCGCACGCCGAACACCTCGGTGGCGTAATGGCCAGCCGCGATGTAGTGGATGCCGGCCTCGCGGGCCTCCGACATCACCTGCTCGCGCGGCTCGCCCGTGATGAAGCAGTCGGCGCCGGCGTCG
>VBJV01000280.1:1632-5472 GCA_005879785.1 Chloroflexota bacterium
CGCCGATCTCGATCGGTTCGGCGGCCGTTCCGATGAAGCCGATCGTGCGTCCGCCGACCAGCCCGAACGGCTCCGGATGCTCGAGTCCCAGCAGCCGGCAGATAACCGCGTTGTTGCCGACCTGGGCGTGGGCGTCGAGCGCCAGGTGATAGGCGACCAGCGAGATGTCATGGTCGAACAGGATCCTCAGGCGTGCCTTGTCGCTTTCGCGAAGCGGCGGCCGCGGGCCGGACCCGAAGAACAGGCCGTGGTGGACGAGCAGCATCTGAGCGCCGGTGGCCGCCGCACGCTCGAACAGCTCGAGCGAGGCGCTGACGCCGGTCGCGACGTGGCTCACGTCCTGCCGGCCGGGCACCTGAAGACCAACCGGCAGCATGTCGGGGTAGCCGTCGGCATCGAGTAGCTCGCTCATGAAGGCAACCATCTGGTCGCGGTCGGCCATGGTCTACGAGCATACCGGCGCTGTTAGTGTCGGAGCGCTTCCTGGTATACCCTCTGGGGGTCGGACGTTCCGAACGCGACGTTGGGAGGTCGACATGCGGGCGATCGACTGCGAATGCGGACACCATCTGGAGGCCACCGACCTGGAGGCGCTGGTCGAGGAGACCCGGCGCCACGTGGCCGAGCAGCACCCGCAGCTGCAAGCGGGTGAGGACGATATCCGTGCGCTGCTCGAGGACCGCTCCTACGAGCCTGCGCCGGTTCGCTGATTGTGGTGCGGGGGTGGGGTGGGGGGTTTTCCACCCCACCCCTTGCGCCCTGACCGAGCGACCGGGAAGTTCGTGATATGCGGGGGTCGATTTCCTTGGACGAGCGGCTGGCGGGGCATGTCCCCTCGCCCGCGTCGCGGCGCGTGCGGCGGGAGGCCTTCGCCGATGCGCATCGCACCGGCCTGCGGGCCCGGATCGAGTCGAGGTCGACGCCCAGCGCGAGTGGCTGCGGCGGCTGATGGCCTTCGACGCCTACTGCGCCCGCCGCGATGGCGGCGGGCTCGGCGACGACCCTGTGCGATAATCCGGCCGCTCGTCGGCGGGGCGTAGCGCAGCCTGGTAGCGCGCACCGTTCGGGTCGGTGAGGTCCCGAGTTCGAATCTCGGCGCCCCGATGAGACAGGGGATCGGCCCGGCTCGCTGAGCTGGCCGATCCCTCACGGCGAGCAGCGTCGAACGCGAAGGAGTGACGGATGGCAACCACCACGACCAGCCGGGAGACCGCCTTCTATCCCCGGATCGCGGCTATGACAGACGACTGGATGGATCTGTTCGGCTACCTGGCTCCGAGCGTCGTGTCCACGACGGCGGAGGAGTACCAGGCGTGCCGGCGCACCGCGGCGCTGATGGACTTCTCGATGCTCCGCAAGGTCGACATCGACGGGCCGGGAGCGGTCGATCTGGTGAACTCGGCGGTCACACGAGACATCACGCGGCTACCGCAGGGACGCATCGCCTACGGGGCGATGACGGACGAGCGCGGGAAGATGATCGACGATTGCACCTGCATGATCCGCTCGCCGTCGTCGGTGCGATTCTGTGGGGCGAACGATCGTGACCTGGGCGTGTTCACGGCCAAGGCGGCCGGCTCACAGATCACCGTCACGCACCAGACCGATGCCCTGCCGCACCTGTGTCTCCAGGGCCCGGAGAGCCGCCGGATCCTCGAGCGGCTGACGCAGTCAGACCTCTCCGGCGAGGTCTTCCCGTACTACACGTTCCGGGAGGACGTCGAGATCGCGGGCATACCCGTGTTCATGACGCGGCTTGGCTACACGGCCGAGCTCGGCTACGAGCTTTGGGTCGAGCGGGCGCGCTGTCTCGAGCTGTGGGACGCGCTGATCGAGGCCGGCGCGAGCGCGGGAATGCGGGTGATCGGCATGGACGCGCTCGACCTGTTCCGGATCGAGGGCGGATTCATCATCGGCGGAGTCGAGTACGACCCGACCGTGTCGCCCTACGAGTGCGGGCTGGGCTGGTCTGTCGACCTCGATAAGGCCGACCTGCCGGCGAGGGCCGCCCTCACGGCCGACCGGGACGCGACGACCCTGCGCCTGACCAGCGTCGTGCTCGAGTCCGGTGGAACAGAGGCCAGCGGCGCCACCCTCGAAGTGGACGGGCAGGCGGTCGGGACGGTGACCCAGGCCGTCGTGTCGCCGTATCTCGACGGAAAGACGCTCGGCCTGGCCAAGATCGAGAAGCCGTCGGCGGAGCCTGGGACGCAGGTTGTCGCGCGCGTTGCGGGCCAAACGGTTGCGGGCGAGGTGGTGCGCCACCCGGTCTACGACCCCGATCGGCAGCGAGCGAAGCACGGTTAGCCTGTAGGCCGGTCGTGAGAGCCATTTGACGCTTGCCGCGGCAGCTCCGCGCCGTCAAGCTCCTCGGGGTCGAACCGGTAGCCCACGCCGTCGAGCTTCTCACGAAGCTTGCGGATGCAGACGTCGACTGAGCGGTCGCGCGGTCGATGGGGCGTGCCCCAGACCCGCTGCTGTAGCTGGTCTCGGCTCAGCACGCGGCCGCGCTGGGATGCCAGCACCGACAACAATCTGAACTCGGTGCGCGTGAGCTGGGCATCCTCGCCGTTCAGCGTCGCCCGGTGCAGGTCGGGATCGATCACGAGCCCGGGCACCTCGATCCGCTCGCGGGCGCCGCCATCGCGCGACACGCCGGCCCGCCGGAGGGCCGCCTTGACCCTGGCGACCAGCTCGCTCATGCCGAACGGCTTCGCCAGGTAGTCATCGCCGCCGATGCCGAGCGCGTGCACCTTGTCCTGCTCGGAGCCGCGCGCGCTGATCACGAGCAGCGGGATGCCGACGCCGTCCGCGCGCAGTGCCTCGATGATTCGCCAGCCGTCCATGCCCGGCAGCATCAGATCGATGATCGCCACGTCAGGTCGTTCGAAGCGAAGCTTCTTGATCGCGCGGTCACCGCGATCCGACCACTCGACGTCCATGCCCTCGCGGCGCAGGTGGTTGGCCATCGCGTTTGCGATCATGCTGTCGTCTTCGACGATCAGAACTCGGGGCACGTGCCGCTTACTCCTCGCAGGATTTCTCCGTCCGCGGCCCGTTCCGGGGGCCAATCTCGTCGATCATTGGATCGAAGTGTGGCGCAGCGTCGCCGCCGGCGGGGGTTCGGCACGGTAACGATCAGGTGAAGGTACGGTGAAGCGTCGCGGTGGCCTTGAATACGTCAATTGCGGTCGATATGGTCGGCGGTCGATGAAAGGGCGCCTCCGGCTGTGAGCAACGTGCTGTTCGTCTGCATCCAGAACGCGGCACGCTCGCAGATGGCGCAGGCGCTGTTCGAGCGGGCCGCCGGTGGCAGGCACCAGGCGCGCTCGGCCGGCAGCCGGCCGGCCGATCAGGTCGATCCGGCGGTGATCGCCGCGATGCGCGAGCTCGGGACCGACCTCGCCGGGCGCACGCCGCATCGGCTCGACGGTGAGGACATGGCGTGGGCCGATCTGGTCGTGACGATGGGCTGCGGTGACGAGTGCCCGTACATCCCGGGCAAGCGATACGTCGACTGGGCGCTGGGCGACCCGGCGGGACAGCCGATCGAGCGCGTGCGCGAGGTGCGCGACGAGATCGAACGCAGGGTTGTGGCGCTGCTCGGGTCGTTGGATCGGGATCGAGCCACGACGCGGTGACGATTCTCGAGACCCAGCGGTTGAGGCTCAGGCGTCTGCTGCCGGACGACCTGGATGATCTGTTCGAGCTCTACAGCGATCCCGAAATGCGTCGTTACTTCCCGGAGGGCACGCTGACGTACGAGGAGACGCGGGTCGAGCTGGAGTGGTTTCTGAACGGCCACCCCGTGCATCCCGAGCTTGGCCTGTGGGCGACGAT
>VBJV01000279.1 GCA_005879785.1 Chloroflexota bacterium
ACCCCGCGGCGTGCCGTGACGGCAGGTGAACTGCATCGCGAAGTCCGAGCCCCGGTGCAACGTCAGAACCGGCGCCCCGCAGCTGGGACACTTGTCGTTCGGGATCCAGTCGTCGTCCCCGTACCCGCTCAAAGACGACGGCGGAACGTGGCGCCGCTTGCCGTTCGTCGGTGAGTCCCGTACATTTGCGGGGACGCAGGTCGCTGCCGCGACTGCCGTCATCTTCTCTCCATGGTGTGGGGCCCCGGCCGCAAACCGGGGCCCGGTTGTTTTCCTGCCTCCGTCTAATCCATCACCGACATCCACGTCCAACAGGGACAGCCGGGGCGGCCG
This sequence comes from Chloroflexota bacterium, assembly GCA_005879785.1. GTDB lineage: Bacteria > Chloroflexota > Dormibacteria > Aeolococcales > Aeolococcaceae > CF-165. Next base: position 334 of record VBJV01000279.1, read on the forward strand.
GACTAAGCCCCCGCGGACGACAACGCGGGCGAAGCGCGTGACCGGCTAGAACCCGCGGCTTCAACCCCGGCTCTCACCTCACGTCTTCTCGAGCGCGTCGGGCGGCGTGAACGACGTGTCAGCCGGCAGCGTCGGCAGCGCGAGTCCGCCGACGTCAACGCCCGATGAGGGTGGCAACACGGCGTCCTTCATTCGCGTGATCGCCGCGCGCTGCGCGGCGATCGCCGCCGACTCCGTGGGCTTCGGCGTATCGGTCGACATGGTGGCTGCCTACTCCTTTCGGAAAAAGTTGTCCCGCACGCGGCGCTTCAGATCCCCCTCGGCGCCGGTCAGTCGATCGAGCAGCCCGAGGTTCAGGTCCACCGCGGGGTCGGCACCGAGGAACTCCGCCACGACCCGGCCGGCCGTCTCGACGTGCGCACCCAACGACTCCCGGTGCACCAGTTGGCGCCGGACCTCCACCTTGTCCGGCAGCGGGCTGAGCGCGGCCTCCACGTCGGCGACGCGGAGGAGACCCCGCCGGTAGGCGCCAGCCTTCCGGAACACGACATCGAGTTCGGCCAGCAGGTCGGCCCGCATCGGCGCGAGGGCGGCGCGCGCCGCCTCGCGCTCGCGCTGCTGCCGCTCTCGGAACGCGGCCTCGCGGGCCTCCAGGTCGGCGATGATGGCGGGAAGTTCTTCCGCCAGCAGTTCCAGCTGTGCGCGACGCGCGGTGGCGTCGCGCTCGCCCCTCGCTTCCGCTCGGCGGGCTGTCCGGATCTGCTCGGGGAGCGTCGCGCGCTCGCGCTCGAGGGCGACGATCTGCTGCCGGGCTTCGTGGCTCGTCGTGGGCGTGCTCGGGGCGGTTGCCATCACTTAGTAGTCCTCCCCGCCGCTGCGCAGGGCGCGGCCAAGCTCCTCGAGGTAGTCCACCATCCAATCCGCTCGACTTTGGCCGCCCTTGGCGAGGGGCGCACGAGGCGCGCCCCGGAGCGCACGGCGCTCGGCCTCGATCGCGCTGCGGCTCGTCGCCACGAGTTTCCGACTCGCGCCGGTTAGTTTCTCGCCAACCTCATCGAGCTGGGCCTCCGTTGGCTTGCTGGCCTGGCGAAGCGGCGTCGCCATACCACGGACTCCCTCCGGCCACCCCACCAGCGGGTGCTGGAAGGCCTTTCGCATCGCCAAACGCGCCCTGAAATGCTCGGGGTCGGCGGTCCGCATCACGTCGAGGTCCGCACCGAGGGCTGGGTTTTCGTCCACGATGCGTTTCACGAGGGTTGTGAAGCCGATGTCGTCTTCGGGAAGCCCACCGTTGCGCCTGCTGATTTCTTGGAAGAGCAGAGCGACCGCGTCCACGTTGTTAGGCCTCCTGAAGAAGTTCGCGTTGCGCGCGCCGAATCAGCCGGTTCGCGCGCGCCACCAACTGACGCCGCGCCCAGACGGTCGCCTTCTCGTCGATGAGGGCGGCCGCGCGCTCAACGCTCAGCCGCTCAAGGGGGGTAAGTCGGACCATGAAATACGCGCTCCTGACGCGGCGAGGGCCTCGGATGGTCTTCCCGTTCGCGCGATGTAGATTTGCCACGGGAAGAGGATGCAACGTGCACCCTGCACATAAGGAGGGCGAGATCGGCTGCCCGGAATGCGCGGCGTTCGCTGCCACGGGCTTCGGTGCGCCAGCGGTCGACTTCCGCGACAGCCCCGGGGTCTGGTGGGCGTACAACGAGCGCGATCGGCGTCCGCGAACCCGCGCCAGCGTCCTGCAGGAATTCGGCTTGAGCCCATCGACGGCGGCGCTCGAATCCCTCCAACGGTTGCTGTCCGGGCTAGTCCCGCCTCACCGGCGAGGCCCCATGCCTGACCGTCTCACCCTGTTCATGTTTTACAGCTGGGTGCTTTGTTGGCTTGACCACTATCACAGGGCGGCGCACGAGGACCCCGCCCACCTGCTACGGGTGGGCGCACCGGAATGGATGCGTGGCCTGGCCCGCCGTGCGGCTGGCCAGCTCCGCGTGTCAGCGCCCCGCTGGTCGATCGTCCGCCAGAAGGCGGCGCGGCTTGTGGTGGCGAACGTGTTGAGGGTGAAGGGTGGGGATCGCGTCGTGCATCAGAAGCTGCAGCGGGGGCCAGCGCTGGAGCTTGTCGATCATCGGGGGCTTGTGGCCATCCATGGGCCGATGACCGATACTCAACTCGTCGACCTGGCACGCGCCCACCGCAGCCAGCGGTAAGCGGTGGGGACACCCGGCATCTGCCGAATCTGCGGGCAA
>VBJV01000065.1:0-7335 GCA_005879785.1 Chloroflexota bacterium
CGCGAGCCGGAGCGTGCCAGGCAGTCCACCGAGAGCGCCGAGGCGGCTGCGGTGCGCGCCGCGGTGATGTAGGTGCCGTCGAGCAGCGCAAGGGCGCTGCCATTGCCGGGGTCGAAGACCACGATGACCGCCTGATGCGTCGGTAGCGCGCCCCGCGCATTCCGAGGAAACACCGTCACGAGCTTCGCAGCCAGCGCGGGCGTCGCCGGGAGAGACGCGGGCATCGTCGCCAGCAGCGCGCCCTCATCATCCACGCGAGCCGCAATGCGCGTGGGCATCGATACTCGTCCAGCGCTGACATCCATCATCGCGGCGCCAACCGCCCTGCGCAGGGCGTCGAGATCCAGGGCCGCCTCGACCTCGGCGCGGTTGAGAATCAACATTGCATCGCGTGTGCCGCGGAACCGGGGCGCACAGTCATTCGGTCAGCAGGGTCGCGAGCAACGTCGCATCGATATTGCCGCCGCTGATCACGGCGACCGTATTCTGCGGCGACCGTTCCATGCCGAGCGCCGCGTACGCCAGCGCTCCGGCACCCTCCGCCGTGATCTTCACCTCGAGCGCCAGCCGCTTGACGGCGGCGCGCAGGTCCGCTTCGGGGATGACGACCCAGCCGGCGACCGCCGACCTGAGGCGCTCGTACATGGCTGCGTCGAACGGCGCCGTCGTACCGTCGGCGATGGTGCTGGGCATGAGCGACACGCCACCGCCGGCTGCGAAGGCGCGCTGCCAGAGCGGGTAGCCGTCGGATTGCACGCCGACCACTTGCACGGCTTCGCGCATGGTGGCAAAGGCACCGGCGACGCCGCTGGCCAACCCGCCGCCGCCAACCGGCAGCAGCACCCGCTCGACGTTGGGAAAGTCGTCGAGGATCTCGGCGGCAAGGGTCGCGTGCCCGGCCATCACGCCCTCGTCGGCGAATGGGTGGAGGAACACCTCTGGTTCGCATTCCCAGGACCGCGAGGCGATCCATTCCACCATCCGCTCGCGCGGCATCAGCAGCGGCGTCGCGCCCAGCGCTCCGACGCCCTCGAGCTTCGCCCTCGATGCCGAGTCGGGCATGACGACGCGGCACGCAACGCCGAGCTCTCGCGCGACGTACGCGCACGCCAGCGCCGCGTTGCCCGCGCTCACGGTGAGCAGGCCGCGGTCCAGCTCCGAGCGCTCGATGGCGAGCGCCGCCGCGAAGAAACCGCGGACCTTGAAGCTGCCGGTCGGCTGCAGGCACTCCAGTTTGAGGAACCCACCTGCCGGCGCAGGGATCAGCGGTGTGTGGCGAATGTGCGCCGCGATGCGCCGAGGCACCTGGCGCACCTGCTCCGCTTCCATCCTCGGCGGGCGGGGCAGCATCGGCACAGCGGCCGGCTGATCGGCTCCCATCAGACGCTGGGCAGCTGGCCGGAGAGGATCGCGCTGAGCCAGTCGGCCCGGATGTTGCCGCCGGAGACGATGCAGGCTACCGGGCCCTGATGCGCGTGCCGCAACGCCACTGCCACCCCCAGCCCGCCTGCGCCCTCGGCGATCACGTGGGCGCGCTCGGCGAGGAGGCGCAGCGCCGCCGCGACTTCGTGCAACGGCACCGCCCGCGCTTCCGCGATCAGCTCGCGAGCGAGGGCGAACATCTCCGGGTACACGCGAGGCGCGCCGGCTCCGTCGACGAAGCTCGGCCTGTGCTCGGTGGCCCGGGCGATGCCGCCGGCCAGCGACGCGGCCAGCGGCGCCGCGGTCTCGGGTTCGCAGGCAATGACACGGACGTGCGGCGCCGCCGAGCGCAGAACGCCGGCGATCCCGCACGACAGTCCGCCGCCGCCGTAAGGGACATAGATGGCGCGAACATCGGGGAGGTCTTCGAGTATCTCCAGTGCGATGGTGCCGTTGCCGGCCATCACCGCCGGATCGCTGAAGGCGTGGATGAACAGACCTTCGAGTCCCGGCCGCTCGCGTGCAGCGAAGATCTCGAAGAACTCATCGCGGGACACGGTCTCGATACGGGCTCCGAGGCGCCGCACCGCGGCGAGCTTCGCCTCGGATGCGTTCTGGGGCACGACGACAGTGCACGGCACCCCGGCGAGCCGGGCGCACCAGGCCACGCCCTGCGCCATGTTGCCCGCGCTCGCCGTCCATACCCCCTTGCGCAGCGCCGTCTCCGGGAGCTGCAGCATCCGGTTGGCGGCACCTCTGAGCTTGTAGGAGCCGATCGGCTGGAGGTTTTCGAGCTTGAGGTGGATGTCGACGGGGCCATCCATGTCCAGGCGGAGCAGCGGCGTGCGGATCGCTGTACCTCGTATGCGCGCCCGTGCGGCCTCCGCATCCTCGGCGGTCGTCGGCTGGAGTTCGGTGACGCTCGGCGTCTGCATGGGCTCGCCAATCATGGCGCTGTAGGCTAAGGCAATGGCCGGCGGGACCACGACACGTGCCTGAGACGCTGCGCACCGCGACCGATGCGGGCGTCCGGTCTGTCACGCTGACGCGCGCAGACGAGTACAACACGATCACCCCGCTGCTGCGTGACGAGCTGTGCACCGCGATCGACGAGGCGGCGGCCGACGATGCGGTGCACGTCATCCTGCTGGAGGCGGAGGGGCCGGCATTCTGTGCCGGCTATGGGCTGGACTGGTCGGTGGCCGCGATGGGCGCGTCAGCCGCGGCCGGCAGGGCATGGGACATCCCGACCGACATGCGAGCGATGGAGCCGTTCGTTGATGCGTACCTGAAGCTGTGGTACACGCCCAAACCAACCATCGCGGCGGTCCAGGGCTGGTGCATCGGTGGTGGAACAGACATGGTGCTCTGCGCCGACATGATCATTGCCGGCGAGGGCGCCAGCTTTGGATACCCGCCGTCGCGTGTCTGGGGCACTCCCACGACGGCCATGTGGGTGTACCGCCTCGGTTTCGAGAGGGCCAAGCGGTATCTGCTCACCGGCGACGAGATTCGCGCGCCTGAGGCAGCGCGTATCGGACTGATCCTCGAGGCCGTCCCCGACGCCGAGCTGCACGATCGCGCTGTCGGGCTGGCGTCGAGGATGGCGAGATTGCCGCTCAACCAGCTGGTGATGCTCAAGCGCCTGTGTAACCAACCAGCCGAAGCGATGGGCCTTCAGGCGAGCCGGACGCTGGGGACCATCTTCGACGGCATGGCTCGCAACTCCCAGGAGGGTCGCGACTTCGTCGCTCGCGCGCTCGATGTCGGATTCCGCCAGGCAGTCCGCGAACGTGACGATCCGTTCGCGGACTACGGGTCGCGCCCCAGGCAGTGAAGCGCGTCCGCCGAGACCAGGCGGGACGTGAAAACGGCGCCACTCATGCGGCCGCACCGGCGAGTGACTGTGTCGCAGCGGGCACGTAGTCGTCGACGCGCCGGCTCCCGGCGTGTCCGAGCACCATGTCGAGCACATCGGCAAAGCGTGCCGTCGCATCGCGCACCGCCACCGGCGCACGCCACGCGACGTGGCCGTCGGGCCTGACGAGCACGGCACCCGTGTCGCCGATGCCGAAGACAGAGGCCCAGTCCGCATGACGGGCCATGCCCAGCCGGCGCGTCCGCAGCGGGACGTTTGCCCTCGCAGCGGCGTCGCTCGCCGCCTGCTGCCACGCTGTCGCGCGCTCGCCGAGGAGCAGCGTGAACGACGGGCCCATCAGGTCGAGCGTCGACAGCCGCCGCCGCCCCTCGCTCAGCCACACGTGCGGAACGCGAGAACCAGGGCGCGCGGCGGGGATGTAGTCGCCTGCCCCGGCCGGAGCTGTGTCCGCTCCCTCGGATACCAAGGCTCCCGACTGGTAGCCGAAGCCGAGGTCGACGCTGAGGTTGGTGTGGCCATCGCTCTGACCCACCTCCGCGGGCGACCGACCGTCGGCCGACATCAGGCTCACCGAGCGCTCGACGTTGTACCGGGCCACCGGGCGCCGCTCCGCCTCGTAGGTGTCGAGCAGATCCTGGTCGCCCCAGCCCTGCAGCACCGCCGCCAGCTTCCACGTCAGGTTGTGCGCGTCCTGCACGCCGGTGTTCATGCCCAGGCCGCCCACGGGGGTCATACGATGCGCGGCGTCACCGGCGAGGAAGACACGCCCCGACCGCCAGCGCGTTGCCATGTCGGCCTGCGCCTGTCGGGCGAGCCGGGGATCGGGAAGTCCAGGTTGCTCAGCGAGGTGGAGCGCATCGCCGGGGAACGCGCAACGCCCGTTGCCTGGGGCCGCGCCGTGGAAGCCGAGGGCGCTCCGCCCTTCTGGCCGTGGCGCCACGTCCTGCGCGCCCGTGCGATCCGGCCCGAGCCCGATGCAGCTGCAGCCGACGCGGAGCTGCTGCCGCTGATCTCACGCCTCTCACCGGACCCTGATGAGTTGGAGTCGGGCAGCGGGCCGGCTCCCCTGATCGCACTCGGCGTCGGCGACGAGCGGTTCGGCGTCTTCGATGCGGTCGCGCGGTTACTCGTTGCCGCGGCGGCGCCTAGGGGCCTGGTCGTTCTGCTCGATGACGTTCATTGGGCCGATCCGCCATCGCTTCGCCTGCTCAGCCACGTCGCACACGAATGGCACCTCGCGCGGGGCTTGCTTGTGGCGACCTATCGGACCGTGACGGGAGGGCGCGACGATCCGCTGCGTCGTGCTGTCGGCGAGATCGCCCGGCTCGAGGGAACGACCAGGATGGAGTTGCGCGGCCTCAGCCCTGAAGATGTTGCAATCCATCTGGCAGCGGTGAGCGGCCGGCGGATGGAGCCGCATGCGATACGAGCGCTGCATGAACGCACGAGTGGCAACCCGTTCTTCATCACGGAGTTCGGCCGCCTGCTCGATGCGGAGACGGAGCGTGGAAGACGTCCGTTCGACACCGCTCGGGACGTGCCTCAAGGTGTCCGCGATGTGATCGCGCGGCGCATGACCCGGCTGTCGAGGCCATGTCAGGAGGCGCTCGAAGTCGCGTCGGTGGTCGGTGCGCAGCCCGCGCCAGACATCGTCGCCGCCGTCCTGCCATGCGCCGTGACTGAGGTACTCGATCGGTTCGACGAGGCGGTCGACTCCGGCCTGCTCACGCGCCCCGAACGCGAGGTCGGGTATGCCTTCACGCACGCGCTGGTCCGTGATGCGCTGTATTCGGAACTCGCCACCGGGCGCCGGATTCGACTGCACGAGACCATCGCCAGGCAGCTCGAGGCCAGCGGGCGGGCCGCGCGGGACTCGCGCATGAGTGAGCTGGCCTATCACTGGCTGCAGGCAGCACCCGCGGGACACGCCGCGCATGCGGGCGAGGTCGCCGAGCAGGCGGGCGATGCAGCGATGCGACAGCTGGCGTACGAGGAAGCGGCCCGGCTCTACGAATCGGCCGCAGCCGCGCTTGTGTCCGAAGGTGAGCCGGGACCGCGCAGGACTCGCTTGCTGCTGGCAGCTGCGCGTGCTCGTTTCCTGGCCGGAGAGCTGGAGCGCGCCACGGCGCTGTGCAGGGACGCCGCGCTCATCGCACGCACGCATGGGGCCAGCGAGCTCCTCGCCGATGCGGCGCTCGTGATCGAAGGCGTCGGCGACACAGCCACGAGCACGCTGATCGCCGGGCTCTGCACAGAGGCGCTGTCGCTGCTGCCGGCAGATGCGCTGCACCGCCGGAGCCGGTTGCTCGCCCAGCTCGTGAGCGCGAAGGTCTACCTCGGCGACTACGAGCAGCTCGACGAGCTGAGCGCGGAGGCTCTCGACGGCGCGGAGCGCTCTGGCGACGCCGACACGCTGGCGGCCGCTCTGCGCGCGCGCCACATCGCCTTCAGCAGCGCCTCAGGAGCCGGGCAGCGCATGCAAGTCGCCGAGCGGATGCTCGCTCTTGCCGGCGCTGCGAACCGGCCGGTCGCCGAGATGTGGGCGCGGCTGTGGCGCTTTGACGCCTGCATACAGATGGGCGACTTCGACGCCGCAGCGCTCGAAGTGGACGCCATGGCCAGGCTCGGCGAGAGCATGCATCAGCCGCTGGCGCGATGGCACCTTTCCAACTGCCGCTTCGCCATGGCCTTTGCGCGGGGCGATTTCACCGCTGCCCATCGCGAGGCCGACATCGCCGCCGAACTCACCACCGCAGCGGGAGAGCTGGCCGCCGTGCGAGTACACATGCAGCGCGCGTTCATCGCGATTTTCACGGGCGAGGACTCCAGTGCAACGGTGGCGGCCATCAACGCGTCGGTGGCGTCAGTCACGCAGCAACGCTTGCCAACGTGGCTGCTCATGCCGCGCGTGATTCTCAGCATGCTGGCCCTCGCCGAAGGTCGCGACGCGGAGGCGGCGCGTAACTACGATGACCTGCCGCCGCCCGACACGTGGCAGCTGATGCCCCCCACGTACCTGATCTCGCGAACTCACCGTGCGACCATCGCCGCCGGGCTCGGCCGGGTCGAGGAGGCCGGCCGCCTCTACCGGGAGTTGCTCCCGTTCGCCGAACACTTTTCCACGAGCGGAGCAGGCACGATCGCATGCTTCGGTTCCATCGAGCACTACCTCGGCATGCTCGCGCGGACCATGGGCAGGTTCGACGGCGCGCTGCAGCACCTGGAGCGAGCGCTGAACAAGCATGTCGGCGCCGGGCTCCGTCCCTTTGCAGCGGAGACGCGCTATCAGCTCGCGTTGACACAGCACCGACGCGACCGCGCAGGCGACGTCGGCCGCAGCCTTGCACTACTCACCGAGAGCGCTGCCGACGCCGAACACTTCGGCCTGCGGCCGCTTGCCCGTCGAGTGACCGAGCTGCGAGAGGCGCTCCGCACCGCCACGCGACGGGGCCAGGTGATCACGTCCCGCGAGATGGAGATCGCCCGGTTCGTGGCTGAGGGACTGACCAGCCGCGAGATCGCGGAAGCGCTCCACATCAGCGCGCGCACGGCCGACAACCACGTGCAGCACATCCTCGACAAGCTCGGTCTGCGCTCACGAAGCCAGATTGCAGCGTGGGTCGCGCGGCGGTCATCGTAGGCGGTCTTCGCTTGACCGCAGGATGGCGGGGTGAATCGAATGGAGGCTGGTCATGAGCGAGATGGCAGTGTTGGTGATCCGGGTCGGGGCGCGGCAGACGGAGGACTACGAACAGCTCTTCGCACAGAGTGAGCTACCGCGTTGGCGCGACTATCAGGAGCGCGGTCTGTTCAAGAGCGCCCGCATCTTCCGTTCAGCGTTTGGAACCCACGAGAAAGACGGGATCGCCAACTACGTCATCGTGGTGGAAACCGACGGCGGAGGGCACCACGTGCACGACAGCGACCCGGAGTTCAAGGAGTTCAACCGGCAGGCCGATGCCTTTCAGCCGGAGGAGCCTTTCGTCTTTGGCGGTGAGCCGATCTTCTCTGTCGGCTAGGCACGCCGTTAAGGA
>VBJV01000065.1:7358-9565 GCA_005879785.1 Chloroflexota bacterium
CGGGCATGTGCGCCGTGCTACCGTTCGCTGCTGAGCTCGCCCGTCGCAAGCGGCGAGCGTCGAGTTATCTGCTGTGTGTCCACCGGGAGAACCCTGACATGAAAGGGATTATTAGGCGGTCCACCCTTTATGGCAGGCTCCTGACTGCTCTTACGCGTCGTCCGGCCAAATCCGTGGTTCGGAGTGCCAGCAGGGAATCGGAGCTCGGCGAAGCTCGACGACAACTGCTTGCTGATCCCTCGCTTTCACCGGATGACAGGTCACTCCTCGAGCGCGTCTCGCTTGCCTGCCATCCCGCGGACACCATGTTCCGCCCCGGTACGATATACCTGCGAGTAGGGCTTGCCACAGTTAATCACATCGATACCGCGCTCCTATCCAATGGTGAAGGGAGAGCGATACACAACGTGCTCGATATGGGCTGCGGATTCGGTAGGATTCTGCGTTTTCTTCGGGCTCGGTTTCCGAACGCGACAGTGGCCGCCTGCGACATAGATAGTGAGGCTGTGAGGTTTTGTGTCCAGGCGTTCTCCGCCGTCGGTATACAGTCAACTGAATCCTTTCATGATCTCCGTCTACCTGGTGTCTATGACCTCATTTGGTCAGGTTCCCTGTTGACACATCTGGACCCAGCCTCGGCGACGGGTCTGCTCAGATTCTTCTATCAGCACCTGTCTCCAGGCGGCCTCTGTATCTTCACGACCCATGGCGCGAGATCGGCTGAGTGGATCCAGTCGGGCTACTACGCGTACTCGCTCAGCCCTGAAGCGCAGACGCTTGTCCTATCCGGATATGGCGCAACTGGGTATGGGTTTACGGAGTACGAGCGCCCCGGCGGTCAGGGAACATCCGCTATTTCAGTTGATCGCGCCGGGCGCCCTCGCATGCCGCACTACGGCATCTCGGTGATGTCACCGGAGGCTGTCGCGCGGCTGGCGCACCCTGAGGATGAATGGCAGCAGGTTCTCCATGTACCCCACGGTTGGGGTTGGAAGGACCATCAGGACGTATACGTCTGGGCGAGGCCACGCAATGGCTAGGACGCCCACGCCGCACGCTGGCCATCCCCCTCGGCGCCGGCAGAGTCGCCGTCACGCGGCTGTGCGTGCTTAGGAGACTCGGAATGACCCGCCCAGGTTTCTCTCTCCTAGATGCGAAAACGATGGCTAGGACGGCCGAAAATACGTCGATGACGCATCGAATCGATCACTCGCCAGAAACGGGCGCTGCTGTGCGGGCCTGAGAAGCCCGGCCCCGTCATCTCAGCCTGCACGACGTGCGGCGTCACGTTCACCCCGCCGAGCTCGGATGCGCGCTACCGCTCCGCTGCATGTCGACAGCGTGCCTACCGGCAGAGAACGGCCGAAGGCCGCCGGACCCACGACTGGATACGGGTGGAAGCTTCGGTAGGCCGGACTACTCTGTGAGACTGCCGGGTCGGCGAGCTAGCCGTAGCGGCCGCCTGGGCGATTGACCCGCTTCAGTTCACAACGAACCAGGCCACCTTCGCAGTGCCCGAGCCCGGCGTCTTGTTCAGGGTAATCGTCGCTTTGCCGGTTGAGGTATTCGGCACTGCCCTCACCACCCAGACCCCCGCCACGGCATTCTGCAGGATTGCGAGCACCAGGGAAGCGGTCGACAGACCCCCCGGCACCGTCACGGTTGCAGACACGGCGGGATTAGTGATCGACACGACTCCGGAGCGGTTGAACTTGGCTTTGCCAGTGACGCTGAGCGCGGTCCCCCCGGCGGAGTTGGTGATACGGGCTGCAGTTCCGGAAGCGAACCCGGTCATGGCCCTCAAAGCGGTGCCCGCTCCGGCTATGGCGCTCAGCCCTGTCCCATTCTCGGTGCTCGCCGCCACCCCGATCCCGTTCGTGCTATCGCCCAGGGTTCCGGTCCCATTGGGGGCACGCCCAGCCACCCCGTAGCTCGAGCCGTCGTTCTGGCCGTAGACGCCGCTGCCGCCCGAGTTGTTTGCATGCCCGTATACCCCGTTGCCACCTCCAGAGTTCGAGCCATAGACGCCGCTGCCGCCCGAGCCTGTTTCCCCGTGCACTCCATTGCCAGTCCCGGTGAAGCCATGGACGCCGGAACCCGAGGTACTCTGACCATAGACACCATCACCGCTGCCACTCGTCGCCGCATAGACCCCGACACCACTGCCACCGGCGAACGCAGCCAAAGCATCCTGGTCGCTTGTGGCC
>VBJV01000281.1:0-531 GCA_005879785.1 Chloroflexota bacterium
GCGGCGGCCGTGATCTTCGACGGTTCGATGGCGGACGCCGAGCGGCCTGCGATCACCACCGCACTGCGGGGACTGGCCGGGTTTCAGGTGCGGCTGATCTCGAACCAGCGCGAGCTGCACTCCGGCCTCTTCGGCGGCGCCGCGGCCAACCCGGTGCACGATCTGATCACGATGCTGTCGGCCGTGGCGGACCACGATGAACTGTTCGCAGCCGGGATCGCGCCGGTGTCAGAGAGCGAGCTGGACGGCTGGCGCACGCTCCCCTCCGGCGCCGAAGCGCTGGCGCAGGCCGGGGCCACGCCCCGCGACGACCTGGCCGCCGAGGAGTTCTACCAGCGCACCTGGGTCGGGCCCTCGCTGAACGTCCACTCGATCGGCTGCGGCGATCCGCTGACGATCAAGACCAGCATCGGCGCCGAGGCCCGGGCGTCGCTCTCGCTGCGGGTCGCGCCCGGCCAGGATCCCGATCAGCTGGCCGAGCTGCTGGGCCGACTGCTGCGCGACGCATGCCCGGCGACGGCACGGGTCGAG
>VBJV01000281.1:543-3241 GCA_005879785.1 Chloroflexota bacterium
CGGGCCACCGGAACCCGCCCGCTGGCGTTGCGCAGCGGCGGCTCGATACCGGTGATGGCGGCGCTGGTGACACGTGGCACGCCCACGATCCTGTCCGGGTTCGCCTCACCCGACGACAACATCCACTCCCCCAACGAGCGGATGCGGCTGCGCAACCTGGAGTGGGCACTGTCCGGCGCGCACGAGATCTACCGTTCGCTGGCCGACCTACTGCGCAAGTAGGGACTGGACTCCGTCCGTCGAAGGGGATACGCTTGCCCGCAATGCGAGTGACAGTGCGTGGCATGAGTGAGTATCAGGTGCGTACCCGGCTGTACGAACCGCCCGAGATGGTGCGCCGTCTGGAGGCCAAGCTCGCCTGCTGGAAGATCTCGTCCTCTCCCCGCATGCGCGGTGAGGATCTCCGCAAAGCGTTCGAGCAGCGGCTGGACCGCCGTACGCCGGACGTGGTTGCCGCCCCGGCGCAGGACGCCGAGGGGCCACGGATCAGGCTGATTGCTTAGCCGCGATGCGGGGCGGCTGGCGTGCACCGGGGTCTGACTCCGCATGGGGTCTGACACCTCCCCGTTGAGTTACTGCCGCTCGGACGGACGGGGTCTGACCCCGCATGGGGTCTTACCCCTCCCCGTTGAGCCACCGCCGCTCGGACGGCCTCTGCCGCTGTCGGGCAGAGCCCTGAATTCGGTCGCGTTCGCCGGCGAAGCCGGCTATCGCGCGTTAATTCCACTCCCGCATCGCCGCGTCCACGCCATCGCGGATCACGGCCTGCGCGCAGTCGGCCGCGTCGCGCACCAGCGCGTCCACGTCGGTACCGACCTCGAACGGCTGAAGCAGCCAGTCGGCGATGGGCCGGGGATCGCCCCGCTCAGGCCGGCCGATGCCGGCCCGCACGCGCAGGAAGTCATGCGTGCCAAGCGCCTCCGCCAGCGAGCGCAGACCGTTGTGCCCGGCCAGCCCTCCGCCGACCTTGGCTCGCACGTCGCCGAGGTCGAGGTCGATCTCGTCGTGGATCACCAGCAGCCGGCTGGTGGGCAGCTTCCAGAACCGCAACGCCGGTGCCACCGAGCTGCCGGAGTCGTTCATGAACGTCTCCGGGATCAGCAGCGCCAGCCGCTGGTCGCCATCGCGGGTCTCGCAGACGCGGCCCTGGAACTTGGAGCGCCACGAGCCCCCAAGCCGCTCGGCCAACAGCTCCACGGCCAGCTGGCCGAGGTTGTGGCGGGTGACGCGGTAGCGGGGCCCGGGATTCCCGAGCCCCGCCACCAGATACGAGAGAGACGGCTCGCGCGATCGGCGAAGCAGACCCACCCGCGACTACTCGTCGCCCGAAGGCTCCTGGACTGATTCGCCCTCGCCCTCGCCGGGCTCCTCGCCCTCTGCGGCCTCCTCGGGAAGCTCCTCGCCCTCCGGCAGCTCGCCGGCAACCTCGGCCGCGGCCTCCTCCAGCTCCTCCTCCGAGATGGGAGCCGTGACGGTGGCGAGCACCGTGCCATCGGGATCGTCCAGGAACGTGACGCCCTCCACCTGAGGCACGTCGGCGAGCCTGAGTGAGCCGCCGATCTCGAGCGCGCTCACGTCGACCACGATCTCCTCCGGGATCGCCGTCGGCAACACCGAGATGTTCAGCTCGTGCGTGGGCTGGCTGAGGATGCCGCCCATCGAGACGCCGTGCGACTGGCCCTCGACGTGCACGACCACCACGGTGTTGATCGGCTGGTCGAGTCGCACCTCGTGGAAGTCGACGTGGATCACGCGGTCGCGAACCGGATCGAGCTGCATGTCCTTGATGATCACGGAGTGGGCCTTGCCCGCACCCGCGCGCGCCGACGCGGATTGCCGTCGCGCCGCTGGTGCCGCTCTGCGAGGTGTAGATCACACCGGGAATCTCGCCCCCGGCGCGCAGCGCCCTAGCATCTTTACCGCCGCGCCCGTCGCGCGAGCGGACTTCGAGTTTCACATCAGCCATATCGTCGTACTCCCGAGAGAGACGACCCGTCTAGAAGAGCTGGTTCCCGCCGTGGAACAGGCCGGAGACGGAATCGTCGTTGAAGACGTTGGAGATGGTATCAGCCAGGATCGGCGCAACCGACAGCACCTGCACGTTGTCCGGCCGCTCGATCGGGTTGCCCGGGATGGTGTCGGTCACGATCACCTGGCGGAAGACGCTGTCGGCCAGGTTGTCGAGCGCCGGCCCGGAGAACACCGCGTGGGTCGCGCAGGCGTACACCTCGGTGGCACCGAGATCGATCAGCGCCTGACCACCGGCGCACAGCGTGCCGGCCGTGTCGATCATGTCGTCGATCACGATGCAGACCTTGTCGCGGACGCGGCCGATCACGTTGGTCACCTCGGCCATCTGCTGCTCGGGCCGTTCCTTGGTGATCAGGGCCAGCCCGGCGCCCAGCATCTCCGAGAACTTCTTCGCCAGCTTGGCGCGGCCGGCGTCACCGGATACGACGACGATGTTCTCAGGCCGCAGGTCGCCCACCAGCAGCCGGAAGTGGTCGGCCAGCAGCGGAACCGCCGTCATGTGGTCGACGGGGATCTTGAAGAAGCCCTGAAGCTGGCCGGCGTGCAGGTCCATCGTCAGCACGCGGTCGGCGCCGGCCGCCTCGAGCATGTCCGCCACCAGCTTGGAGGTGATCGGCTCGCGGGGCGCGCTCTTCTTGTCCTGCCGCGAGTAGGGGAACCACGGCAT
>VBJV01000282.1:0-1375 GCA_005879785.1 Chloroflexota bacterium
CCTCTCCGGCCACGGCCATTTCGACATGGCCGCCTACGACAACTACTTCGCCGGCAAGCTCGAGGACGTCGCGCTCGATGAGGAGGAGATCGAGCGGGCGTTGCGAGCCATCGAGGGTCTGCCAACACCCGCCTAACCGAGGGCGCTGCGGCTGGTGTGGTCGAGCGCGTCGAGGAGTTGCATGTCTGTGTCGCTGAGCTCGAAGTCGAATAGCTGGGCGTTGGCGCGGATGCGCTCCTCGCGGCTGGACTTGGGGATCACGACGGTCTGGTGCTGGATCGCCCAGCGAAGCATGATCTGGGCGGCGGTCCGCCCCAGCTTCTGGGCGAGGCCTGTGATTGTCGGGTCTTGGAGGCCGCGGCCACGCTCGAGCGGGCTGTAGGCCTCGAGGACGATTCCGCGCTCGGCGCAGTAGTCGAGTAGGCGGCGTCGGTAGTGGAAGGGGCTGAAGTGCACCTGGTTGACAGCCGGGGTCTTGACGCCGCTCCGCTCGAGCGTGTCCAGTTGGTCGCTGCTGTAGTTGCTGACGCCGATCTCTCGTGTCAATCCGCGTTCTTGGAGCGACTCGAGCTGGCGCCAATAGCGCGTGTGCAGGAGCGGCACCGGCCAGTGGATCAGGTAGAGATCGACGTAGTCGAGGTGCAGCCGCTTCAGGCTCTTGGTCAGTTCGCGGGCTGCGCTTGCGTGGGCGGGCATTAACTTGGTTGTCACGAAGACGTCGTCCCGTGGCAGTCCGCTCCGTCTGAGTGCCGCCCCGACGCTCTGCTCGTTGCGGTACATCGAGGCCGTGTCGATATGGCGGTACCCCGCTTCGAGCGCCCATTCGACAGCCTGCTCGGTCTCGTGTCCGGCGGCCATCTGCCAGACGCCCAAACCCAGCACGGGCATCTTCGCGCCCGCTGCCAGCTCGCGAGTCGGGTGATCGGCCGCCGGTAAGCCATGGACGCGGGTCAGACGAGCCCCAGCTTAGTGGCCTGCAGCTTTCTCATGATCCAGATGCCCCTATTTGGAAAGAGGGGCCGAACGGCCCATGGACGCCATAGGGGCCTGCTGCAACGATCGTCGTGTGGCTGCGGGAAACGTCAAGGAGCGGCGCCGACAGCCAATTACGCGTCGCTGCAGATACTGCGAAGTGGTTGATACGGGCCGGGGTTGGCAGAGAGAGCGGCGGGAGTCACCGCCTACCCCCGCAGACACGATCTGCCCGAGCTGTCTTGCGAGACTGACCGCCGGCCCTCGCAAAGACGTGCGCTGAACGGGCTCGAGCTCTCAGAGCGTTTTAGCCGCCGCCGCAAGCGCAGCAGCAGCGACGCTCAGAGGACGTCGAGCGCCCGAGGCGAACCAGGGGCCGGCCTCCGTGTTCGTGCCGGGGGGA
>VBJV01000282.1:1453-2814 GCA_005879785.1 Chloroflexota bacterium
CCGCCGCCATTCAGCGCCAGCAGTGACACGGCCGGCGCGCGCGCCATTCCCACCACCTCTCCCCAAGTAGCGGCGGCGCGCCGGCCGGCTCCACGGTGTTGCTTGCCGCCAGCCCACCGGGGGCGCTCAGGAAGACGCGCGCCAGGGCGAGAACCTGCGGCGCGGCTGACTAGCGGTTCTCAGCGCTGCGCCGGAGCGAGTCGATGACCTCATAGCCTGCAAACGCGTGGACATGCGACGGGCGATCGCGCAGCTGACGCATGAGTTCGACGCGCTGCGGCGGGGCGACGTGTCTTCCACTGCCCGATGGCCGAGCGCCGCGCCGTCGTCACGATCTTCGGCTACGCGAAGCTGCCGGCGGATCTGCTACCCATCGGGCTGAGCGGCTGCCCAGCGTGAGCGACGGCGATCGGGTCAGCACGGGCGAATCGCCTGCAGGGCAGAGGCTGCTTCGGCCGCGACCGAGCCTGTGCTGCGGCCGGCGCACTGCGCGCCCGCGCCTGTGCCACCGGCGCCGAGAAGAGCCGGCGTGCGGAGTGCCGCCTCCTTGTAGTATCGCCGCGCTCTCGGCTCGCGCTCTCGACAGGGAGCAGGGGAACGATATTCAAAAGGGGAGGATCCACATGAGCAGACGCAAGCTCTTTGGGGCTGCGTTGGTGATGATCGTGATCGCCTCGGCGATTTGCCGTCGCCGTCTCGGGTGGGAACGCTGCACTGTCGACGATGGCTGTGCCGCACCCAACCGTTAGTGACTACCAGTTCATTTCCGCCGGCACGACGCCTCCGACCGAGGCGAGTTGTGAGGCGGTCGGCCGCACGTGCTTCACGCCCCAGGCGATCCGGTCGGCCTACAACGTCAGCCCGCTGTACGCCGCGGGCAACGACGGGCATGGCGTCACGATCGCGATCGTGGACTCGTGGGGGAGCGACACGATGGCGCACGATCTGCATGTGTTCAACAACGCGTTCGGCCTGCCGCACATGTGCGGTGAGGAGGGCGTTACCTGCACGGCGGGCATGCCGACCTTCACGGTCTGGCACCCGAATGGTTCGCCTGCGACGACGCCGTCGAAGGGCGGCACGGGTCTCGAGGACAAGAGCGCCTGGGCGCTCGAGGTTGCGCTCGACGTCGAGACCGCTCATGCCATGGCGCCCGGCGCGAACATTCTCCTGGTCGCCGTCACCGGCTCCGAGACACTCGGCGTCCAGGGCTTCCCGAACATGATGAAGGCCGAGAAGTACGTGATCGACAACAACTTGGCGCAGGTGATCTCTCAGAGCTTTGCCTCCGCCGAGGATGCCTTCGGGAGCGCACAGTCGCTCGAGAACCTGCGTGATGCGTTCAAGGCTGCGGCTGCCAA
>VBJV01000284.1 GCA_005879785.1 Chloroflexota bacterium
GGTCGGAACCGCGTTTCGGGCCAGCATGCGGTACTCCGGCGAGACCAGCGCGGCCTTGATGCTGGTGCCGCCAAGGTCGACCCCAACGACGGGTGAGCGGGAGGAATCGATCATGGCGGTGGCTAACATAACAGGGTCGTGCCCGAGCACCAGAGGCCCAAGCCCTACCGTGTGTACCGCGGCGGGCACGTTCGAGCGGATGACCCCGATGCGGCGCGCTTCACCTTTGGACGCGCCCCGACGGCAACCGTCACGGACGAACGTCCGGCAACGCCGGAGGGCATGTCCGCGCCCAGGATGGACGGCGGCAAGCCGGCGCTACCGGGCCGCCAGGTGGCCACCGTCCCGCCCCGGCGGCGCTGGGTGCCGGGCCGGCGCAAGGCGATCCTGCTGGTGCTCGCGGCCATCCCGCTGCTGTTCTGCTTCTGGCTGTACCTCGGCTACCGCTCGTTCTCCAACGAGGTGGCGCAGGCAAACAAGCGGCTCGACAAGCGCACCAAGGCCGCCCTTGCACCCACCGGCAACATCCTCACCACCCCGCAGGCGACGCTCGTGCTCGGCTCCGACAGCCGCGGCGGCACCAGCACCGCGCGGGCCGACTCGATCCTCCTGATGCGCACCGACCCCGGCAAACACCTGATCTCGCTGCTGTCGATCCCGCGCGACCTGCGGGTGCCGATCGCCGGCCACGGCGACTCGAAGATCAACAGCGCGTTCGCCTACGGCGGAGCGCCGCTCCTGATCAGGACGATCAACCACCTGACGGGATTCAAGGTCAACCACATCGTGCTGGTCGACTTCAAGGGCTTCATCAGCCTGATCAACTCGATGGGCGGCGTCACGATCAACAATCCCACCCACGTGCAGTCGTCCGAGAAGTTCGGCGGCAAGCTGTGGAACTTCCCCAAGGGCCGGCTCACCCTCAACGGCCGCCACGCGCTCGCTTTCGCCCGCATCCGCAAGACGACCAACCCCCAGGACTCCGACATCTCGCGCACCGGGCGCCAGCAGCTGGTGATGCAGGCGATCGCCCATCAGCTGGTCTCGCTCTCCAGCGTGCTGCACCTGCCTCAGATCGGTCGTGACATCGCCCGCCCGCTGGCCACCGACCTGTCGGCGAACGAACTGCTGGGGCTTGGATGGATCAAGTTCCGCTCGAGCCGGACGCTGGAGTGTCATCTGGGAGGAACGCCGCAGGTGATCGGCGGCCAGGACGTGATCCTGTCGAGCGAGCAGAACCCGTCGGTCGTGCAGATGTTCCTCGGCCAGCAGGCGCCGCTGCCGGCGCCGAAGGGCCAGATCTACGACCCCGGCTGCCTGGTGAAATAGCTCAATTCGAGCACCGGCGGCCTGGCGATCCGATCGTGCCAGGCACCGGCCTGACGGCCGTTGCCAGGCACGGTGCTACGCCTCGGCGGCCTTGGCCGGCTTCGAGCCGGAGTCTCCGGTCTTGGCGGCCGAGGAGTCGCTCTTGGAGCCGCCGTCGCTCTTGGCACCGTCCTTGGAGGGGCCGCCGTCCGAGCTCGCCCCGGCTTCGCCCTTCGCCTCCGCCGCGGCCGCCTTCTTGCCGCGGCCGTAGTCCGTTGAATAGAAGCCAGAGCCCTTGAAGTGGATCGCCACCGGATGCAGCACTCGCACGCGGTGAGCGCATCGTCGGCGAACTTCTGAAGCACCTCGAAGCGGTGCTCGTTCTCGCACCGGTACTCGTAGATCGGCATATCGAGCGGAATTCTACCAGGGCAACCGGGGTGCCTTGGCAGAGTCACCGCCAGAGTGCCAGCACGAACGAGCGGGTACGATCACCGCCGTGCGGATCGCGATCGTCACCGATTTCTACTATCCGTCGCTGGGCGGCATCACTGAGCACGTCGACGGACAGGCCCGCAGCCTGACCGAGCTCGGCCACGAGGTGACCGTGGTCACGGGCAAGCTGCTGCAACCGGCGAAGGTGCAGGACGACGCGCTGACGGTGCCGGAGCCGACCTTCGAGATCGCCAGGATGGGCACCGCGCTTCGGCTCTACATGCCGAAGTGGGGCAACGGCGCCGAGACCACGCACACGGTGGGTCTGCGTCTCGGGCGCCGCGTCGGCGCCTTCTTCCGCAGCCGCGGGCTCGACGTCGTGCACGTGCATGCCCCGTACAACCCGCCCTTCCCGGCCTGGGCGATCGAGCACACGCCCCACGACGCGCTGTCGGTGGCCACCTTCCACAGCGTGTTTCCGCAGACGCTCGGCATGGACATCGAGGCGGAGTGGATCCGGCCCGCGATCGAGCGCCTGGACGGGCGCATCTGCGTCAGCGAGGCGTGCATCGGTTCGCTGACGCCGTACTTCCCCTACGCCTACGACGTGATCCCCAACGGCATCGACACCGGCCACTTCTCACCCGACGCCGAGCCCGTCCGGGAGCTGCTCGGAGATCACCAGAACATCGTCTTCATCGGCCGCTTCGACCCCCGAAACGGCGTCGACACGATGATCCACGCCCACGAGCTGCTGTTCGCCGAGCGGGGGCCCGCGGTGCGGCTGATCGTGGTCGGCGACGGGCCGCTGCGGCCGCTGTACGACCGCATGATCAGCAGCCGGGCGCGTCCCTACGTGCACTTCGCCGGCCGTCTCAACCGCAGCCGTCCCAACTAC
>VBJV01000080.1 GCA_005879785.1 Chloroflexota bacterium
CCGCTCGCAACGCGCGATCCCCCGCAGCATGGCCGGCGCTGTCGTTTATCTGCTTGAAGTGGTCAAGGTCCACCATAAGCACAGCGAGCCCGGCGCCGGTGCGGCGGCTTTGCGCGGTCAGGCGCGCACCCATGTCGCGCCACCATCGAATGTTGAAGAGTCCCGTCAGCGCATCGGTGAGTGCAATCTGCTCGAGCTCCTCGTACATCTGAGCGTTCCGCAACGCGACTGCGGTGATGAAGCCGAAGAGCGCACAGCGTTCGAGCTCCTCCTCGTTGAAAGCATCGAGTCCATCGCGCCAGAGATCGATCATTCCGAGTCGCTGGTTGCCGGCGACGAGTGGCACGGCCAGCAGGGACTCGCGCATGCGAGCTGTGCCAAAGATAGTCGTGGCGGCCGGGTGCGAGTCGGTGTCCGCGCAGCGATAGGGCTGGCCGCGGGCAAACGCCCAGCCCGTAATGCCCTCGTTGAGCGACAAGTTGGTTCGTGTGAGCCCCTCTGTCCCAGTTCCGGCAACAACACGTGGTCGAAAGCAATGGAGATCCCAATCCACGTCGAATATTGCGAGGCGGTNNNTTCGGCCTGCAGGATGCGCGCCGCCTCGACAAGGGAGCGCGCGAAGCTTCGCTCATCGACATCGGCCCTGCTTGCTGAGAGTGACACTGGTTCAATCGGAGCTCGGAGCGTCTCGCCGCGCTCGCGGAGAACACGAACCTCTCGCCGCTGGAACCACGTAATGGATACTGGTTCGTCACCCGGCTCCGCAAGATGAGAGTGGATGAGCACCGGAACCGCGAGGTGCGATCCCGTTCCGTACTTGACCCCGAGGTCCGCGACTGCTGCAGCCTTGGTCCCGGTGTCGATGCCGCGAGCGACGATCCGCCCTCCCAGCCGCGTCATGAAGGCCACTGTAGATACGAGCTCAGCCTCCGCCACCTTATCCACCAGCAGCCGCCCGGGCATCTCCGCGTCGAGGAATACAAAGTCAGGCCGAAGATCTGCGATGACTCCGCGATCGAGTGCGGATGACCGGACTCCATCGAGCGCAAGCCGATGGCCGAGCGCCCGAAGCTCACGCAGCTTTCCGACGAACGCCTCATCGAATGGGACTCCTGCGCGCCTCCTGATGATCCAGCCAAGCTCGGCCGGGTTCACGCCGAACCCTTCTGCTCGCGCAGCAAGGTCGAAGCTCGGGGCGGCCAGCAGATGCGGGTGGATTGGCACCATGAGGAGCGCCGGCGCGGTGTGGGTTGCGAGCGCAAGCGCTGCATCGATGACCGAGGTCGAGACGACCAGGCGGGACGGACGTGGTAGCGCCTCGTAGCCGAGATCGACCCGGTCGGTGATGTCGAGCATTGGTTGTAGCGCCACCCCCGTTCGCGACGGGTCGGCGCGAAGAAATGCAGTGTTGGCCGTCGTTTCGGCTTTCACGTGGTCCCCACTTCTTTGTCCCCAACGGGCGACTCCCATGTCGTCCAGACCGAATCATGCAACGAGCGACCCGAGGACCCCGGCGACGCAAGACACTTGGTGCACGGACGCACCGCGGCCGTTACCGCACAGCCATCTCAGTAGTACCTCGCTGTCCGGACCACCCGACGAGCGCACGTCAGCAGCTGGCCTTCGAAATCCCCTCGGCACCGCTGGCGAATCACGTGGAGATCGCTCCAACGACCTGGGCGTATACAGTTGGTGCTCGTCCGGCGGCAAGACTCATCGGACGCGGATTCCTGCGACAAAGAGACGTCGACGACGACGACTGCTACGTCAATGACCTAGGCCGCAACCGGTAAGATCCAGCAGCCGCGAATGGTGGCCGGTTTCTGTTTGAGATCGTGGCACGCTGCAGCGTCACTAGCGCCTGCAAGCGTGGTGGTCGTCCGTCGAGATGGCGCGGGAGTGACCGCCCACGTTTCCCGAACATCCGGCGGTCACATCCCGCTGCGGGAACCGTGGCCGCCGCCTCCATGACACGGCATCATCCCAGGACCTGCCGCGCCCCCTCCTGTCCATCACGCCCGTATCCCCGTAGCCTCAGATTACCCCGATCGGGTCGAGAACGGCAATAGGCACTAATGCGTCAGACGCGTGGGGTATCTCCGGACCACGTTGCGCCGGTAGACCCCCGGAAGGCCGAAAACGCGGACTTCTATCAAAGGACGATGCCGGAAGAGCGGATAAATCCGCCATCTCTGGGGCTCGCGAACTCGACGCAACAGCGCTTACGGCGAGGGGCTTCGCGTTGCCCGTGGGGCAGCGCTCTGCTGCGAGTGGGGCGGGACCTCGCCGCTGTGCGTGGTGGGGCGGCGAGCTGAGCGCCCCGGAGGTCGAGCGGCCGGAGGGCGCGATCGGCCAACGACGACGTCCGCCGGGAAGTGAGGGCGACGATGCTCACCCTGCCTCGACTTGCTGCGAGCGCTTAGGGCGCGAGGCTTTGTAAAACGCGGGTCGTTGGTCCGAGCCCTCCGCTGGCACCGATCGCACGCAGGGCTGGTGAACCGGTTACGGATCTGTAATCGATTTCCTAATTCATCACGCTCGACCGTCGATTGCCCAATGCAGCCACGACGCAGTACCGTGCTCGCGCGTTCTGCTAAGGAGAGGTGTGATGAACAGGCACGGAACTCGAGCACAGGCTCGCTTGGTGTGGCGACCTGCCGGTATCATCATCATTCTTGCCCTGGCGGTCAGCAGCGCGCTGGTGTGGAGTTCGCACAGCGCTACTGTCACGGCCGGCGCCGCGACCGCGGACACGTTCACCTTCGTGGCTGACGCCGACGCCTACGTCGTACAGGCGTCAGCCCAGTCCAACTACGGGTCCAGTACTCAGCTACTCGCCTGCCTGAATCCCCTCGAGCGCTCGTATCTCCGGTTCACGGTCGCGGGGATCAGCCAGCCGGTGGTCCACGCACAGCTTGTGCTCAACGCCATGTCGACGAACAGCGGCGCGGGGCTGCACCAGGCGCAGGACACCACGTGGAGCGAGAGCGCCATCACGTGGTCGAACGCGCCATCGTTCGGGACCACCGTTGCCCGGTCTGCGAAGTTCACGCCAGGAGCTGTGGGTATCGACGTGACCTCTCTCATAGGCGGAGACGGTGCGTACACCTTGGTCATCACATCGCCGAACAACACGGTCGACCGTTTCTCGAGCAGAGAATCGGGCGCCGCCAGCGCACCGCGACTGGTGGTCACCGAATCCCCGCCGCCGACGCCGAGCGGGGCTCCTGCCGATCCTATCCGGCACATCGTCATCTTCTTCCAAGAGAACCACAGCTTCGACAACGTGCTCGGACGGCTCTGCGCGGCGAACACACGCCGGACGCCCTGCGACGGCGTCACGACCGGACGCCTGTCTGACGGCACGACCATCCCGCTGGCGCGGCCGCCGGACATCGTGCCCGACGGCGTGTACAGCACCACGGCGCAGCAGACAGCGATCGACGGCGGCAAGATGGACGGCTTCGCGAAGCTGGGCTCGTGCGCCCAGTCGACCGGATATCGCTGCTACAGCGCGTATCAGCAGGATCAGATCCCGAACCTCGACGCCCTCGCGACCACCTTCGCGGTGTCGGACAGGACGTTCGAGCAGAGTCCAGTGCCCAGCTGGTCGGGGCACATGGAGTTGGCGTCCGGCACGCTCGACGGCTTCACCGGGCTCAACCCCATGTACAACACGAACCAGACACCGTCGCCTCCGCCACAGGGCCGCGGCTGGGGTTGCGACTCCAACGAGGACTCACTCTGGCTGGCACCGGGCGCAACGGTCGCGACCGAAGAGCCGTCCTGCATCCCGGACAGCGGTCTGGATCCGAGCGTCTATCCCAACGGCGGCGCATACCGGCCGACGCCCGTGCAGCACGTGGACACGATCATGGATCGTCTGGATGCGGCCGGCCTGAGCTGGAGGCTGTACGCGAACAACTACATCTGGGCGATCTGCCCGACCTTCGCGGACTGCATCTACACATCGCAGAAAACCAACCTGGTGCCCACCGATCGGTTCATCACGGATGCCCAGAACGGGGCGCTTCCGAGCTTTTCCGTGCTGCTTCCGTCCGGCGGTGCCAACGGCCCGACCTCGCAGCACAACGGCACGTC
Organism: Chloroflexota bacterium; assembly: GCA_005879785.1. Taxonomy (GTDB): domain Bacteria; phylum Chloroflexota; class Dormibacteria; order Aeolococcales; family Aeolococcaceae; genus CF-165. Next base: position 4,102 of record VBJV01000080.1, read on the forward strand.
GATGGCTGCGGGCGACAACTGGATCGGCCAGGCGGTGAGCGCCGTCGAGCACGGGCCGGATTGGTCGACGACGGCGATCTTCATCGCCTACGACGACAACGGCGGTTTCTACGACCACGTGCCGCCCTTTTCGCCGTCGGTCGGCATCCGCGTGCCCATGGTGATCATCAGCCCCTACGCCAGGCCGGGCTACACCGATTCGAGCGGCGCCACGTTCGCTTCGCTGCTCGCCTTCACCGAGCACACCCTCGGGCTGAGTTCGCTCGCCGGCGCCGACGCGGCAGCGTACGACTACGCGAACGCGTTCGACTTCTCACAAACGCCGATCCCTGGCGTACGCATGGTGCAGCAGGCGATCCCGCAGGCGGAGCAGCAGTACCTCACGAACCACCCCGTCGACCTCGACGACGGCACCTGACGCGCGCAGGTGGAATCGCACCGTGGAACAGCACGTCATCATTGGTCACAGGGCGATCCTCCTGAGGTCGCGCCCGTTGAAGCCGTAGCGGCGTAGCAGGGGCCAGGTGAAGGCGATGACCGTGGCACGAGCGCGTCGACTCATCGCGACCCTCCATTCCTCGTCCGGCTCGACGCGCACGGGGCCCGAAATGAACCGCTGCCCATTGCCGAAGACGGTGTGGTTGGTGCTGAGCTCGACCACCGAGGTCTCACCCTCCAGCAGCCCGATCCGACCGCCCGGTCCAGCCTGGGAGGCGAGGGGCGCGATGTGTGAGAGCAGCGCAGCGGGCGCGCGGGCCACGTCCTCGTATCGGAGGCGCGCATAGGTGGCAGCGGACGGCCGGACGATCAGCTCCGTAAGCACGTTCCAGGCGCTCCACTTGAGCGCGCTGTAAAGCACGCCCCGCCCGCGCACACGCGCCGATGCCCCTGACTGGCTGCGCAGCCACGAGTGGACCACCGCTCGCGGGTCGCGGACCACGTGCACGACGTGAAGGCGCACCCCTTCGCTCGCCGTCAGCGCATAGGCGAATGACGGCGACTTCGACGCATCGACGATAGCGGAAGCATGTGCTGCGGCAGCTGCGGCGTGATACACGGCGATCGTCGCGGCCGCATGTTCGCGCAAGGCCCGTGGCAGCGACCCGCCGAGGCGCCGGACGACGAGCTCCCAGGGCAGCGTGCGGAGACGCGAATGGGTCAGCGCAGCGGCGGCAAGCGTGCGCGTCCGGTCGTCCCCTGAGGGCACTGGCGAGTCTGTCAGAACCTCGCGCCAGAAGTCGCAAGCGATCAGGCGTGTGCCGCAGCCGCACCTGCCCGAGGAGAGCACCTGCCTCCACAGGAACCTCGCCTCCCCCACGTTGAACAGGCCCGGCAGCTCACCGAGCAGCTGCGACAGGATGGTGGTGCCGCTGCGCGGCGCGCCGGCGATATAGATGACGTCAATGGGCATGCCCCGGCCGTCCATCGGCTTCCTGCTCAGCACCTCACCGCGCGACTCCGAGCGTGCTCGCGCGCACCGCATCGCCTCTCACACGCCGCAGCATCGCCTCGTACTCACGCTCGAGCAGCGAGATGATGCGTGACGGTGAGTGGTGCCGTTCGACGTAGATGCGTCCTGCTTCGCCGATGTCCTGCGCCAGCTGCGAATCGTCGAGTAGCCGGCTGATCTGGGTGGCGAACTCTGCGGCGTTGCAGGCCACGAGCACGTCACGTCCGTCACGCAGCCGCAGATCGCCGACAGCCTGCGGCGTCGCCACCACAGGAGTCGCACACGCGAGGGCGTCAAGGACCTTGTTCTGGACGCCCACCGCATAGCGCAGCGGCGCTACGGCGACGCTCGCCGAGGCGACAACTCCCGTCAAGTCGCCGACCCACCCGGTGACCACGACGCCCTGGCCCGCGCTGCGCCGCAGCCGATGGCTCGGGTTTGCTCCGGCAACGATGAGCGTCGCCGAAGGATGACGCGACCGCACCAAGGGCCAGATCTCGTCGCAGAGCCAGCGGCCAGCGGCGGCGTTGGCGTGGAAGCTCATCTTGCCCGTCATCACCACCGTGCGCGCGCGCTGCTGCCAGGTCTGGGGCAGCCGCGAGGGGTCGACGGGGTTGGAGACGACCGCCACCCGGGCGAACGGGTTCAGCGCACGCAGACTGGCGGCGTCTCGCTCGGCGGCCACGATGACGTGGTCGACAGTCACCAGCGCCGAGCGCTCGAACCGCGCCACACGGCGCGACTCCACCTCGAAGAGCCAGCGTCGCGGGCGGTGGTGTTCGAGTGCGGCCAGGGCGAAGAGTTGCGACACGCAATCAACCGCATCGAAGAGCACTGGCGGGCGCGGCCTTGGCGGGAGATGGGGGAGCGCTCGGATGTGCTCAACGTGCACCAGGTCGTACTCGCGCTCGGCCACCGCTGCTCGAACCGCCCGGCTGAGACCGCGCGACGCACCTGCGATCGATTGCAGGGGAAACGCGCGGTCGAAGACGTGGCGTAGCGCAAGTGCGCGGTCGACGCCGGCCGACGCGAAGAGCTCGAGCCGGTCGACCGGAAGCGAAGCGACGACCGCCCGCCCGCTGCGGTGAAGCGCGAGCACGTCCACGTGGTGGCGCGCGGCGAGCCCTGCGAGCAGCAAGCGAGAGCGCGCCGCCAGCTCCGACGGCTCGTAAGGCGCCAAGAATAGGATGCGGAGCCGGTCACTCACGCTGGCACCGCCACCGCCGGCCGCGCAATGAGCGAACGGTAGAGCGCCTCCGTCTGCTCGGCGGCCGCGCTCCACGTGGCGCCGCCGGAGCGAGCCTGGCCTTCGCGCGCGTCGTGCTTCCGGAACATCGCCGCGGCGAGCTGCTCCGGGTCATTCGGTGGCACCATTTCGCCGTACCGGTAGCGCTCGAACGCCTCCTGCATCCCACCGGTCGCGCTCACTACAACAGGCCTGCCAAATGCCGCGGCCAGTTCGAGCATGCCGCTGTCACTGGTGTCGAGGTACGGCAGCACCACAGTGTCGGCGGCTGCGAAGTATCTGCCCATCTCGTCTCGTGGCACATACCGCAGGTCCCAACGCACCGGGAGGTGCTGCCGCTCGGCCCGTCGGCGGCTGGGGCCGATGTCGTACAGGGGGCGGCCGGCCACCACGCCGAGAACACGGGGGTCGCGCGCCGCCGCGATCGCGAGGGCGCTGAGGAAGACGTCGAGGCCCTTGTATGGTCGGAGGAACCCGAAGAGCAACGCCACCGGTGCCAGCGGTGAGATGTCCAGCTGTTCTCGAGCGGTCTCGCGCTCACACGGGGACGCCGCCAGCGGCGTGTAGCGCGGATGTGGGATCGTGGTCACTGGCGTCTGCGGGAGCTGACCGTGCAGGCGCAACATCGAGGCGCGAGAGTGGCAGACGAGCGCGTCAAAGTCGGCGTAAAAGCGTCTGAACGAGCCGAGCATCGGACGCCGCTCGTGGGCGGTGACGTCGTGCACCGTGCAGACCCGGGCGGCGAAGTCGAGGTCGCCGTAGAAGTGACGCTCAATGGCGGGCAGCACCGTCCCCTGCGCATGCACCACGTCGGGCCGCAGAGCGGCAAGGAGAGCTCGCGTCCGGCGCAGAGCCGCTGTCAGCAGCATTGCCTTGACTGGCTTGAGCTGTGTCGACCGGTAGCGGAAAACCTTGACCACGTTGGCCGAGCTTTCGCCGTCTAGAGGCTCGAAA
>VBJV01000283.1 GCA_005879785.1 Chloroflexota bacterium
GTTCCGCAGCAGATCGTGCTGGCCCCGCGCCCACCGGGCGCGCCCCAATTCCCGGCGGAGCGTGCGTTTCGCAGCGTGCACCACATCGGCCTTGAGGTGGAGCCCGAGGACTTCGAGCGGGAGCAGGCGCGCCTCCAGCAGCTTGGCCTCCAGGTGCGGACTGGCCAGCACCCGTTCTTGTCGGTCGAGGCGATCTACGTCGACGATCCGGACGGCAACGAAGTCGAACTGGTTACCGCGCGGTCAGCCTGAACCCCGTAGCAGGGGCCGAAGCTCGCGGGCATCGGTCATCGCTTCGAGATTCCACACGGCGTCGCAGAGCGCCTTCGCACGCTTCGCGCCGAGCGTCGGCGCCAGGAGGGGGAAGCACTTCTCCTCCACCTCGGCGCGCGTCATCGGGTTCTCCGCCGTGCGCCCGTCGCGCAGCCGGAGCTCGACGCTCCCCTGGCGGCTGGGCAGCGCGCGCGACATCTCGTCGTCCCCGCGCAGCTCGATGCGGCTCCGCAGCGCGCGCACCTCAGAGTCCTGCATGCGCTCGTAATCGTGCGCCGACTCGAAGGTGACGGTGCCGTCGAGCAGCATGACCGCGCACATGTGCTGCATGCAGATGTCGGGCATGTCGCGGTTATCGGTGGTCTGCGCGCCCTCGTGCGAGACCCGCACCACGACATGTTCGATCTCTTCGGGCTTGACCCCGTGCGTCCGGATGAGATCGAGCAGGGAGTCGAGGGGCGCCTGGATCGGCGAGCCGACCGCCCAGCGCTTGATGTTAGTGTTCATGATCTCGTAGGTGGTGCCGAGCTCGCGCACCAGTTCATTCGGATCCGGCTCGCGGCCGTAGGCGACGAAGAAGTTGCGCTCGCCGGAGAAGACGTCCTCCACCCCGGTGAAGCCGGCGGCGACCATGGCCGCGGCGGCGACCCCGTTGCGGGCCGGCATGCCGCCGAAATCGAACGCCTTCTCGACGTGCTCGGCGTCGCGCGCCCAGGACGAGATGCCGGAGGCTTGCTGCGCGGTGAACGACAGCAGGTGGCGCACTTGTCGGGGCTCGAGGCTGGCGAGGGCGCCGGCCGCGGCGGCAGCACCGAACATGGGCCCGAAGCTGTGGGTCGAATGCCCATCCTCGCGGAACTCGTACGGGTCGAGGGAGAGGGTGAGGCGCGTGCCGACATCGTAGCCCAGTGCGACGGCGCCCAACAGGTCCTGGCCCCCACGGCGCTCGCGCTCGGCCATGGCGAGCGCCGCCGGCACGATGCCACAGCCGGGGTGGGTCAGGGATGGCGCGTGCGAATCGTCGGTCTCGTCGGCGTGCGCAGCGATACCATTGGCCAGCGCCGCCAGCTCCGCGGTGGTGAGCACCCGTGTGCCGACGACGCTCGCCTCCTTCGCGCCGCCGAGGGTCTTGACGTAGTCAATCGCTTTTCTGCCCGGCAGCAGCTTCGTCCCCGACACCATCGCCGCGATGGTGTCGAGCAGATGGTGCTTCGTCTTCTCCGCGACGGCGTCCGGTAGAGGGTTCCGCAGCGCGCCGGCGATGTGGGCGGCAAGCTTCTGCGTCACCGGTGAGACCTCATTATGCTCGATGGCCATTTCTCATCCCTTCAGTGGCGTGGTGCGGCAGCGTCGCCCTGTCCTTCTCACCTCGGGTCCGTGCAGCGGCCCGGGCTGGTCAGGCGGCTGGCAGACGGGCGAACAGGTCGCCGAGGGGCAGGGCGAAGCCGGGCAGGAGCGGGGACTCGAGGACCTCCGTTTCAAGGAGCGTCGCGGCGAGATGAAGGGTGGCGTCGGCGCGGCGGAAGACCTCGACCTGGCGCCGCTGCCAGTCGACGACCCAGTACTCGCGCACTCCGCGGCGTGCGTAGAGCTTGAGTTTGATATCTCTATCGCGCTTCTCGTTGACCGATCCGGGGGAGAGCACCTCGATGACCAGCTCCGGCGCGGCGTGGAGCTTGCGGTCCGGACCGAGCGCAACCGCCAGCCGCTCATGGCTGATCCACACCAGGTCAGGTATGACGTCGTCGTCGTCCGCGAAAATGATGCCGGGTCCGGCCGCGACCACCCCGAGGCCCGTCGCGCTGTCCCATTGATCGAGCGGTACAGTCAGCCCGACGCAGACAACCTGATGCTCCCAACTCGGCGCCTTCGACACATACAGCTCC
>VBJV01000081.1 GCA_005879785.1 Chloroflexota bacterium
CGGAAGTCACTACAGGTCGCCGGAGAACGCGTGCTGATCTACGGAGCCGGCGACGGGGGCGAGCTCGTTTTGCGCGGGCTCCTGATCAACCAGGTGCTGAACATGCAGCCGGTCTGCTTCCTGGACGACGATCCGCGGAAAAAGGGCTTGCGGATTCACGGCTTGCCGGTCGTCGGGGGCAACGCCAGCCTGGACTGGGCCGTGGAGCGGTATGGCGTGACGAAAATCCTGCTCGGCACGCGGAAGCTGTCCCCCGAGACACTCGCGGCCGTCCGGGCCCTGGCCGCGCGGCGGGGCACCGAGCTGATCCAACTGGATCTCGACTTCCACGCCGTCACCGCGCAGCAGCAGTCCACCACCAGGGAGACCCCTGCGCATCCCCTGACGGTGTCGCGCGTCAGGGGCGCCTGATCGCGCGGTGTCTCGGGAGGCGCCGGCGGGGACGAGCGGCGATCCGGTCCGGGTGGTACGCATCATCGCGCGGCTCAACGTCGGCGGGCCGGCGCGGCACGTCGTACTGCTCTCGGCCGGCACGCAGGCCCGCTATCCGACCCTGCTGGTCGCGGGCAGCGTGCAGCGCGGCGAGGCGGACATGTCCGGGTTCGCCCGCGAGCGCGGGGTGGCGTTCCTCAGGATTCCGGAGCTCGGCAGGACGCTCCATCCGCTGAACGATGTCGTCGCGTTCTGGAAGCTGTGGCGGCTGTGCCGCGCGGCCCGCCCCTACATCGTGCATACGCACACGGCGAAAGCGGGTACGCTGGGCCGTCTGGCGGCCTGGCTGGCGGGCGTGCCGGTGCGCGTGCACACCTTTCACGGGCACGTCTTCCATGGCTATTTCGGGCGGCTCAAGACGCTCTTCTTCATCACCGTGGAGCGCGCGCTCGCCCGCATCACCACGAAGTTCGTCGCCATCAGCCCGCGGCAGGCGAAGGACGTCGCCCGCCATCTCAGATTGCCGCCGGACCGGGTCGGCGTGATTCCGCTGGGACTTGATCTGGACCGGTTTCTCACAGCCGACGCCGAGCAGGAGCGGCAGCGGTTCCGGCAAGAGATCGGCGTGGGGGAAGACGTGGTCGTCACGATGGTTGGGCGCCTCACCGCCATCAAGAATCACGAGCTGGCGATCCGCGCATTCTCCCGCCTCCGACACGCGAGCCCCCGCTTCCTGCTGGCGCTCGTCGGCGGCGGCGAGGAAGAGGAGCGCCTGCGTGAGCTGGCCTCTCGCCTGGGGCTCGCCGAGCGCGTGCGGTTCCTCGGGTGGCGCCGGGATCTCGAGGCCGTGTACTACGGCTCGGACGTCATCGCGGTGACCTCCGACAACGAGGGCACGCCGGTGTGCCTGATCGAAGCACTGGCGTGCGGCCGCGCGGTGGTCGCCACGAACGTGGGCGGCGTCGCGGACGTGCTGGAGGAGGGGCGGCTGGGGCTGCTCATCCCTCCCCAAGACGAGGCGGCATTCGTCCAGGCGCTCGAGGCCCTAGCGCAACCCGTGCGGCGGCGAGAACTCGCGGACCGCGCCAGGCGCGCGATCACGGAGAGGTACGGAATCAGACGTCTCCTCAGCGATATGGAGGGACTGTACGATCAGCTTCTCGCCCAGCGCTCGGGACACTCTTGACCTACTTGAGCCGTCGCAGCAACCGGTAGCCCTGCTCGAAGGCGAAGTTCGCCGCCGCGTGTCTCAAGCTGCTGCGAGCCGCCGCGGCGGCTTCCGTGAATCGGACGCTCCGGGCGCCGGACTTGAGGAAGTCTTCGACTGACTGATAGAGCCGCTCGTCGGCGCTGTTTGCATGGAGGCAGATGGTGAAGACCCCGAACGGCATGTGCCGGGGTCGCCAGAACTGCTGGGGAACGAACACGAGTCCATCGCGCTCGGTAGGATACAACCCAGGCCCATCGCTGACGAACCGGAATCCGCACGTGACGAGCGCTCGCAGCGTGGTGCGGTCCCACGAGTGGAAAGGCGCCATCCAGACGTCCGCGTCAATCCCCTTTGCCCGGAGGGCCTCTTGCCCCATCCGGACCTTGGCGACCTGCTGCGGATAGGGGAGACCGGCGAACTCGGACGGAGGCGTGTGAGGCGTTGCGGCACGCGGCGAGCCACGCACATCGAGGTGCTGATGACCGTGTTGGGCGAACTCGACGGCGGCCTGGTTACGGAGCTCCGTTAGCCTCTCCCAAAAGCGCGGGTTGTCGGGTTCGCGACACAGATCGGGGTCGCGATTGTCGGGCACGACGCCGAGCAATGGTGCGACGCGGTGCCTCCGGAAGAGATCGATGAATCGCCAAAACCGGGACCACACCATTCCCGGGGTGACATCGTCGATGCGCCAGACATAACGCGCTCCCATCCTAGAGCGACCGGCGTCTCCGGGCGTACGTCATCGGGGCGCTCCCCTACTCTTGGTGAGGAACACCCTGTCGTTCCGTACGGACGTGTAGTCGATGATCATGTAATCGATCGGGTATTTCTGGAACAAGCGAGCGATGCGTCCACGTGGCGGAAAGGGATGGCCGATCTTCCAGGTCAGCCACTTGTTCAAGAACTGCACGATTCTCCTGGTACCGCGGCCCTGTTCCGCCTCAGCCGGGTGGGTATCGACATATCCGGCGCCACCGGGCTTCATCAATGCGTAGAATAACTTGGCGAACGACCGGTCGTTCTTGCAGTAGTACCAAGAGACACGATTGAAGACCAGGTCGAAGGGGTGCGGGATGAACTTGCTGGCCTCCTCCAGGTAGCCCAACGAGAACTCCAGATCGACCCCGACCGCGACGGCGTGTCGTTGCGCGATCCGCAGATAGTTCCGACTCACGTCATGCCACGTGACTCGCGCGCCCCGCTGTGCGAACGCGGCACTGTACTGGCCCGGCCCGCCGCCGAGATCGAGCACTCGTTTGTCTTGGAAGCCACCAATCCAGCGCTCCAACTGATCGATCAGCGCGACATCCACTGCACGCCATTCTCTGGCCGCATACTGCTCCGCATACGCCGGAGCTATCGGGTCCCAGCCCGCGTCGAGGCGGTGAAACAGAGCGTGAACGGAGTTGATCATCCGCTGGCCTCAGACCGTGGAGAAATGGTGCAGGACGCCCGCCGGGACGTCGTCAGTCGTCCTGCCCGAGCGACCAGGCGATGGTGCGCCGGAGTCCTTCCTCCATGTTCACCAGCGGCTCGTAGCCGAGATCGGCGCGAGCCCGCGCAATGTTCGACACGGAGTCGCGAATCTCGCCGGCGCGCGCAGGCTGGGACGAGCGGCGCGGCTCGATGTTCAGCGCGGCGGCGGTCATGGCGAGCAGTTGATTGATGGTCGTCTTCCGGCCGCTGCCGACGTTGTAAACGTGTCCCGGTGCGTCCGCTGCCTCCAGCGCGAGGACGTTGGCCCGGACCACGTTGTCGACATAGGTGAAGTCGCGTCCCTGCTCGCCGTCGCCAAAGACGATCGCGGGCTCGCCCCGTCGCAGTGCGCGGATGAAGCGAGGGAGCGCGGCGGCATAGGGCGAGTCCCATCCCTGCCGCGGTCCGAAGACGTTGAAGTAGCGGAGTGCCACGGTCGCGAGGCCGTAGGAGTGATAAAAGGCCGCGCAGTACTGCTCCCCCGCGAGCTTGGAAACGGCGTACGGGGAGATCGGCTGCGGGCGGTCCGATTCCACGCGCGGCAGCTTCGGCGCCGGCCCGTAGACCGAGGACGAGGACGAGTACACCAGCCGCTTGACGTCGGCCTCCCGGGTCGCCACCAGCAGGTTGAGCGTGCCCGTTGCGTTCACCTCGTGCGTGGTGTGCGGATCCTCGATCGAGCGCGGTACGGATGGGAGAGCCGCCTGGTGGATGACGTAGGTCACCCCCTGAACGGCGCGGCGGCACGCGTCGATCGACCGGAGGTCGCCTTCGACCAGGTCGATGTCGTCGTAGATGTCCACCAGATTGCGGCGGTGTCCGGTCGCGAAATTGTCGAAGATGCGCACCGCGTGACCGCGCTCGAGCAGCGTGCGGGCGATGTGGTTGCCGATGAATCCGGCGCCGCCGGTGACCAAGTAGCGTTCTCCCACGAACGGTGCTCGCTCCTGACGAGGGCTTGTTTAGTCGGGCGACGCGCGCCGGTCGGCCGGTGCGCGGCACACCTCACGATACAGGCTGTGGTAGCGGTCCACGGTCCCGTCGATGCGGAACGCGTCCGCACGGGCGCGGCCGCGCCGGGCGAGCTCGGCGCGCCGCTCCGGATCGCGGAGCAAAGCGTTGAGGACCTGGGCCAGGTGGTCCGCGTTGCCGGGCTCGACGAGGACGCCCGCGGAGTCCACCAGCTCCACCAGGCCCGGGACGCGGCTGGCGACGACCGGCACACCGCTGGCCATCGCCTCGAGCACGGCGATACCGAAGCCCTCCCAGTGCGATGACTGTACGTACACATCGGCCAGTTTGATCAGTCGCTCGACGTCCTTCCGCGTGCCCAGGAAGTGACAGCGCTCCGCGACGCCAAGCGCAGCCGCGAGCCGCTGGTGCTCAGCGCGCCGTGAGCCGTCGCCGACGAGCACGAGTTGGGCCCCGTTCAGATGACGCATCGCGCGCAGCAGCGTCGCTTGATCCCGCGCCGGCTCGAACCGCGCCACCATCATGAGAACCGGACCGGCAACGCCGAGCAGTCGCTGCGGGTCGCCTCGCTCCGCGCCGGCGAACCGGCCTACATCGATCCCGTTGGGAATGACGCGGAGTCGGGGTTCGACTGCGGGCACCCAGCGCGCCAGTGCAGCGGCCACGGCGTGACTGACGCACACCACGTGGCGATAGTTGCCATACATCCACCGGTCCATGGCCTGGAGGAGGCGCCGCCGTCTGCGGTTATGCGTCGCGTGCTCAGTGGTGAGCAGGGGCGTCCGCGGGGCGGCGAGGCGGGCGGCCAGCGCTCCCCAGAGCTGGGTCGGGAACAGGTGGGCATGGACGACATCGTACGCGTGCGCACGGAGGTGCCGCGCCAGAGCGACCACTTGCTGCGGCGAGCCGACCGGGCCGGCCCGAGAACAGTGCAGCGGGATGCCGGCCTCGGCCAAACCCCGTTCCAGGGGGCTGTCCGTGGAGCGCAGCAGATACACCGCCGTCTCGACGCCGCGGCGGGCGAGCCCGAGCGTGACATCTCTGAGCAAGACCTCCGCGCCGGCGGGCTCGAGCGTATTGATCACCTGTAACAGTCTCAGTCGCGCCTCACCGGGTGAGCGCCGGGGGGAGGGGTCGGACCAGCAGATTCCCCCCTTGAGTGATGCCGTCCCGCACGGCACCCTCCCGATCGCGTAGGGTCGTCGGCAGCTGCCTGATGTCCACCGCATAGGGGATGGATCTCTTAAGATCGTCGAGCGTCCAAGAGGTCTGGTTGTACTCCACGATGAGCACGGGACGATGCGCCGCGAGCAGCCGCTGGGCGCCGCGCAGGACGCTGACTTCCAAGCCCTCGACGTCGATCTTGACCAGGCTGATCCGAGCGGCCACCGTCCGCAGGTCGTCATCCAGCCGCACCGTAACGATCACCTGAGGGGCGTCGGGGTGATAGTGGCCAATGCCGATGTTGAAGGCGCTCGCGTCGAATCGGAAGGGTATCCGGCTCGCGCGATCCGAGACGCCGACGCGCCGGAGCACGACGTTCGTCGCAGCGTTTCTCGCCAGTGTCCGGGCGCACCGATCGGCGAGCTGTGACACCGGCTCGTACGCATAGACGGCTCCCGTAGGTCCCACGCAGCGACTTAGCACCGCGCTGTGGAGGCCGATATTCGCGCCCACGTCGACGGCGACGGTGCCGGCGCGGGCGTGCTCCGCATAGGCGCGGAACGCGGTAACGCTCTCGTCGAACCCGCACAGGTAGATCCGGCTCGTATTGGCATCCGCGGCGGTACACTCAACCACGACATCGGCGAACCCGATTGGCGTCACACCGAGGGCGTCGCGGGCGCCCCGACGGAAGAGTCGTTGCTGCGCGGCATAGACCTGCTCGAGGAACAGGAGCGCCGAGAGTGGAGAACCGCGTGCCAGACCGTACCACACTCGCGCTTTGGTGGCTATGCGGGCGCGTTCAGGCGCATTTTGGTTCTGGTAGGCCGTGCGGACAAGCCGAGTGAAATACCATCCGAGCGTCAGGCGTCCGGCGGCCCGACAGGACCACTTGACGAGCAACGAGGGCTCGCGCAAGGCGCTGAGCGCCTTTGCCAGAACGGGCGGCACGGGGGAGGTTACCAGGGTTCGACGGGCACGTGCGTCACGTGGCCAGGCTGCTGCGGTAGGCCGAAAACGCCGTGCGGGTGAGCGTGCGCGGTGCCACGCTCAGTCCCCAGAGTGCGAGGCTGTAGAGAATGTGCCGGCCGTGTAGAGTCTGGCGCAAATGCATCCTGGCCTTGCCGCGCTCGCCGGCCAGCAGCCAATAGGCGGCGGCACCGAGACGTTTCTTGACGTACAGGTCAGGGTAACGCACCGCCAGCAGCTCACCGAACCGCTGCAGCGTGACCTCCTGCAGGCGGGCGTACTCTGGAGCAGAAGCGAGCTGATGCTCCAGCGACGTGAGCCGCAGCGGAGCGTCGGTACCGACGTGCGCCACGTGCATGGCCCAGGTGGGGATGCCGTAGCGCTCCGCCACCTCCCACCAGAGGAGGTCCTCTGCACCGACCCGCAGCGACGGGTAGGCGAGGCCGCTCTGGGTGAACAACCGCGCCTGGATCACGGGCGTGAAGTCGCCCCGCAGTGCCTCGCTGAGGTAGTCGTGCAGCCGTGCCACGAGGTGTTCCTGGGGGGCGATGCCGTTGGTGCGCGCAAACTGCAGCACGGGGTACTCCCGCGCTGCGGGAAACCCTTCAATCGCCGAAGCGATGTGGGCCAGGGCCTGGGGCAGGAGGGTATCGTCGTCGTCCAGGATCAGTACCCACTCGTGCGTCGCCGCCCGGATCCCGCAGTTGCGCGCCGGCCCGGGGCCCTGACTCGTCGCTTGCCGCAGGTAGCGGACCTGGGGATATGCCTCGCGCACGAGCTCGGGCGTGGCATCACGTGAGCCGTCGTCCACCACGATGACCTCGAGACCCGGCCAATCCTGGCTCAATGCCGATTGAATGGCGCGTCCCACGAGCGCGGCGCGATCGTGGGTGGTGATGACCACCGAAAGCCTAGGCCGCGGCATCGCCCTGGACGCGAGCGGGTGCAACAAGCCGGCAAACAGGAAGAAGAACAGCAGGAAGATCGCGTTGTAGTAGAGCGCTCGCTCGGCGGCGCTGGATAGCCGGCGGATGTTGGCCCACGCCCGCGGCAGCCAGGGGAGCCAGGCCAGGACCAGCGACAGGTAGGCAAGGAGCCCGAGCCACCCGAGGTCACCGAGCAGCTGGAGATAGGTCATGTGCACGGGCATCAAGCCGACTCCGGTTTCCACTTGGGTCGCTTGGATGCCGGGTCCCACGAGGCTGGCGTCATGGACCGCAGCGAGGCCCGTTTGGAGCATCTGCGCACGAATCGGATCTGCCAGAGCCAGGCCCACCGCTCCCTGAGACTCCAGGCTCACCGCGAGCTGCGAGACTCGTGCGGATGCCCCGGATGCCTCGGGGTCGATCGGCTGCGACTTGGCCCAGTTCCACCCCGCGATGAGCGTGACGGCCACGGCGAGGACCACACCCACGGTGGCGAGGCGAGACCGGAGCGATCGTCCGGCTTCCACGACCCGGACGACCACGAGAAACGGAGCGACGACCAGGAACAGGAGCACTGCTCCAGTGCGCGAGCCGTCGAAGTACATGAGGGCGAGGGAGGCTGCGAGCATCAACAGGTGCCGCAGCGGTTTCTCCCAGGCCAGGACCAGGTACGCGGACCACCAGACGCTCAGCACACCGACGCGCCACAGCGAGCCGGTGTAGCTCAGCACGGTGCCCCAGCGTCCCGCGCTCATCTCCTGCGACAGGGCCGCCAGCCCCAGGACGCCGGGAAGCAGGAGGGCGATGTTGAGCCAGGCGGAGTACACGAAGCCGCGGAAGGCGGAGTGGGCGTACGGGCTGTGCGTCACGAAGAACTTCAGGGCAACGACCAGGATGATCGCCAGCTTGGCCGCCTGGGCCAGCCCGTACAGGGGATTGCTGCTGCCGGCACTCGACAGCACGATGGCGAGCGTGAAGAGCCAGGCTGGGAGGAATCCCGGGCCGAAGGCCGGGAGCGTCACGCGCAGGAGCGACGGGGCGACGAGCGTCACCGCCGCCGCCGACACGAACCAGTGGATCTGATGCTGCACGGAGACCTTGAGGTCGGCGGCGAGCACCAGGATCGTCCACAGGCAGACGACGGCGCCCAGCCAACTGGATGACATGGTGGCCGTGTGCGCGGCGCCGACGCCGCCACCCGTCGTCTGGACCCCCGTGTCTGACCCCACGCTGCCGGCCTCTGGTTATCGCCACGCGGGCGCGGAAACGGGCGGGCGCTCGCCGCGCCGCACCAGCCGGTGCCTCACGCACCACGCCAGGGCGCTGAAGATGAACAGTTCGGCGGCCACGACCGCCCACACCATCCCCATCTGGCCGAAGTGCGGTGCCAGGAGCAGCGCGAGCCCGACGTTCAGAACTCCGCCCGCCAGGATCACGGCGGTCACCGTTCGCTCTTTGCCGACGGGAAACAGCCACTGCATCGCCAGCACAGTGCTGGCACCACTGAGAGGGACCAGCAGCGCGAGCCCGCGCAGCACCGGAATCGAGGCTTCATACCCCGGACCGACGACGATACGCACGGCGAGGGGGGCGGCCAGCGCCATTCCCGCGCCGGAGACCAAGCCGACACCCGCGATCAGCATCAGGCCCAGGCGGGCCAGCCCGCCCGCCTCCCGCGGATCCCGCTTCGTCAAATGGCTGATACGGGGGTACAGGGCCTGGGAGAGCGGTGTGAGCAGATTGAGCACGGCCCGAGCGATCCGCTCGGCACCCCCGTAGTATCCCACTGCGCGAGTCGGTACGAACAGGCCGAGGATGACCACGTTCATGGTGGTGTACAGGCTGTGCGCGCCGCGAAACACGAACATACCCCACCCGGACCTGAGTGCCGACAGCGCCTGGGCGAGCCGCGGCCGGCGCCAGGGGACTTCACGATACAGCCACAGGAGGGGCACGCCGGTGCTGGTAAGGCCGGCGGACGCCTGCAACGCCAGCACCTTCCAGCCATCGTCCGACGCGCGCACCACGAAGAACATCGCCGCCGTGGCCAGCGCGCGCGCGGCGACCTCGAGGACCGCCGGCCTGACCATTCGCTCCGTGCCCTGAAAGTACCAGAACGGACTGAAGCCCAAAGCAATGGTCTGCAGCCACGCCCACACGATATACTCGGGGTGTCGCCTGAAGGCCGGCACTGTTGCCGCGGCGAGCAGGGCGATGATGGCGACACCCAGGAATAGGAGACTCTTCGCTCCCATCACGCCTGCCACGGTTTCGGCGACGCGTGCCGGGTCGTCCCGGTGACTCGCAACGGCACGCGTGGCGGAAAGACCGAACCCATACTCGAACAGAATCGACAACCACAGCGCCAAAGACTGAGCGAGGACGAGCAATCCGAAGCCGTCGGGATGGAGTACGCGAGCGAGAAACGGTATCGTGATGAGCGGCAGCGCGTAGCCCGCCAACTGGACGGCGTAGAGGGCTGCGGCGTTCTCGACCAGCGGGTTAGACGTTCGACCGACCTTCCACATTAGCGCCTCGCCAGTCGCAATGCTGGGGCTACCCCCGTCTCCCGAGGAACGTGCGCAACGTCAGTCGGATGTCGCTACGCGCGCGCTGCGCGGACCTTGCGAACTCTTGATAGACGCCACTCTGCTGGCGGCGCATCTCGTCAAGGTANNNAGCGCGAGCACCACCAGGACCAGCACCAGGCGCCAGTGCGACTGCCGCTGGGGCGGCACGGCCGGGTCGATCACCGTGATGACCGGGGTGTCGTTCACCTCCTCGATCCGCGCCTGCTCGTAGTCACGCCGCAGGGTCAGGTAGGCTTCCTGGTAAATGTCGACCTGACGCCGCAGGCGACCCTCTGCGGCGGAGAGCTCGGGCGACTCCTGCCAGGCGCGGTTGCGCTCGTGGAAGCGGCGCAGGTCGTCCTCGGCGGCATTGAGCTCGCGCTCACCGTCGACGATGCGCTGCTCGACGAACTCGCGACGCGCTCGGGCCTGCGACTCGCGCTTCTTGGCGTTGAACTCGTTGAGATACTCGATGAAGCGGGTCGCCACGGCGGCCGAGAGGTCGGGGTCGCGCGTGGTGACGCCCAGGGTGACGAGGTAGGTCTGGAGGTCAACCTGCGGCGACACGAGGCCGCGCAGCCTCCGCACACCGCGGTCCAGGCTGTCCGCCGTGCTCTTGCCCCTGACCTTGAG
>VBJV01000286.1 GCA_005879785.1 Chloroflexota bacterium
ATGCGGGCGGCCACGTTGGTCGGCATCATGCCATGCTCGGCGATCGCCACCAGCAGCAGGTCGAGGAAGTAGCGCTGCTGCTCGGTCGGCTCCTCTCCCGTCAGCAGCAGGTGGAAGTACTCGGTGAAGCTGAGCCGGCCCATCAGGTCGTCGCACAGGTCGCGACCGCGCACCTCGACCCGATCCGGGTACGCCTGACAGATGCCGCTCTGGGCCGGCCCGGCCTTACCGATCTGCATGCGACCGCCCGCGCACTCCGGCTGCTCTCAGGGCACGATGTTGTGGTTGAGGTGAAACACGTTGTCGGGGTCGTACCGTGGCTTCACTTCGCGCAGCCGATCGAAGTTGGGGCCGTAGGCTGCGCGGATCGCGTCGTCGGCCTGGTCGTCGCCCAGGTAGTTGAGCCAGCGCCCCGCGGCCAGGTGCTCCGAGATGGCCGCGTAGGTGTCCTTGGTCCAAGTGATGTTCTTCTCCGTGTCGGCGGGGTCCATCCACTCGGACGGCAACAGCAGGTTGAACCCCGTGTCCCGGTGCGGCACCGCGGTGGCCGTCGGCTCGATGCGGGTGACCGCGCCGTGGAAGTGCTCGAGCACCATCCCCGACATCGGCGACGGAACGGTCTCGAAGCGCTGGATCATGGTGTCGATCAGCGCGTCCGAGAGGCCGGTGGTGAAACTCGACAGCCAGTAGTTGAGGGCTCCCTTTGGGTAGCCCTCGTCCAGGAGCGTGTTCATCACCGGATACGGCATCGGCCCGACGTGCGTCACCAGCGGCGAGCCCCACTCCAGGAACGGCGCCAGCTCGGCATCGGCCCGCGAAGGGTCGGTGTGGAACACGATCATCCCCGCCACCTTCAGCCCTGAGCCGTCCGGCGCGTGAACCAGCGCTGCAAACACCGTCAGCTCGTCCGGGCAGTCGGCGACCGCGTCGCGGTAGAAGCGCAGCATGTCCCGGGCGGCATCCACGGGGTGCGCGATCAGTCCACCGACCACCATCGTCAACGGGTGCATGCGAAAGGTGAACGAGGCCGCAACGCCGAAGTTGCCGCCGCCGCCCCGAAGCGCCCACATCAGGTCTGGATGAGACTCGTCGTTGACGTCGAGCACCGATCCGTCCGCCGTCACCAGCTCGACGCCGATCAGGTTGTCTGCCGCCAGTCCTTGGGTGGCCATCAGCCAACCGAGCCCTCCGCCCAGCGTGTAGCCACCGACGCCGGTGCTCGAGATCGCGCCACCGGTCACGGCCAGGCCGTGCACGGCGGCGGCCTCGTTCAGCTCGCTCCACAAGGCGCCGCCCTGGGCGCGCGTGGTCGAGGCGTCCGGATCAACCTCGATCGCCCTCATATCGGACAGATCGACCATCAGTCCGCCCTCGGTGACGCAGCGTCCGGCCACGTTGGTCGGCATCATGCCATGCTCGGCGATCGCCACCAGCAGCAGGTCGAGGAAGTAGCGGAATCTGGCGAGCCGCCTGGTAGCCGTCGTCCGACGGGAGCAGCACCTTCCCGGCGAAGCCGTCCGTGAAGGACTTCACACGCGTGGCGTCGAGCGCCGACCTGGTTGACATGGTCGTGACCTCCTGAATTGGTTCAACCGCAGCAGAGCCGCCATGTTCTCACTTGGCGTCGCGGATGTCACGGATGATCTGAACCTACGCGACTTGGCGCTGCGTGCGAGCCGTCCAACGCCCGGTCAGCGCGGGAGCGGCCAGGCCGGCCGCCGGAAGCAGCGTCAGCACCAGCATCGCATGCCAGAGCAGCAGCCACACGAGGTTGCCGCGCGGCAGCATGTTGGGCACCGCCCAGAACGCCAGCGGCATCAGCCACAGCGGCGACAGCCGGGGCCGGTAGAACGCGATCGCCACCGCCACGATGGCGAGATAGTGCGCCCACACGATCGGCGAGACGACGAGCCCGGTGACCAGCAGAATGCAGAAGGAGCCACGTTCGTCGCCGGCAACGACCCGCCGCCACGCCAGCAGGCAGAGGGCCGCCGCCGAGGCCGCCACCATCGCCTGCGCGCCAACCGAAGGCAGGCCCAGGGCGAGCCCCAGCGCCGTCGTCGAGAAGCCGATCGACTGCTCGACCGTCGAAAGCGACGAGAGCAGCCGGGGGTAGTCGGCCAAGCCGTCGAATCCGACCAGCGCCCAGCCCGCGAGGCAGGCCGCGGCGGTCAGAGCAACCGTCGCCGCGGCCGCTCGCAGCCGGCGCGTGATCACAAGCCACAGCACCAGCGGCAACAGCAGCAGCTTGAGACAGATCGCGAGCGACAGCGCCGAGGCGACGACCCACGCCCGATCGCGGTAGCGCCACACCAGGACAGCGCACAGCGCGAGCAGCGGGGCGAGCGAGCCGATCACGAACGTCTGGGCCATCGCCGGCGCCAGGAACCAGCAGGCCAGCACCCTGGAATCGTGCACGCCGACCAGCCGCAGCGCCAGCAGCATCGCACCGCACATGCCTGCCAGCCAGATCACCCACGACACCGTGAACGGCGCCACCGTAAGCACCGTGAACAGCGCTGCTGCGGGGGCCGGGTAGACGAACACGGAGTGGCCCCGCATGGCGTCCACGGTGGGCTGCGGGTAGGGCGTTGCGCCGCGCGTGACCGCATCGCCGGCCGCCCGGAAGATGCGAAAGTCGGTCAGCTGCGTCACGCCGTGCCCCTCGGCGGTGCGCCACA
>VBJV01000287.1:0-1743 GCA_005879785.1 Chloroflexota bacterium
AGCGGCGCTTCACCCGGGACGAGATCTTGCTGCTGTCCGCGTTCGCCGATCAAGCGTCGCTCGCCATCGACAAGGACCGGTTGCTGCGCGAAGCCAAGCGGCGGGCGGCCCGTCTTCGCGCTCTCGCGCGGCTCAGTCAGCTGGTGTCCTCGTCCCTCAACACGGAGGACGTCCTGGGCGCTATCGTGCGAGCCGCCGCCGATCTGATGGAGGCGCCTGCCGTGGGCGTGTGGATCGCCGACGAGGCCCGACGCATCCTTGACCTGCAGGGAATCTCCGATGAGAAGCTCGCGGCCGACCATCCAGCCAAGCAGGTCGCCTATGGACAGGGACCGGCGGGATGGGTCGCGGCCCACGGGCGGGCACTCGACAGTCCGGACCTCTTCTCCGACCCGCGCACGCTGAACCCCGACTGGCTGCGCGCGCACAACGTGAGGAGCGGGCTCTTCATCCCCATCGTCTTCCACGACTCGCTCCTCGGCGTGCTCGGCATGTACGGCAAGGCGCCGTTCCGCCTGGAGGCGGATGATCACGAGCTGATGGAAGGCTTCGTGGCCCAGGCCGGCATCGCCATCCGCAACGCACGCCTGTTCGAGCAGCTCCGCCTCGCCCATGCCCGATTGGAAGATCGCACGCGCGACCTCGACCTCCTGACGCGGATGGCCGAGGTGCTGCAGGCCTGCGTCACCGAGGAGGAGGCGTACACAGTCGTCGGGAGCTTCGGAGGACAGTTCTTCACGGGCGAGAGCGGCGCCGTCTTCATCACGAGCGCCTCTCGCAACCTGGTGGAAGCCCGCGCCATGTGGGGCGCCTTCACCGCCGACTGGGCCATGTTCAAGCCGGAGGACTGCTGGGCCCTCCGACGGGGTCGCGCTCACCTCGTCGAAGACACGCGTTCGGGCCTGCTGTGCCAGCACTTGCCGGTGCCGGCGCCCTTCGCCTATCTCTGCATTCCCCTGATGGCGCAGGGCGAGTCGCTGGGGGTCCTCTACCTGAGCACGGGCACGGACGCCGAGCATCAGGAGAGCGGATGGACGGAGTCGAAGCAGCGGCTCGCCCAGACCATCGCCGAGCAGCTCGGTCTCGCGGTGGCGAACCTGAAGCTGCGCGACACGCTGAGGAATCAGTCCATCCGCGATCCGCTCACCGGTCTCTTCAACCGGCGGTACATGGAGGAGACGCTCGAGCGTGAGGTGAGGCGGGCCGAGCGCGGACATCATCAGGTCGGCGTGATGATGCTCGACATCGATCACTTCAAGGAGTTCAACGACACCTTCGGCCACGAGGCGGGTGACATGCTTCTGCGCGACTTCGGGCGCCTGCTGCGCTCCAACATGCGCGGCGAGGACGTTGCCTGCCGGTACGGCGGCGAGGAGTTCGTCCTCATCCTGCCCGAGGCGTCACCGGAGGCGGCGCTGCGGCGCGGCGAGCAGCTCCGCGAAGCGGGAAAGCGCCTCTACGTCTCTCACCGCGGCCAGCTCATCGGTGGGGTGAGCTCATCCCTTGGAGTCGCCTGCTTCCCGGATCACGGGGCGAACGGCGAGGCGCTCCTCCAGGGCGCCGATGCGGCCCTCTACGTGGCCAAGAACGCCGGCCGCGATCGGGTGATGGTCGCGAGTTAGGGACCTCGGGGGCCGAGCGTACCGCCGGGCTCAGGAACCGGCGGTGGCCGCGCGCTCAGCCTGACGACGCTTCGAGAGGTACTGGAGGAACTCGGCGCCCTCGGCGAGCCGTCGCTTCATG
>VBJV01000287.1:1768-2910 GCA_005879785.1 Chloroflexota bacterium
ACATCTTTCGCGGACGGAAATAGAACCGGCGATAGAACTCTTCCGTGGTGCGGGCAATCTCCGTGTGGTGCAGGTGCGGATAGGAGAGAGCACTGACCTGGGTCCCGCCCGCGTCGACGAGACCGTCGCCTGTCAGCCAGCCGTTCTCCACGGCCTGGCGGTGTAGGGCGGTGCCACGGTAGGGCGCTGCGATCGAAACCTGGACGGTGTCGGGATCGATATCGCACGCGAAGCGGATGGTGTTCTGGATCGTCTCCCGCGTCTCGCCGGGAAGCCCGAGGATGAACGTCCCGTGGATCTTGATACCGAGGGCCTTGGCGTCCCGGGTGAACTGTCGCGCGATGTCGAGTCGGATGCCTTTCTTGATGTTGTTGAGGATCTGCTGGTTGCCGGACTCGTAGCCGACGAGGAGGAGGCGGAGCCCATTCTCCTTGAGGACCTTCAGCGTCGTGTAGGGCACGTTCGCCTTGGCATTGCAGGACCACGTCGCCCCCAGCGCGCCCAGCCCTCGCGCGATGGCTTCGGCGCGGGGCAGGTCGTCGGTGAACGTATCGTCGTCGAAGAAGAACTCCTTCACCTGCGGAAACGCTTTCTGTGCCCAGGCGATCTCGTCGACGACGTGCCCCACGTGCACTTCGAGCGGCAGCCTCGACCGCTGTACAGCGAGACGTAGGGATGGAGCAGGTAACCGATGGCGTAGTGCTCCACCGTGAGGTCGCGCTTGTAGACGTCCACGACGTAGGGAAGCTCGTCCATGTTCTCGAGCGTGGGCCGCTCGGGCATGTGATGGATGCATCCTTCCTCGCCGCGGTAGCTCACGCCCAGTACGGTCGAGAGCGGCCGGCCCTGAGCGATTTCCTGGATGGTGAAGTCGAACTCGTTACGGCCGACGAACTCGATGGCGTCGGACGCCTGCAACGACCCGGCGGGATCCACTGCCACGTGCGCGCCGACGAACCCGATGCGCAGGTCCGGGTTCTCGCTTTTCAGCGCCTCGGCGACCTTCACGTCCGTGGGAAAAGACGGCGTGCTCGTGTGTAGTACGGCGAGGTCGTAGTGACGGGCGAGTGGGGCTACATCGGACAGGGTGAGTCCATCGGGTGGCGCGTCGACCAGTCTGGACCCCGGGACGAGGGCGGCGG
>VBJV01000285.1:0-867 GCA_005879785.1 Chloroflexota bacterium
AGGGACTGGTGAGCACCGAGGTCACAGGTGAAGCTCCGCGATGGCACCACTCAATGACATCGGCGTTCCGGTGTCGGCCACGCGGGCTGCGCGTTGCGCGTCCCAGGTCCAGCCATTGCGGATGGCGAGGTCCGGGAGCTCGCGTTCGAGGCTCTCGACAAGCAAACGCCGGTGAGCGCGACTGCGTTGTTGGCAGATGATCACCTCGCCATGCGCAAGGCGCGCCGCGCGGAGCACGTCGATGCTGCGCGAGATCAACGCAGGTTCGTCGCGGACCACCACGAAAACCCGCTGGAATGTTGCGCAGATCGCCTGGGCCGCGCTGCGCGGCGAGCGCAGGCCGGCATGGGCCAAGGGGTGGCCCAGGTCGGCGACCACCGTATCGCACTCAAGCCCCTGCAGCCCCGCGCGCAACTTGTAGAGACACTCGGTGATCTCGAATCCCACCGTTCCGCGAAGCCCGGGGATGACCCTGAGATTCGTGCGGTGGGGTACGTCGACGGCCTGCGCCAGCAGGTCGGCAGTGGCTGCCGGCCGGTCACCGAAACAGTTGGCGAGTCCACGTTCCTCGATGTCGAGAAACAGGAGATCGGCGATCGTGCCGCCCTCCATGTCGCAGTCCACCAGCACCACCGACTGTGACTCTGCGAGCGTCCAGGCGAGCGCAGTCGCCCAATATGTCGACGTTTGTCCGGCGCGAGTCGTGCACACTCCGACCATCGTCTTCACGGGGAGCTTGATGCCGGCAGCGTCGGAGACGGCGCGCACGCCGTCCCGCAAAGGATATGAATGGCCTGGTCTGCGTCGAGTGGTTGCGCGCCGGATCGCCTCCCGGCGACCGCCCGGGCGGCATGCAGCGCGACGTTC
>VBJV01000285.1:904-3507 GCA_005879785.1 Chloroflexota bacterium
GCCGGCACCAGGACGGTGAGCGATGTGCCGTTGACCGTCTGCACGGTGAGGTCGTTCCCGATCAGAGCCTGTTGTCCGGTGGGCAGTGCGGCAAATATGTCCACCCGGTCACCGGGACTCAGCGGCGGCGCGTTGAGAATAGTCAAGCCGATCTCCGACTCAGCGCTCATCGGGATCAGGTCGTCGGAACGGAGGATGTCGCGAGCGCTCAGACTTCTCGCATAGCGCGCGGCGTATGCGGACGGGCCGCGCTCCTCATAGCTGAAGTCACCGCTCTGCGCCCGGATCTGTACCTGCTGCACGTCCGCGGCGGTGTACGGCGCCCCAGCGGCGACGTCATGATCGACGATCCAGACCGAGACCGTCTGGGAGACGTTGCTGCGCTCCGTGTAGACGATGATGCCGAGCACGGCGACCATCACAAGGCTGAAGAACGCAGCGGCGACGACTCTCCGCTGGTTCATCTGTGATCTGCCTCCCCGAATCGCGCTCGCCCCAGGCCTATGCGACCCGACATTAGGGCAAACGAGCCAGCCGCAGCAACCTCGCCGTCAGGGGGCAACATCCCCCCAGCAGCGGTCACCGGTGGCGTTGTGGGCTGCCGGGTATCCGTCAGGGAGGTACGGACAGGGATTGACCGCCCGCCCATCGACGCGCACCTCGAAATGGAGGTGCTCGCCGGTCGCGCAGCCGGAGGCCCCCTCGAACCCCAGCACCATTCCGGGCATGACCACGGTCCCGTCCGGAACGGCGAAGCCCCGCAGATGCGCGTACACGAATGATGTCCCGGCCGGGGTGGCGACGATGGCGTAGGCGCCCAACCCGCCATGTAACCCAGGACCCAGGCCCGGCGGGCATCGACTTGCGGTGTCGTCGCTGCGCCGGTGGACGACGCCTGCGGCGACAGCGAGAACGGGGGTTCCAGGGGGGCAGACGAGATCGATGCCGGTGTGCTGATACGTGGTGAACCCATAGCCCTGACTGGTACTGATGCCTGCGCACCGCAGCGGGGCGCTGGGGCCGGGACGAAAGGCTGACGCAGCCGAGCCTCTCAGCGGGCCGGCCGCCGAGAGCAGTGCGGCAAGCAGGCCTGCGACCGCGGCGACGACGCATGCGAGGCAAGCTGCGCACCCGAGTGAGGCGCCGAAACAGCATCCACTCCGGCGGCGCGCCGCCGATCCGAGCGACGGAAGCAGCCGAAGTACGACCGGCCACGCCATCGGTCACGCGGCGCTCTGTGCCGGTGTCGGTCGCGGCTCAGCCCACACAGGTACCGTTGCCGCGACGGCCATGATCGCCGGCCCGGGTATCACGTGTACCACGGTCCGCTCGCCCGCGGAGATCAGGACCCCACGACCCACCACTGGTGGACTGGTTGCCGCAATCTCCTCGGCGCTGAGCCCAAACGCCTCGCTGCTTGCCGCGATCGCCGCCTCCTCGGTACCCAGGATCAACTTCGTCGCAGCGGTGGCGACGAGCGTTCGCCCCAGATCGGTGCCGACGAAATCGTTGACCTGCTGCGAGCACATCCAGACACCCGCGCCGTACTTGCGCGCTTGGCGGACAAGCTGGCCGAGCACCGCGCCGGCATCCGGGTCCGAGGTCACGCGATGGGCCTCGTCGACCACCACCAGCATCCGCAGCCCGCCACGCGCCAATGCCCCCAGGACAGCAGTGAGCACCACGGCGAGCGCGGGGGTGAGGTCCGCCGCGTATGCCATGGCGATGGTGCGCAGGCCGGGAAGGTCGACGGGCGGTCGAAGACGTTGGCGCGATCCCCCAAGGTGAATCGCTGCAGGCGCGCGGTGATGACCCTGCAGCGCTCTAGTTCGTGCGGCGTCAGGACCCGCGCAGCTGAGCGCGTATGGATGTAACCCACCAGGTCGCTGAGGATCGGTTCACGTTGACGGGTCGCCTGCCAACGCCGGAAGAACGCGGCGATCTCCGTGTAGAGCCAGCCCTGGTCCTCGTCCGGCAACCTGCGGATCGGCCGTCCATCGCGCACGCCTTTCTCGTCGCCGGCCATCACGCTGAGTACCGGAAGCACGAGGCCGGCCGCCAGGTCGGGAGCAACACCGGCTCCAACCGAGAGGGGGTTGAGCGCATCGTCGCCGAGCTCGATGTGCGCACCACCAACAGCGTTCATCAGCCGCCGGTATTCCGAATCGGGGTCGATGACGGTGCAGCAGCCGCCATCCATCAGGTGCCGTACGAGCATTGTCTTGGCGGCAACGCTCTTGCCCGAGCCCGAGCTCCCCACGATGACGGCGTTGTGGTTCGGGCGTGTCCACATAGAGAGATACACCGGAGCGCCCGTGACCTCGCTCACCCCCACCAGCGGTTGAGCAATGTCGGAGTATGGCGTGCCCAGCGCGGGAAGCAGACATTCCGCAACATCATCAGACGTCAACTGCAGGCTTCGGCCGAGCGGTGCGCCGCCGGGAGCCGCCGCCAGCGTTGGAAGCAGACCGGGCGAGCTCGCCACCGTCACTCCGAACCCCTGTCCACGTAGCGCTCCGCACAGGCGCTCCGCGGATTCGAAGACACCCTCGCGCTCCGAATGACTGACGGCCACGTTCAGCGCGACGCGGCACGCCCGCACG
>VBJV01000078.1 GCA_005879785.1 Chloroflexota bacterium
GCCCGCGCACGCTGGAGCCGCTGACACCGCCGGATCTGACCCCCATCTTTCCGATGGCGATCATCGGCCAGGAGGTGTCGACCGAGCGCTGGATCGAGATCCCCGACCGAGTCCGCGACGTCTACCGGATGTGGCGCCCGACGCCGCTGTACCGCGCTGAGCGCCTGGAGAAAGCGCTCGAGACGCCGGCGCGCATCTTCTACAAGTACGAGGGCACCTCACCCGCGGGATCGCACAAGCCGAACACCGCGGTGGCGCAGGCCTACTACAACGCGGAGGAGGGCATCAAGCGGCTGACCACCGAGACCGGCGCGGGTCAATGGGGATCGGCGCTCGCGTTTGCGGGCAGTCTCTTCGGGCTCGAGGTCATGGTGTACATGGTCAAGGTGTCGTTCGAGCAGAAGCCGTACCGGCGCGCGCTCATGGAGACATGGGGAGCGAAGGTGCTGCCCTCGCCGACGGACCAGACGGAGTTCGGGCGAGCCGTCCTCGCCAAGGCGCCAGAATCGCCGGGCAGCCTGGGCATCGCGATATCGGAGGCCGTCGAGGACGCGGCAACGCGCGACGACAGCCACTACTCACTGGGATCGGTGGTCAACCACGTGCTGCTGCACCAGACCGTGGTCGGCCAGGAGGCCAAGCGGCAGATGGAGATGGCGAACGCGTACCCCGACGTCGTCATCGGTTGCGTCGGCGGTGGCTCGAACTTCGCCGGACTGGCGTATCCATTCCTGGCGGATCGCCTGGCGGGCGCCACCAAGACGCGCTTCATCGCCGCGGAGCCGGCGGCCTGCCCGACGCTGACGCGCGGGATCTATGCGTATGACTTCGGTGACACCGCCGGCATGGGACCGGTGGTGCCCATGTTCACGCTGGGACACAACTTCATTCCCGACACCATTCACGCAGGTGGGCTGCGCTATCACGGCGACGCACCGTCGCTATGCCTGCTCGTCAAGAGCGGCCATATCGAGGCACGCGCGTACAAGCAGAATGAATGCTTCGGCGAGGCTGTGCGCTTCGCACGCAGCGAAGGCATCCTGCCTGCGCCCGAGCCATCGCACGCGCTTCGCGCGGTGGCGGAGGAAGCTGCCGCCGCCCGCGAGGCCGGCGACTCGCGGGTGATCCTGTTCAACCTCTCGGGTCACGGTCACTTCGACCTCGGCGCGTACGACGCGTACTTCGCGAGGACGCTGCAAGACGTGGAGCTCCCGCAGGAGCGGCTCGATGCGGCGCTTGCGGAGCTGCCGAAGGTTCCGGTGGGAGCTGCCTGAGCTAAGCGAGAGCAGCCATCTCGGTGCGCGCCCACTCGCACCAGACGGCGCCGGCGTCGAGGCCGGCGTAGATGCCCAGTGCAGTGACGAGGCGGACTCGTGCCTGCTCGGCCTGGCCGCGTCTGGCGAGCGCCTGTCCCCAGAGCACCAGCGTCTCGGCCTCGGCCCAGGGGAGTCGCCACCGCCGCATGATGTCGAGCGCCTCATCGAACATTGTATCCGCGGGTGTTCCACCTGCTTCGACGGCAACGGCCTCGGCACGCCGCACGGTACCCGTGAGGCCGCGCCAGTCCGATCCGGGCGCCATCAGCGCGCGCGCCGCGGTGGCGTGCTGATGCGCCTGCCCGCCGCGCCCCATCGCGGCCGCGAGCAGCGCGAGCTGGCAGCGCGCGTATAGCCGCGGCAGTTGCGCCGTGGATCCGAGAACGTCGAGGAGCTCAGCTTCCGCCTCGACGAAGTCACCGCGCAGGCGCCGTACAAGCGCGCGCTGCTGCCTGTAGTACAGCGCGTCCCACTGATCCCCGGACGCGCCGCGCGTCTCGATGAGGACGCTGAGCATGTCCAGAGGGCGGTCACGGTCGCCGAGGTACAGCTCCGTGAACACCTCTAGCTGTCCGTAGTGAAGCTGGCTCGACTCGCCGAGCATCTGGCGCGCCGGCGCGCTGTCACCGGAGAACAGACAGCGCACGGCGTCCAGCTCGAGGAGGAGGCGACGCTGGCCGGCCGCTCCCTGGAGAGCGCGGTGCGCGAGCCCCCGCTGGGTCCACTCACCAGCTGCGCTGTGGTCGTCGAGGAGCATGCCCTGGGCCGCGTAGCCGGTCCACGCGACGGTGAACACGGCCGCCGTGTCCCCGCAGCGGTCGGCGATGGCCCACGCCTCGTTGAGGGCCGCCGATGCATCGTCGACGCGGCATATCGTCATCAGCGCCCAGGCGCGGGCTGCGCCGGTCAAGGCAAGGAGCCGGTCGTCGTCGAGCCGGCGCGCGAGTGCCAGGGCCTGTTCCGATGTGTCCGGGATCGCTTCACCGTCGAGCGCCCAGAGCGCGGCGAAGGCGATCCCCATCCGGGTATACGCGAGCGGGCGCGCGTCCTGTCCCTGGGCAAGGACCGCCTCGGCGGCACGGAGGTGGCGGAGCGCTCGCGGCACGTCGATACCGGTGGGCATGTAGACAAGATCCACACCGAGCCGGGAGTGCGTGATTGCCGCTCGAACCTCGTCGCCCAGTTTGGTGTCGATCTCCAGCGCGCGCTCGAGGTGGGAGGCACCGGTCGCGTGGTCGAGGCCCGTGACTATCAGCAGGTTGCCGAGGCGCTCGTGCAGTCGCGCCACTCGAGCGGGGTCCGCGAGACCGTCGGCGGCCATATCGATGGCTGCGCGAAGGTGGTCGACGGCTTCCTCCCAGGCGGCGAGGTCGCGCGCTGCGTCCGCAGCCCGGACGGCGTAGTCGATCGCGGTAAGCGCGTCTGCGGCAACCCCGGCCTGGCGGAAGTGCAGGGCAACCGCGCCGATGTGCCGCGTGAGGTCGCGCGTATGCATGGCTTCAATGGCCTTTGCCGCACGCAGGTGGAGACGCTGCTTGCGCGCCACGCTCAATTCCTCGTACAGCGTCTGGCGGATGAGCGCGTGGGCGAAGACGTAGCCATTGCCGCGCTCTGCGATCACCTGGTGGTCGGCAGCCTCCTCCACAGCAGCGACCAGTTCCTCGTCGTCGAACTCGCAGACACGGCGCAGCAATTCGAACTCGAAATCGCGTCCCAGCACAGCGGCGTGGCTGAGAACCGTGTTGCATGACTCGCTCAAGCGCGACAGCCGGCGACCGATGACGTCGCGCACGCCTTCGGGGATGCCCATCTCCTCGACAGGCATGTCGAAAGCCCAGCGCCCTTCGCGTTGGAAGACCAAGCCGCTTTCCACCAGGTGACGGACGGTCTCCTCGACGAAGAACGGGTTGCCCTCGGTCTCACGGTGAATCGCATCCGCGAAGTCCGCACGCACGCCATGTCCTGCAGCCGACGCGATGAGCGCGCGCACCGCGCCGGCGTCGAGACCCCTGAGCATGAGGCGCGCCGCCTGCCGAGTTCGCCGTAGCTCGACGAGCATGGCGGCGAGCGGGTGCAGCCGCGACAGCTCGGTATCGCGGTAGGTGCCGAGCACGAGCATCGACCGCCACCTGGGGGTGCGCAGCAGGTGCCGGAGCAGAAGGAGGGTGGGCGGGTCCGCCCAATGGAGATCGTCGAGGACGAGCAGCGCCGGCTGTTCGGCGGCGAGGCCGCCGAGCAACTCGGTGACTGCTTCGAAGAGCAGGTAGCGCTCGGTCTCAGGGTCGGCTCGGCCGTCAGGCGCGGGAGCCCGCGCCGGCTCCTCCAGTTCAGGCACGAGTCGACCCAGCACACTGCTTGCGGTCTCGATGTGACCGCGCAACGCTTGCGTCGGCATCTCCCGAGCCAGGCCGCGGAGCGCTTCGACGAAGGGCTGATACGGGACAACGGTTTCTTCACTGCAGCCGCCGTACAGGACCGGTGCGCCCGCGGCATGTGCGCTCGAGGCCAGCTCGGCGCAGAGCCGCGTCTTGCCGATCCCCGGCTCGCCGGCGACCAGGACGATCTCGCGACCGCCACCTTCCACTCGCGCCCACGCCTGTGCGAGCGTCGCCATCTCACCATCGCGTCCGAGGAACGCGCGGTCCGGGGTGACAAGCGCGCTTGGCAGCGGCAGCGCCCGCCCTTGGGTCGGGCGCCAGGCTACTTCGCATGCTGCGACCCGGCGGCTCAGCCCCTTGAGCTCGAGCTCACCGAGGGATACGAACTCGTGGTCACCGCGCGAACCGACCAGGTCGGCGACGAGCTTGGAGGCAACGATGTGGCCCGCTTCCGCGCCGTCGCAGAGCCGCCGGGCCACGATGACCGCGGTGCCGAAGTAGTCGTCCTCGTCGCGGATGGGCTCACCGACGTGCAGGCCGACGCGGACGCCGGCCGCGTGGTCGGGGTCGCGCCGGTTGTGGCGGTCGACTGCGCGCTGCACGGCAACAGCGGCATCAACGGCGGCAAGCGCGCTTGGAAACGCCACCATGAGCCCGTCGCCGAGACTCTTCACCTCGCTGCCGCCGCTCTCGGCGACGGCCTCGCGGAGCAGGCGGAAGTGCGAGCGGCGCACCTGCTCGGCGCGGTCGTCGCCCAGGCGGTCGAAGAGCGCGGCCGAACCGGCAAGGTCGGTGAAGAGGAACGTGACAGTTCCGCTCGCCGTCGCCGTCATCTCTTCTTGCCCTCTGCAGCCTCCTCCCCGATGCGCACGCATGGAGCATACCGGTGCGCTTGGAACGACGGGCGGCCCGCGAGCCCTCTGGTTGTGATTCAGCGCGGAGCGGCGACACGCATCTTGAGCGACCGTGCCGCGTCACCCAGATGCCGATCGTATGTGACGACGGCGCCGAGTTCATCGCCAAGCACCCTGGCGGCTGCCAGGTGAATGGCGTCGAGGGTGCGCAGCTCCGGCGGACCCAGCATCGCGGAGAGATCGAGCAGCGCCGGACTCAGCCGGACGAATTCAGCCCGCGCGATCATCCGTCTCGCCACGTCAACAGTGCGCTGACCGTGAGGTCGCACCGCGCGTAGAACCTCTGACCGGAGCAGCGCCGCTGACGTCCATCGGCGGCCGCGCAACCAGCTCCGAAGAGCCCTGGACTCTGGTTCGTTGACGATCAGCGTTACGAAGGCAGAGCTGTCGAGATATGCGCGCCTCACCGCTCGTCAGCGCGAAGTCGAGCCAGCACCTCGGACGGCGGTGGGACGTCAGGTGCCGATTCGACGGGATCGATGTCGAGGACGTCGCCGGCATCTGTACTTGCCTCGATCTCACCGAGGGCCTTCAGTTGTTCCCATCGATCGAGGGTGAGCGGAACGATCCGTGCGATCGGGCGCCCGTACTGGGTGACTTCGACGACTTCGCCGTTCTTCACACGGTCGAGGACCTTGGCTGTCTCGTTTCTCAGGGACCTGACCGGGACCTGCTGCATGGCTACGACTGTAGCATTGGGGCTACGTTGACTGCGCGCCACATGACGCCCATGGCGGTGGAGTAGACTCGGCAGTGGCTCTGGTGCGGGGGATGTCCCTTCCGCCCCGGACGGCCAGGGGTCCTGCGGACATGCGGGATCGCGACCGGGTCGGGCGCTGGGCTGCCGCAAGGCGGCCCGCGCCAGGCGCTGCAGTTCCTGGAGGTGGGCGGGCGTGGCGAAGGTTCTCTGCGTGCTGTATCCGGACCCGGTCGAAGGGCCACCGAAGACGTACGCGCGTGACGGCGTGCCGGAGATCCTTTCGTATCCGAACGGCCAGACTGCTCCAACGCCGGAGAGGATCGACTTCACACCGGGACAGTTGCTGGGCAGCGTCAGCGGCGAGCTGGGCCTGCGCAACTTCCTCGAATCAGCGGGTCACTTGCTGGTGGTCACCTCCGACAAGGACGGTGCCGACTCCGTCTTCGAACGCGAGCTGCCGTCCGCCGACGTCGTCATCTCGCAGCCGTTCTGGCCGGCGTATCTGACAGCCGAGCGCTTCGCCAGGGCGCCGAATCTCAGGCTGGCGATCACTGCCGGGATCGGCTCCGATCACGTGGACCTGAACGCCGCGATCGAGCGGGGCGTCACCGTCGCCGAGGTTACCTACAGCAACAGCGTGAGTGTGTCCGAGCACGTCGTGATGCTGATCCTCTCGCTCGTGCGCAACTACATCCCCTCATACAGCTGGGTTGTCAAGGGTGGCTGGAACATCGCCGACTGCGTGTCGCGCGAGTACGACCTCGAGGGCATGGACGTCGGCACCGTGGCCGCCGGGCGGATCGGAACGGCGGTGCTCCGGCGCCTGAAGCCGTTCGACGTGATCCTCCATTACACGGACCGGCATCGCCTGCCTCTCGAAGTCGAGCAGGAGCTCGGCGTGCAATACCACCCGGACGTGGAGTCCCTGGTTCGTGTCTGCGATGTGGTGACGATCAACGCGCCGCTCCATCCCGAGACCGAGGGCATGTTCAACGATGCGCTGATCGCGACGATGAAGCGCGGCGCGTATCTGGTGAACACCGCGCGCGGCAAGATCTGCGACCGCGACGCCGTGGTCAGAGCGCTCGAGTCCGGGCAGCTTGCCGGATACGCGGGTGATGTGTGGTACCCGCAGCCCGCGCCGCCCGACCACCCGTGGCGCACCATGCCCTGGAATGGCATGACGCCGCACACGTCGGGGACGTCGCTGTCGGCGCAGGCGCGTTACGCGGCCGGCACGCGCGAGATCCTCGAGTGCTGGTTCTCCGGCCAGCCGATTCGCGACGAATACCTCATCGTGCACGCTGGTTCCCTGGCGGGCGCGGGCGCACACTCGTACACCGCGGCGAAGACCTGACCCGTTGCGCTAATCGAGCGCAGCGCGCGCGCTCTCCATGTCATCGGTGGCGATGACGATCTTCACGCCGCCGTAGGTCGTGTACGCGAGGTCGATGTTGACGTTGGCATCGGCCAGCCGCCGGGTCAGCTCGC
>VBJV01000079.1:0-13566 GCA_005879785.1 Chloroflexota bacterium
CGCCAAGTGGCGCCTCCACGAGCCCACCATACCCTCGACGATCAGCCGCGCCCCCGCGTCGATGCCGGGGATCTTGGGACGGCCCTGAAACACGAGCAGCAGCTTGCCGGTGTCGTCGGTGATCTCGCATTCCAGATTGGCCGTGCCCTTCGCTGTCTGCACGCGCAGTGAGCGGATCCTGCCGGCGACGCGCGCTCGCTGCCGCCAGGTGACATCGCTGATGGGGATGGTGCCTGTCGCACGCCTCGCCAGCAGCCGGTCGACCTCGGCGCTGCTGAGCGGCTTCTTGCGCGCCGTCTCGGCCCGCGCCGCCTCGACATGCGCCCTGTGACGCGGCCGCGTGGACAGGTTGAAGGGCACGATGGTGGCGGAGACGTGATCCACGTCACCCACCGCGTCGGCGATGCGATCAGCGGTCCGGTCGTGGAGCAGGCGCTCCAGGCGCGAGTCGAAGGCGCGCCTGGGAAGCAGCACGGTGCATTCCGTCTGCCCGTCGGCCGTGATGTCGGCGACATACTCCAGCGCCGCCCGCTCCACGCGACGGTCGCGACATTCCACCAGGTCCAGGGGAAGACGTGCCAGGCCGAGCCTGCTCCACTCCTCTTTCAGCTGTTCGGTGGCGGCGGTGTCGATATTGAAGTGGACGACGCGCAGCTCGTCCGGGCGCAGCGTGCGCGCGTACTGGATGGCTCTGGCGGAGGCCATGTCGAGCTGATCGACGAAAACAACCACCACATGCCGCTGCAGCACCGGGGCTTCGGTCGCAGCGGCAGCGCCGGTTTCGAGCTGATCCTCCTCCGCCACGTACTGCCGGTGCAGGCGCAGCAACCCGAAGTACATCGGTGGTCCGACGACAGCCACGATCCAGGCCCCCTCGGTGAACTTGGTCACCAGCAGGATACCGACCACGATGATGGACAGCGCGCCGCAAAAGCCGTTGACCACCACCCCCAGCTTCCACCTCCCCTCGCGATGCCGCAGGTTGTGCTTGGTCATCCCGAAGCCCGCGAAGGTGAAGCCCGTGAACACGCCGATCGCATACAGGCCGACCAGCGCGTTGAGCCGCGCGTTGAACGCGACGATGAGCAGAATCGCGACCACAGCAAGGACGAAGATCCCGTTGGAGAAGGCCAGCCGGTGCCCGCGCTTGGTCAGCTGGCGGGGCAGGAACGAGTCGCCCGCCACGAAGCTCGCGAGGTAGGGAAAACCGTTGAAGCTGGTGTTGCCGCCGGTGAAGAGGATGAGCACGGTGGCGATCTGCACCACGTAGAACAGGCTGTTCCCGAACCAGCTGGAGCCGAGGACGTAGCGCACCTCCTGGGAGACAACCGTCGGCGTGCCGGCCTCGTACGGGACGGCATGGGTCCAGTGGGCGAGCAGCGACGTTCCCAGCACCAGGAAACCGAGCAGCGCGCACATGGTCACCAGTGCGATGCGTCCGTTGCGCGCCTCAGGGCGGCGGAAGCTCGAGATGCCGTCCGACACCGCCTCCATTCCGGTCAGCGACACGCCTCCGTTGGCGAATGCTTTCAAGCAGTAGAAGACGCCCAGCCCCATGAGCAATCCCGTCTGATGACCGGGCGTGTAGCCGAGGGCCGCGGCAGAGGGAAGTGCATGCGGATGCAGCAAGCCCAGCGCCTCCTTCACCAGGCCCGTGACCACCACCAGCCCCAACGCGCCGATGTAGAAGTAGGTGGGGATGGCGAACACGGCGCCGGCCTCGCGTATTCCCCGCAGGTTTGCATACAGCATCAGCACGGTCACCGCAACCGTGATGGCGACCGTGTACGGCACCAGCGCCGGATACGCGGACGTGAGCGCGGCAGTGCCCGCCGATGTCTGCACGGCGACGGTCACCGTGTAGTCGATCAGCAGCGCGACGGCCGCGATCTGCGCGATCTTGGGGCCGAAATTGTCGCGGGCCACCACATACGACCCGCCGATCCGCGTGTACACGCCGATGACCTGCAGGTACGAGGACATCACGAAGATCATCACGGCGAGAATCGCGAACGTGATGGGAAGCACCATGCTGAACGCGGCCACGCCGATGATCGGAACCATGATCAGCAACATCTGCTCGGTGCCGTAGGCAGATGACGAGATCATGTCCGGAGCGATCACGCCGATCGCCACCGGATTGGACAGCCGCACGTGCGTCAGCTGCTCCGACACCATCGGTGGCCCGAGGAGCCGGTTCTTCAGCCGGTACAGCCATGTCTCGGGATAGGCGACGGCGACCGCCGACTGCGGACCTTCGGTGAAAGGGGGGTCGTCAGGTGGTTCCGACGAAGGCAACGCCACAGCCGGAGTATGGTGCCATGCCATCTGCGAGAGCGGATCCGCAACCCGGCGGCGACCTGCTTGAATGGTCGCGTGCACGTGGTCGTCGTCGGCTGTGGCAGGGTGGGTTCGGGCTTGGCGCGCACGCTCGAAGCCGAAGGTCACTCGGTGGCGATCATCGACAAACTCCGCAAGGCCTTCCGCCGCCTGCCTGCTGATTTCAAAGGCGTGACCGTCGAGGGATCAGGCTTCGACCGGGATGCGCTCAACGAGGCTCGCCTTGACGAGGCGGGGGCGCTCGCCGCGGTGACGTCGGGAGACAACTCCAACATCCTCAGCGCGAGAATCGCTCGGGAGACGTACAACGTCGATCGAGTGGTGGCGCGCATCTACGATCCTCGACGTGCGGAGATCTACCAACGACTCGGCATCCCCACGGTCGCCACCGTCACGTGGACGGTCGATCGGGTGCGCCACTGGCTGCTGCCGCAGGAGCCCAGCACCGAATGGCGCGACGCCTCGGGCACACTCCTGCTCATCGACCGAGTCCTGCCCGAGCACCTGGCCGGACGCAAGCTGAGCTCGCTCGAGGTCGAAGGCAAGATCCGCCTGATGGCGGTAACTCGGGCGGGCGTGCCGCGGCTCGATGCAGCCGCGCTCGTGGGTCAGGAGGGCGACCTTCTGCACATCGTGGTCATGAAGGGTGAGTTGAACACGCTGAACGCGCTGCTACCGGCGGCTCCGGAAGCCGCGGCGAGACCCCTGTGAAGGTCGCCGTGGCCGGTGGCGGCAGCGTGGGCATGGCCGTCGCTTCGGACCTCAAGCAGCATGGACACGATGTCTTCATCCTGGAGGTCGACCCCGAGCAGGTCGCGCGCTTCCAACCGCACGTGAATGTGCGCTGGATCGTCGCCGACGCCTGCGAAGCGTCGTCGCTGCACGCCGCCGGGTTGGCCGAGGTGGACGTGGTGGTGGCAGCGACCGGCGACGACGAGGACAACCTGGTCATATCCCTGCTCTCCAAGCAGGAGTTCGCCGTTCCCCGCGTCATCGCACGCGTCAACAACGCGAGCAACCAGTGGCTGTTCACGGAGTCCTGGGGGGTCGACGTTCCCGTTTCCACGCCGGAGTTGTACACATCATTGGTCGAGGCGGCCGTGTCCGTCGGTTCGCTGGTCCACCTCATGAGCTTCGAAGGCCTCGCCGCTCACCTCCTGGAGGTGACCCTCGCCGACGAGTCGCCCGCGTGCGGCAAGCAGATCGTCGATCTCGGCCTGCCACGCGAGGCGGTGATCGTGGCGTTGGTGCGGCGCGACCACATGATCGTGCCCGAACCCGAGACGCAGCTGTGTCCGGGTGACGAGGTGGTGGTGCTCGCGATGGCGGAGACAGAGGGCCAGATTCAGGCCATCCTGGTTGGCGAGTCGGGTGGCGGATAGGCTGCAGTCAACCCCACCCGCACCGATGACCGGAGCGCAGCGACTGCTCGCCGCAACCCACCAGCAGCCGGCCGACCGCACCCCGGTATGGTTCATGCGCCAGGCCGGCAGGGCGCTGGCCGGATATCGCGCTCTGCGCGAGCAGCACGACATCCTGACACTGACCCGCACCCCGGAGCTGTGCGCCCAGGTGACGGTGCTGCCGGTGAGCGAGCTCAGCGTCGACGGAGCCGTGATGTACGCCGACATCATGCTGCCGCTGCTGGGCATGGGTGTCCCCTTCTCGATCGACCCGGGCGTGGGCCCGATCATCCACGCTCCCGTGCGCAACGAGCAATCCGTCGAGGCGCTGCGTGTCGTCGATCCTCATGAGGCGACCCCAGAGCTCTTCGAGGCGATTCGCATGGTGCGCAGCGAGCTGGACGGCAGGGCTGCGGTCATCGGTTTCGCCGGCGGCCCCTTCACCGTGGCTTCCTACATGATCGAGGGACGTCCGACGCGCGACTTCGCGCGTTGCAAGGCGTTGCTGTTCGGGGAGAGCCGGCTGTGGCACCGGCTTATGGAGACGCTCACCGAGGTGACCACACGCTACCTGCTGGCGCAGGTCGAAGCCGGCGCCGAGGTGATCCAGCTCTTCGATTCGTGGGCGGGGGCGCTGAGCACGATCGCGTATCGCGAGCACGTCCTTCCCTACAGCGCGCGGATCATCGGCGCCGTCCGCGAGGCCGGCGTTCCCACCATTCATTTCGCCACGGATACCGGCCACCTGCTCGAGGCGATGGCATCCGCGGGGAGCGAGGTCGTCAGCGTCGACTGGCGGATCCCGCTCGACCAGGCGTGGGATCGCATCGGCGTCGATCACGGCATCCAGGGCAATCTCGATCCGGGCGTGCTCCTGGCTCCGTTCGAGGTGGTGGCCGAGCATGCGCGCCTCATCCTGGCGCGCGCCGCGGGGCGACCCGGGCACATCTTCAACCTCGGCCACGGGGTGCTCGCCGACACCGACAGCGATCACCTGCGCCGCCTGGCTGAGCTCGTCCACGAGGAGTCCGAGGTAGGTTGAGCCGTTTCCTGCGCCGTCCGTGGTGGGCGCTGACCACCATGGGCCTCCTCGCGATGCTGCCCATCATCGTGCGTCGCGTCGGCGACCCCGACTACTGGTGGCACGAGCTCACCGGCCGGATCATGTGGCAGCACGCTGCCCTCGCCCGCACCGAGCTGTACACCTTCACGGTGCAGGGGACACCCTGGACGGACCAGGAATACCTGAGCCAGCTCCTCATCCACGCGCTGCAGAGCGCCGGCGGCTTGCTCCTGGTGAGCCTCGCCTTCTCGGCGCTGATCTGGGCCGGCTTCTGGCTGATCCTGGCAAGAACGCGGCAGCGGGCATACTCGCCGTTCGTCGCCGGGGCCGCATTGCTGCTCGCGGCCGGCGCCGGCTTCGCGGTGTGGGGGCCACGCCCGCAGATGTTCGACTTCGTCTTCATCTCCGTCGAGCTGTACTGGATCGAGCGATTTGTCGACCAGCGCAGCCGGGCGGTGTACGCGCTGCCGCTGCTGACGCTGCTGTGGGCCAATCTCCACGGTGGCTTCGTCTTCTGCTACCTGTTCCTGGCCGTCACGCTGCTCGGCCTGGCGCTGCGCCGGATCGCCGACCGCAGCGATGCCGCCCCTTCCCGTCAGCTGCGTCAGCTGCTCCTGGTGGGCGCGGGCTGCGTGGTCGCCGGGCTGCTCACGCCGAATGGACCGGCGCTTTTCGCATACGTGTGGCGCACCCAGTTCAGCTTCCAGCTGGACTTCGTCGCCGAGTGGGCGTCGCCGGACTTCCACAAGGCGACGCTGCTGCCGCTCGAGGCGTTGATCTTCGCCCTGCTCGTCGGGTTCGTGTGGCAGCGACCGCGCGTGCACGACGTGCTGCTGGTGATCGCGGGCATGGCGCTTGCCCTGCATTCGGTGCGCTTCATCCCGATCCTGGTGACGGCCGCGACGCCCGTGCTCATCTGGCAATGGACAGCGGGGTGGAGCCGCCTGCGCGACCGCGTGCAGCGTTCTGAGTGGCCGGCGCGGGAGCGCGGCTGGGCCGGCGAGGCGCTGCTCATGGGGCTCGTCGCCGTGGCAGCCGGCGCCGCCGCGCTGGCGGCACTCACGTTGCACGGTCAGGCGCGCGCGACCGAGGCGAACTACCCGGTTGGCGCTGCTGACTGGCTGGGCTCCCACCCTGCCGTCGGCACGCGGCTGTTCAACGAGTACTCCTGGGGCGGCTACATCGCGTATCGCTTCTACCCCACCTCCACCCGCCGTGTCTTCATCTACGGCGAAGCCGAGTTGATGGGCGACGCGCTGCTGGCGAGTTACGCGGACGTCAACCAGCTCAAGCCTGACTGGCAGCACGTCCTCGACGAGCATCGCGTCGACTACGTCGTGTTTCCCACGGGCCGGCCGCTCGATGCCGCCCTCACCACATCGCCGCGGTGGCGGCGCGTCTTCGAGGATTCCGTTGCTTCCATCTACATCAGGACGCCGGGGCTGCCACCGCAGTGACCGGCGTCCTCTTGGTCACGTTCGGCTCCGCGGTGACGGCGGACCAGGTCCCCGCGTACCTGGCCTCGGTGCGCGCCGGACGTGCGGTGCCCGCTGAGTTGATCTCCGAGTTCCAGCGCCGCTACGCCAGGATCGGCCGCTCGCCGCTGATCGACATCACCGCAGCGCAGGCAGCGGCGATGCAGCGCGCGCTCGACGCCTATCACGGCGCGAACGTGTTCAGCGTGGCCGTCGGGATGCTGCACGCTGCCCCGTCCATCGCCGGTGCTGCTGGCGCCGCAGTACTCGTCGATCATCCTGGGCGGCTACGAACGAGCCATCGGGACAGCGCGCGCCGCTCACCCCGCTGTTGACATTCGCATCGCGCGCGCATGGCACGACACCGATGAGTGGATCGAGTGCCTGCATGAGCTGGTCGCCGGCGCGCTCGCGCGCCTGCCCGCCGGCCGGCGCGACACGATCCCGGTGATCTTCACAGCGCACAGCCTGCCTCGCGCTGTCGTCGACCGCGACCCCGGCTACATCGATCAGCTCCGCTGGACCGCTGAGTCCGTCGCCCACCGCGCGGGTCTGGACGCGTCGCGCTGGCAGTTCGCGTACCAGAGCGCCGGCCACACCCCCGAGCCGTGGCTGACACCCGACGTGAAGGATCTGCTCCCCGGCCTGCGGGCGGCGAACCACAGCGACGTCCTGGTCGTCCCCGTGCAGTTCCTCGCCGACCATCTCGAGATCCTCTACGACATCGACGTCGCCGCCGCCGAGGAAGCCGAGCGTGCGGGCATCACGCTGCACCGCATCGAGATGCCGAACACCTCCCCGCTGCTGATCAGCGCACTCGAAGCTGTTGTCAAGCGAGAGCTCGATGTGCACGTGCAAGGCGGAGGGGCGCCGCTGCGTGAGCGGAGGCATCTCGGAGCCGAGCCGGAACGGGGTCGGAGCGCAGGGCTCGGCGAGAGTTGAGCGGCGGGGCCCCAGAGGGGCTCCGACCGCGTACTCCGCTACAGCAGCGGCGTCCCTCCGCCCGACCACGTCACCGACGAGGCGTGAGCGCCCCGTGAAATATCCCACGGTGCACGAACGTCGGCGATGTGCCCGGTGCGAGTGGGCTGCGCGTCAACTCGGATGACGGCATGAACTGCGCGAAGCGCGCGTCGACACGGCTGCGATCGACGATCGACTTCTCGAGCACGCACGAGTTGTACTGACGCGCGGTGTCCTCGATGGTGTTGGCGTTGAGCACCACCTCCTGGCCCCAGTTCCGCGACCAGCGCTGCACACCCGGGATGCGACTCGCCTCCGGATTCAGACACTCCGCCGCGATCACGTTCTCGCTGCTCGCCCATATTCCCGTATCCGTGCTGAGCACGAGCGTGTGATTGCCGATCGTGTGACCGGGCGTCGCGAGCAGGGCCACACCCGGTCCGAGCAGCACGTCGCCGTCCAGCGCCACGATCGCGTCGCGGCGCAGATCCGTGTACGCGTGCGGCTGGTACCACGGCAGCTGGAGTGGGTGCAGGGCCCGCAGCGACTCCAGCTCGGCGCGCTGCACGAGCAGCTTCGCGTTGGGCAGCAGCGGCGGCACCGGGGCTCGCGGCGAGATGTCCGGGGCGGGCTCGCCGGTACCGATCCAGCGCCGCACATCCTGCGTGTGCAGGTGATCGAACGTGATCCAGTCCACCTCCTCAGGAGCGATGCCGATCGAACGGAGATGCGAGAGCACGTCTCCCAGCGGCCGCGCAAACAGGCGCTCGAAGACGTCCGGCGTGCTCTCCTGCAGCCGCGCGAAATAGGGCGTGCGCCGCGCCAGCTCGGTATCGGTGGGCTCGAACACCAGCGTGCGCACACGTCCGTCCGGCTCGCGCCAGCGGATCACCTGCATGCGATGTGTCAGCGTGACAAACGGCGTCGGGCTGAGCGCGGCTCTGAAGAGCCCGAAGCGCGTCGGGTACGGCAGCGTCTGCAGGTCGAAGGTACCCACCCACTCAGGCCGGCCGGTGGCGGCGAACCAGGAGCGGAAACCGGCAGCAGCCTCGCGTATCGCGGCCAGCTGCGCTCCCGGCTGTGCCTCCGCGCTCGCGGCGGCGAAGTGCGTTATGGGCGTGAGCCCGATCCCTGCTGGTGGCTCGCTGAGTGTGGTCATGCTGCCTCTCCCCTGGCATCGACGCGAGCGTCGCAGTCTACTCCCCTCGGCGATTGCAGTGAACGTTTGTAAAGCCGCGCACCTGTCGCGCTTCGTGCGCGCGGGTCCGGCAGTGCAGTTGGGCTCGATATACTCGGAGCGCCAGTGAATGGAGTTGAGTCGTGAGACGGTGGGCATACTTTGTGCACCGCCGGCGGTGGGCGGTGCTGATGATGGCGGTCATCCTGCTCGTCCTCTCCGTGCTCGCCTTGAGCAACGGCGGCCAGCTGAAGAACGCCAGCGACTACGACGTGGAAGCCGTTCGTGCCGCCGACCTCGAGCAGCAACAGCTTCCGGCCAGCACCGGGGCGTCGTTCGATCTCATCCTGCGCAGCGGCTCGCTGCGCTATCCGGATCCCAGGCTGCAGACAGCGGTGACCGGCGCTCTGGAGGCGCTGGACTCGGACAAGCGGGTCACCGATGTGCAGACGCCGTACAACGCGCCCGAGACCGTCAGGGATCGTCTCGTCTCCAGCGACCGGCACAGCGTCCTCGCGGTGGTCGGTTTGAACATCGATTTCGCCACGGCGCGGCAGCAATTCGGCGAATTGCGCAGCGAGGTGCACGGCGGCTCGCTTGCGGTGAGCACGCATGGCGACGTACCGCTGTCGCACGACTACGACACGTTGCTCGGCGACGACCTGCGCCGGGCGGAGGTGATCTCACTGCCACTGGCCCTGATCCTGCTGATCGTCGTCTTCGGCACCGGGATCGCTGCTCTTCTGTGCCTGGGCGTCGGGCTCTTCGCGGTGGCGGGCGGCGTCGGCGCCTCGCTCATGCTGGCCCGCGGCTTCGAGGTCTCGACGTATGCGGAGAACGTGGTCACGCTCATCGGACTCGGCGTAGCGATCGACTACTCGCTGTTCATCGTCACGCGGTTTCGCGAGCAGCTCGGCAAGAACCCGGACGTGGCCGGAGCACTGGCGACCACGATGGCCACCGCCGGCAGAGCCATCCTGTTCAGCGGCGTGACGGTTGCGATCGGCCTCGCCGGGTTGCTCTTCTACACTGGCACGCCGCTGGTGTCGATGGGCGTGGCCGGCGCGATCGTTGTCGCCATCTCGGTGCTGTACGCATGGACGCTGCTGCCGGCCCTGCTGGCCATCCTGGGGCCGCGCGTGAACCGGTTGCGGGTGCCCCTCCTGCAACCGCGTCCCTTCGGTCGAGGCGCCTGGCACCGGCTCGCCATGTGGGTGATGCGGCGCCCCTGGCAGGTTCTGCTGCCCACCGCCGCGGTCCTGCTGCTCGCTGCCTCCCCATTCCTCAACATCCATCTCGCCAACACCGACGTGACACAACTGCCCGTCAACGCGGAGTCGCGAGCCGGCTCGGACCTGCTCGAGCGGCAGTTCCCCCAGGCGGGGCAGAA
This sequence comes from Chloroflexota bacterium, assembly GCA_005879785.1. Lineage (GTDB taxonomy): Bacteria > Chloroflexota > Dormibacteria > Aeolococcales > Aeolococcaceae > CF-165. The sequence continues at coordinate 9,812 of VBJV01000079.1, forward strand.
CACCATCGACGTCGTGATGCAGCTGCAGCACGGGGCGCCCACGAGCGCAGACAACGTCGCCGCGGCGTACGCGCTCAGCCGCCGGCTGCGCGCCCTGCCGGGCGTGGTCGGCGTGCGCAGCTACGTGGACATCGATCCTTCACTCACGCTTCCCGCGTATCAGCGGGTGTACGCACAGGCTCGCGATGATCTGCCCCCGGCCGTGCGCGGCGCTGTCACGCAGCTCACGGGGGCGTCGATCGCCGTCCTGCAGGTGCAGACGGCGTATCGCACGGAGAGCAGTCCGGCGGAGGCGCTGGTGCGCACCGTGCGAGCCAGCGACTCGATCGCCGGAGCGCACGCACAGGTCACAGGCGACACCGCGTTCAGCATCGACTTGGTCGATTACATGCTGGGCAAGACGCCGGCTGCCCTGGCCTTCGTGGTCGTCACCACCTTCGCGGTGCTGCTGCTGCTGCTCCGCTCGCTCGCGCTGCCGCTCAAAGCCGTGCTCATGAACGTGCTCTCGCTGGGCGCAGCATTCGGCGCTCTGGTCTGGGTGTTCCAGCAGGGGCATCTCGCGTCGCTGCTGGCCTTCACCCCCGGGCCGCTCGATCCGACGATACCGGTGCTGCTCTTCTGTATCGTCTTCGGCCTGTCGATGGACTACGAGGTGTTCCTGCTGACGCGCATGCAGGAGGCGTACCACCAGAGCAGGGACAACCGCCAGGCGGTCGCCGACGGCCTGGAGCACAGCGGACGGCTGGTGACCGGAGCAGCTGCGATCATGGCGTGCGTGTTCATGGGCTTCGCGCTGGGCAGCAGCATCACGCTCATCAAGTCCATCGGCCTCGGCATGGCGGTTGCGGTGATCGTCGACGCCACCCTGGTGCGCGCGCTGGTGGTGCCGTCCGCGATGCGGCTCCTCGGCAGGGTCAACTGGTGGGCGCCGCCGTTCATGCGCTTCAAGCGGGCCGCCGAGGAGACGGCGCCGGCCGCATGAACCGTCAGCGTCCGTTGCTGCGCGGATGGCTGCACGCCATCGCCATCGTTCCGGCGCTCGCCGGCGCCTCCACCCTCGTGGTCCTCGCCCGCGGCGACCCCGGCAAGGTCGCGACGCTCACCGTGTACGGCGTGGGCCTCACCCTGCTGTTCACCGTCAGCGCCCTGTATCACGTCGGTCCCTGGTCGGAGGGGGCGAGAGCGGCGTGGTGCCGGGCCGACCGCGCCACGATCTTTCTCATGATCGCGGCCACGTACACGCCCATCACGGCCGCCCTCCTTGACGGGTGGCCGCGAGTCGCGCTCCTGGCCGCCATCTGGATGCTGGCACTGACGGGAGGCGTCATCGTCGGCTGGGGTCTACCCGTGCCCCGCTCCGCTCTGGTGCTCCTGTACATCGTCGTGGGGTGGACCGCGCTGGCGGCGATGCCCGCGTTCTTCACGCGCATCGGAACGGTCGGCATCGCCTACATCGCCGCCGGGGGCTTGCTGTACTCAGCCGGCGCGGTGGCGTACGCTTCGCGCCGGCCCCGGCTGTGGCCGCAGGTGTTCGGGTATCACGAGGTCTTTCACCTCCTGGTCGTCGCAGCGACAGCCGTCTTCTTTGCGTTCATCGTGCGCCACGTCGTGCTCGACGCCGGTTGAGCAGGCGCATGACCACCGGTCCGGCCGCCGCGGCTACACTACGCCCGGCTGCGATCGATTCTGGAGGGTGTTCATGAAGGTCCTGGGGCTGGTGTGGATGGGCACACGAACCGACCGGTTCGCTGAGACGACCGCGTTCTTCGAGAAGACCATGGGACTCACGCTTGGTCTGTCCTACGACGGGTTCAGGGAGTACACGCTGCCCAATGCCGACGTCATCGAGGTCTTCGCGGCCGACTCTCCACACAACACGCACGTCACGCGCGGTCCGGCGGTGGGGTTTCTCGTAGCCGACATCGCCAAGGCGGAAGCTGAGCTCGCGGAGGCGGGCACCGAGCTGCTCGGCGAGGTGCAGCATCAGGGCGGCTACTCCTGGCTGTATTTTCGCGGCCCGGACGGCAATGTCTACGAGGTCGTCGAGGACCGCAGGCGCATCGGCGCCGCGGGCATGTGACAGCGGCTTTTCATGGCCAACTACTGCGAGGCGGTCTCTCCCTGCAGAGCTGATTCCACCGCGGGATGCAGGCCGTTGCCCTGCTGCGCTTCGCGCACCTGACGCGCGTATTCGCTCACCAGGTTCTGCCCCTGCGCTTCGTCGGCAACGCTGGCGACGATGTGGTACGCCGGTTCGTCGGGGTCGGGGCGGACGAGCACGAAGCCGTCGGCCACGAACACCTTGATGCCGTCGACGAGGTCGAGTGCCTGGTCGCGATGGCTGTCGAGCAGCACGCGCATGACCCGCCCCTTGGCCTCCCACGGGCAGAATTCGGTGGCAGTGACGTACGCCGATGAGGGCAGCAGCGCGCGCGCCTCGCTGAGCGATACGCCCGTGATCGCGCGGAGCTCGAGCAGCTTGGCCAGCGTGTACATGGCGTCATAGGCAGCAAAGTAGTACGGCCAGACGAACCCCCCCTCCCCGTCCGACGCCAGACACGTCCCCGGCACCGCCGACGAGCGCAGCACGGTGGCCGGCTCGCCGGGCGTGGCGGTGAACGTCCCGCCGCACTCGCGCACGAGCGTGCTGATCCAGTCGGGCGTCGCCGCCGGCGCGAGCACGATGCCCGGGTGCGAGCGCAGCCACCAGGAGATGAGGATGCCGAAGGTCTGGTGCGCTGTAAGCACCTCGCCGGTGTCGTCGATGAGCGTGATGCGCTCGCCGGTCGGGCTCAGCATGCAACCGACGTCGGCGCGCACGGTGCGGCTGATCAGCGCCGTCTCCTCGGGGACGCCACGATGGTGCGGCCCCTCGCGCAGCCCGGCGTTGAGCGGGATGGTGGTGACACCGAGCTCGTTGAGGATCCCGGGCAGCACCGTCGACGCTTCGCTGTAGTCGTAGTCGACGAGCAGGCGGAACCCGGCGTCGCGGATGGCGTCGACGTCGACGCTGGCGAGCAGGTGCTCGGCGTATTCGAGGTTCGGCTCGTCGTACTCGATGTCGCCCATCTCGTAGAAGGCGGCGCGGCGAAAGTCCTCGCGGAAGAGCAGGTTCTCCAGCCTGCGCTCGGCGCGCTTGTCGATCTGCAGGCCGTCGCCGTCGAAGAAGCGGATGTCGGCGCTGCGCTGGTCGAGCGGTGACACGATGACGTGCAGTCCCGCATCACAGCGCCCGCTCTTGGTGGCGAACTGCGTCACCGGCACGGGCAGCTCGCGCACGTCACGGGCCTTGCCGCCGGCGCTGACGATGCCGCTGACGATGGCTCGCTTGATCATGCGCGACGAGCGCGCATGGTCCTGGCCGACGACGATGCGCGAGCCCTTGGGCAGCGTCGCCCCGAACGCCGCGCCCAGGCGGGCGCAGAACTCCGGGGTCAGCTCCACGTTGATCAGGCCGCCCATCCCGTACGAGGAGAAGAGGCCGCGCCGCCACTCGCCTGCCCAGATCACCGACTCGTTGACGGTGGAGCCGGGCTCGATCTCCTTGTGCGGCCAGATCTTGACCCCGGCACGAATCACCGAGCCGCGTCCCACCACGCAGTCGTCACCGATGACGCTGTTCTCCTCGATCAGCGTGCCGTTCTTGATGGTGACGTTGCGGCAGATGATCGTCTGGCGCAGGCGGCACTGCTCACCGACGTATGAGTGCGGCCACAGGATGCTGTTGCTGACCTTCGCGTTGTCGTCGATGATCG
>VBJV01000079.1:13614-17662 GCA_005879785.1 Chloroflexota bacterium
CCGTCGAGCTGCACGCCCACGCCGAACTCGACACCCTCCCCGATCCATACGTTGCCCTCGCGGCGTCCCGCTATGTGGCAGCGGACCTTGCCCTCGAGCGCGTCCCAGTTGGCCTGGGTGTACGACTGGATGGAACCGATGTCGGTCCAGTAATCCTGCATGACGGCCCCGTGCAGGGGTTCCTTGCGCCGCAGCATCCGGGGGAAGACGTCGTGCGACCAGTCGGCCACCGTCTCCGCCTTGATGTGCTCGAGCACCGACGGCTCGATGACATAGATGCCGGTGTTGGCATGATCGCTGAACACCTCGCCCCACGAAGGCTTCTCGAGGAAGCGCTTGACGTTGCCGTCGGCGTCGGTGACGACGACGCCATAGTCGAGTGGGTTGGGCACCGAGTGCAGCACGATTGTCGCGTGCGAGCCGCGATCGCGGTGCTGCTGGACCACTGCGCTGAGGTCGATGTCCGTAAGCGCGTCGCCGCTGATCACCAGGAACGTCTCGTCCAGCAGGTGCTGCGCATTGCGTACGCTGCCGGCCGTTCCTAGCGGGCGGTCCTCGACCACGTACTCGATATTCATGTCGAGGTCGGCGCCGTCGCCCAGGCGGTTGCGGATCTCGGCACCCAGGTACGCCAGCGTGATCACCACGTCGGTGATGCCGTGGTCACGCAGCAGGCGCAGGATGTGCTCGATGATCGGCGTGCCCGCCACGGGCACCAGCGGTTTTGGATGGCGGCTGGTGAGCGGGCGCAGGCGCGAGCCCTCTCCGCCGGCCATGACCACCGCTTTCACCGCCGCCACCTCCACGAGCACCAGGCCGGACCGTTGTGGCAAATCATATGCGCGCCATCGTCTCAGCGCTGCCTCAGGCGTGACCTGCGACACGCTTGCACACTGTTTGCATGGAAAGGAGACGCTCGGGTCGGCGCGCGCTGGTGGCGGCAGCAGCAGGAATCACGGTGGCGGCGTGCGGGCCGGCGCCCACCTCGCATCCATCGTCGCCGCCGGAGATTCACAAGATCAAGCACGTCATCGTGATCATGCAGGAGAACCGTTCGTTCGACGAGTACTTCGGCACCTATCCGGGCGCCGACGGGATCCCGATGCGAGACGGCTCGCCCACGGTGTGCGTTCCCGACCCGCAGACCGCGGCGTGTGTCAAGCCGTTCCACGATGCAATGGACCGAAACCTCGGAGGACCGCACAGCGCCAAGAGCGCGTCCGCCGACATCGACGGCGGAAAGATGGATGGGTTCATCCAGCAGGCCGAGAAGGGCAAGGCGTTCTGCAAGGACCCGTTCGACCCAGACTGCGGCGGCCACGGCAGCACCGACGTGATGGGTTACAAGACCCGGCAGGACGTCCCCAACTACTGGTCGTACGCGGAAAGCTTCGTCCTCCAGGACCGCATGTTCGAGCCCAACGGATCGTGGAGCCTGCCGGAGCACCTGTTCATGGTCAGCGAGTGGTCGGCGCGCTGCACGCAGCGCAACGTCCCCTCGAGCTGCACCAACGCAGTGCAGAATCCCGGATCGTTTCGCCGCGGCAAGACCCCGCCGATCTACGCCTGGACGGACCTCACCTACCTCCTCTACAAGTACGGCATCAGCTGGTCCTACTACGTCGCCGAGGGAACGCAGCCCGACTGCGCGGACAACGAAGCGACATGCCCGGCCGCGCCGCAGCACGTCGGGACACCGGAGATCTGGAACCCGCTGCCGTACTTCGACACGGTGCACGACGACGGCCAGCTGAGCAACATCCAGACCGTGGACCATTTCTACAGCGCGGCGCACGACGGCAAGCTGCCGGCGGTGTCGTGGGTGGTCCCCAACGGCACGGTGAGCGAGCATCCGCCGGCCCTGGTCAGCGCCGGCCAGGCGTACGTGACCGGGCTCATCAACGCCGTCATGCAGGGTCCCGACTGGGACAGCACCGCCATCTTCCTGGCCTGGGATGACTGGGGTGGCTTCTACGACCATGTACCGCCGCCGCATGTCGACGAGAACGGATACGGCCTGCGCGTCCCGGGCATCGTGATCAGCCCCTACGCGCGCAGGGGGTACATCGATCATCAGACGCTCAGCTTCGATGCGTACGTGAAGTTCATCGAGGACGATTTCCTTGGTGGTCAGCGGCTCGATCCCGCCACCGATGGACGGCCGGACCCTCGCCCCGACGTCCGCGAGAATGCCTCGGCGCTCGGCAACCTGAGCGCCGACTTCGACTTCAGCCAGACGCCGCGGCCGCCGCTGATCCTCGAGGGCGCGAGCCCGCCGCCGGCCGCCTGAGCCGCACCGGCGTGCCCGTGTCCGCGGCGGGCAGCTGCACGCGCTGGTGCAGGCACATGAAACGAAGCCGTGCGAGCAAGCCGGCGATGACGATTGGCCACGCGAAGTCGGCGGCGTCGCGGCGCGCCGCAGCGCGCAGGCGCCGCGCCAGCGCAGGCTGCTCGACGAGGCCTCGCATGGCGCTGGCAACCTCGGCGGGGTCCTCTGTCTCCACCACGATGGCGTTGCCGTACGGCCTGGCGTACTCCTCCCCCGTGGCCCCGACCATGGCCACACCGCCGGCCGCCATGGCCTCCAGGCCGACCAGGCCGAAGGGCTCGTGGCGGCTGTTGGCCAGCACGGTGGTGGCCGCGCAGTTCAGCTCCGCGATCACCTGGTCCGGAAGGAACCGCCGCAGGTGGACCACCGGCGCGCCGTCGGTGTCGACGAGCGCGCGAACCACACCGCCGGCGTCCTCGACCGGGTCGTGCCAGTCGGTGACGCGCAGCCCCACCGATCGGGCGAACGCGATCACCTCGGCGCCGAACGGCTCGATGCCGCCGCGCATGACCAGCCGCGCCGGCAGGCCTTCGCTGCGCAGCTCGGCGATGGCAGCAACCGCCTGGTGCCAGCGCTTGTCGGGGCTGAAGCGGCCGATCTTGAACGCCAGGCACGGCGTGCCCGCGGCGGAGCGTATGGCCCGCACTGCGCCGGCGTCGACCGGCCGCAGCGCCGTCTCGGGAATGCCGTTGGGAATGACCACGGGATTGACGCCGTGGGGCCACATCAGGTGCTTCATGTACCGGCTCACCGTGGTCACCGAGGCGACGAAGTTGAGCGGACCCCAGTCGATGCCATCAAAGCCGAACAGGTTGTTGGCATTCCAGAGCAGGACCGCGCGGTCGCGCAGACCGTTGGCGTGCAGCCGGTCGCTGAGCACGCGCACAAACGCCGTCGTGTGCCATTCCTCACTGAGCACCGCGACCACCCGCCCCTGGGTGGCGGCCGGCCTGATGACGTGCGTGATGAGGTGCCCGGGCAGCGTTCGGCTGAGCTCGGCGATCTTCGTGTACTCGCCCTGGTACACCCCGTTCGGCGAACGGCGGCTCAACTCCTGACACCAGCGCAGCAGGTGGACCCCCTGGTCCTCATCCTCCTCCGGCTTCTCCGGATCGCCGACGAAAGCGAGCGTGGTGCGAAAGCCCGCGGCGGCCAGGCCGCGGCATAGTTCGCGAGCGCGAACGCCGAGTCCGCCGGCCTGGCTGTACTGGTCCGGCCCCTCGAAGGAGACCATCACCACCTCGAGGGTTTCGGGCGTGAACATGGGCGCACAGTGTGCGAGACGGGCGTCCGCCCGTGCGCCGGCAGCGGCGCTGTGATCGTCCCCCATGTTCCCCTCGGGACCTCTGTGTCGGACCGCGGACGGGGGCGATGTCTCGCCCCCATCCTGATCACGAAAAAAGGCGAAGGACCGGCTGGCGGGCGCCGGTTTCTCCGCCCGGGGAGAGTCTCCCCGACGGCCCACACGAATCCTCGGGCAGTCCCGATACAGGCGTGTAACGGGAGTGGATCGAGCTCTTTAGCAGCCTAATGAAAACGGGTCGGCGTAGGCGGATTCACTCCGCCGGTAGCCGACACCGATCTCAGCGATGAAAAAGCGCGGCGGTCGGGGGCGGCTTTTTCATCGCCTTTTAGGGCTTGATGTTCTGGTTCAGGTGGAAGAGGTTGTGCGGGTCATAGGTCCGCTTGACCTGGACGAGCCGGTCGTAGTTCTGGCGG
>VBJV01000079.1:17672-25428 GCA_005879785.1 Chloroflexota bacterium
TACCCGCCGGGCTCTGAATGGGGCGCGATGGCCTCGTAGTAATCGCGAACCCACTTGGTTCGCTCGGCATCCTTGTCCGCACCGTCCCAGGCGGCGATGAACACCGGAGCGAAGTTGGCGTCCCGGTAGGCGAACGCCGAGTCCTCGGATGCGACATCGTGGCACGCCCCGTTGATCGGGTAGAGGTGCATCGTCGCGCTGACCTCCGGGACCTTCGATCCGTGCTCGATGTGCGCCTCGATGGCGGCGTCGGTCAGCTCCTTCACGAAGGCGCCCTTCCAGTAACTGCGAATGCCCTTCGGGAAGATGGGATCGAAGGCGCCGTTGAGCGCCGGATACGGAAGCGATCCGACCCCGTCGGCGACGATCGGCGCCACGTCGCGGAAGGCCTTGATCGCCTTCTCTCCCTCGTCTGCGGATCCGACCCAGTGCACGACAGCGGCACACAACGTGTCGCCGTGCCGGTTCTCGGGGATGAACGGCAGCGGGGGAGCTATCTGGAATGCCGGGAAACCTCCGAACTGCCGGGGCGCATCGGCGATGAACTCGCGATACATGCGGAACAGGTCGCCGGCGCTCTCGAGCTCGTAGAAGATCGGCCCGGCGCGAAGCGCCCAGAGGAGATCCGGGTGTTCGCGCTCGGATGCGGTCACGAAGCTGCCATCCGCGGTGACCACATCGGCCGAGATCAGGTTGTCGCAGGAGAGCCCGAATCCCCGGGAGAGGTAGCCGATGCCGCCACCCAGGGTCAGGCCGGCGATGCCGGTCGTCGACACGACGCCGCCGGTCGTGGCGAGGCCGAACGCGTGCGTCGCATGGTTGAAGTCGCCCCACGTGGTGCCGGCATCCGCGCGCGCCGTCTTGGTCTTGGGATCGACGTGCACGCTCCGCATCCGCGAGAAATCGATCACCAGCCCGCCGTCGTTGGTCCCGAACCCCGGCGCGCTGTGCCCGCCGCCGCGCACGGAGAGATCGAGCCCGTTCTCCCGGGCGATGTTGACCGCGGCGATGGCGTCAGCGACCTGCTCGGCCTGCAGCACTGCAAGTGGACGCCGATCGAAGACGCCGTTGTGCACGGCGCGCGCCGCGTCATAGGCGGCGTCTCCCGGCGCGACCACCGGGCCGCGCACCTGCTCGCGCAGCGCGTCCACGTTCAAGTTCGCTGGTGCCATGGTGAAGGATTCCCTTTCACATCGCGTGGGGACGTCGTTCGCGAAAGGCGCACGCGTCAAGAACGGCGCGCGGACCGGCGGACGCAGCCCCGGATCTCGCGCGGTGCGGCCGCGAAGTATAGCGGGTGCCCGGTCGACTAGATCTGGAGCAGTGTTGCGGCCGCGTCGCCCATGAGCTGGCGCCGCTCGCTGTCCGTGAGGCCCGCCTCGTCGAACGCGCTGACGTAGCGATCCATCTTCAAGAGCGGAAAGTCCGAGCCGAAGAGCAGCTGCGAAGGACCGCACAGATCCACCACAGCTCGGTACACGGACGGCTGGTAGAGGAACGGGCCTGCCGCCGTGTCGAACCACATGCGCCGGCAGAGCTGCTCCACCTCCGGCATGTGCGCGTAGAGCGGAAGCCCACCGCCGAGGTGGGCACCGATCAACCGCAGCGATGGATGCCGTTCGGCGAAGCGCGCCACCTGATCGGGTGTCGTCGACCCCTTGCCCGGGTAGTCGTGGCCGACCGGCTCGCTGCAGTGCAGCGTCCAGGGCATCTGCAGCTCGACACTGGCCTCGACCACGCCGGCGATGGCGGCATCGTCGAGCGCGAACCCCTGCGCGTCGCAGTTGACCTCACCGACGCCGCGCAGCCCCAGCCTCGCGCAGCGGCGCAACTCCGCGGCCGCATCAGGAGACGCGGGGTTGACGATGGCGAACCCGATGATCCTGTCCGGCGACTCACGCTGCACCGCGACCATGTGGTCGTTGCACTCGACGCAGAGCGCCTGGTCGCGGAATGGCCACGTGAAGCACACGGCGCGATCGACGCCGGCAGCGTCCATGGCGGCGATCAACTCGACCGCGGTGGCGATCGGACGCCGGTCGCCGTGACACGCGGCGAACCACGGGTCGGCGGCGGCCATCTGGTCACGCCGCTCGCGAAACGCCGGAGGCAGCACGTGCACGTGCGAGTCGATGATCACCCCAGCCACCGTCCTTCAGCGAAAACCCAGACGCCGGCGCACATGAGCACGCCGGATGCGCCGACGGCAGCGTAGCGGAGCCGCCCGGCGCGTGCGCTGAGATCCGAGACCAGGAGGACCACCGGGAACAGCGCCAGCGCGTACCGCGGCTCCGATCGCCAGAACGAGAGCGACGCAGTCAGCAGCCAGGCGAGGGTGCAGTACAGCGCGAGCGATCGCGGCATGCGTGTCGACGCCCACATGCCCGCACAGGCCACCGCACCGAGGAGCCCGAAAGCCACCTCGCGGGCGAATATCGACCGCGTCTCACCGTCGCTCGCACTGAGCAGCGTGTTCCAGGTGGTTGCCAAGCCGTCCCAGGGCCAGGCGATGAAGTGATTGAACGACGGCAGGGAGTTGGCTCGCAGCAGAGCCAGCGCGTCTCCGGCGTGCACCTGCATGTACGCACCGTAGAGGAGCACGGGCAATGGCACCAGGGCCAGCCAGCCGAGGCTGGACCTCGGCCGCCAGCGATTGCGCATCAGCGTCTCCAGCGCGAGCGCGGGCAGCAACGCCAGCCCCGTGATGCGGATTGCAGACGCAACGGCCGCGGCCAGCGCGGCAGCGCGCGGCCGGTCGGCTCGCGCGTAGTACAACGACGCCGCTGCCGCGGCGATGAACGGACTCTCTGTGAAGGGGGCGGTCAGGAACAGGGCAGTCGGGGCCGACGAGCCACGTACCACAGCGCTATCGCTTCGGCCGCCAGCGCCACCAGCCAGGCAGCGAGCACGTGGTCGTGCACGGGCAACTGCGCCGCACGCAGCAGCAACGGAAAGCCGGGCAAGAACGCGTCGAGGTACGCGTGTGGATCGCTGATCGTCGCCGGGTAGCCGTGTGCGGCGATCTGCAGGTATGAGACCGCGTCCCACTGCAGCAGCGACGCGTGCAGACCCGGCCACAGCGCCTCGCCCGGATGATCCAAGCGCAGCACCACGAACGCCACACCCAGCCACAGCAGCTTGGCGGTCAGCAGCGGCGGAATCACAAGCCGCCACAGCGACGCGCTGCCGGCGCGTCTCATGCGGGAGGCGGCAGGCCGTTCAGGCTGCTCGGGTCACGTCGCAATCGCCACAGCTCTTCGAACGCGCGCAGCACGACGCGGGGAGACGCGCCCGTCGCTTCACCGGCGCGGCGCGGGTAGTGCGGCACACCCACCTCGACGATCTGGTACCCGGCTCTTCGCGCTCGCAGCACCAGCTCCGTGGATATCAACGCCCCGTCGGCACGCAGGGAACGACCCACCGCGCTCGGAAAGAGCTTGAACCCGCAGTTGACGTCGCGCACCGTGTGCCCGAACAGCAGGCGCACCAGCGCGAAGAACGCCGTGTTGTTGACCTGGCGCATCCGGGCATCGCTGCGGCGAATCCGGTAACCGGTCACGACTCTGTCGAAGCGGTAATGAGGCAGCAGCCGGGCAAGGTCGGCGGGGTCGAACTGGCCGTCACTGTCCATGACCCAGACCGCTTCCCGGGCGGCCGCGTCGAAACCCGTGCGCAGCGCGGCGCCGTAGCCGCGATTGCGCAGGTGCGACACGACGCGCACCGGCACGCCGGCCGGTGCCGCCCCGCGAGCCAGTGTTGCGGTCGCGTCGCGGCTGCCGTCGTCGACCACCACGATCTCCGAGTCACGCAAGCCGAGCGCGCGCATGGCAGCAGCGGTCTGTGCGACGACATCGGCGATGAGGGCTGCCTCGTTGTATGCGGGCAGCACGGCGGTGACCGTCGGCGTGGAACTAACCACGGACATCGTAGATGGTGATGTGGTCACTGCTCGCGACGACGCGAAACCCCTGCGATGCCCACCAGCGCAGATCGGTGGACGCCTGGATGGCGCCCGGGTCGTTGACGCGATCGTCGATCTCGACGTAACTGATGTCGTACTTGCGCAACAGTGCTGGGATGGGGCAGGAGGCCGGCGTTGCCCCGCACCCGCGATACATCGTCTGCACATCGCCATACCGCGAACCGAAGTCGACGCCGTAGCTCCACAGCCATCCGTAGTACCCCATCACGCCGGGACGCCCGGCGACCGCCAGCACCGGGTCGTTGGGCCGCCCGAACGTCAGAAAGACGGCGTCCTTCGCCGTGCGAGCTTCGAGCTCCGCAGCGAGCCTGCGCTCATCGGCGGTCACGATCGTGCTCGTGCGATTGGTGGCCGCAACCCGTTCGGGCGTGGACGGCAACAGCCGGATGAACACGAGCGTCCCGGTGAGCAGCATCGTGCCCACCATCGCCGTCGCCGCAATCCCGCGCCACCACCGGCGCCACCACTGCGTCGCCACCGTGCCCACCAGCAGCCCCACCGCCAGGTACCAGTAGACGAGCAGCTTGGTGTTGTCCCAGTCCCAGCTGGACACCACGACGACGTTGCACAGCGCGAAGATGAGCATGGCGGCGAGCGCAAACTCGAACAGCGCGCCGGGGAACATCCACGTGAGCCGGCGCCCAGCCTCTCCGAAGCGCCCGGGGAAGAGTCCCGCTGCCGCGCCGATGAGCACGACGGCGCACAGCGGCACAGCGACCCCCAGATTGGCAACCCAGAAGCCCCACCAGCCGGGGGCGGCCAGCTGTTCCGCTGCTTGACCGGTGGCGACGATGAGGTTGCCGGGCGAGATGCCGAGCCGCATCGACGGGTCGGCCGCTGCCCCGACGTTGGCCAGCCAGCCAGGACGGAGTGAGGGATAGACGTTGCGGAATGCCTCGGAGCCGTGCGGCGCCACCGCCAGCTGCGCGAGCCTGGGTGCGGCGACGGCCACCAGCACCGCCAGCAGCGCGAGCCACTCCACGCGCCGGTGGCGGAGCGCGATCACGATCAGCACGAGCGCCAGCGCGATGAGGGTCTGCACGTGCACGAGCGGCAGCAGACCGAGCAGGAGCCCGGCGAGGACGAATGCCTCCCAGCTGCGACCGGGCTCGCGCAGCGCGGCCGACACCAGGATCAGCACGACCAGCGCGACCGCGAACCCGTAGGCGAACGTGCGCTGGGGCAGCCACCAGGCGAGCAGCGGCGTGTACCACTGCATGTTGTCGAATGGGGCCGGTCCGCCCCCGGAAGGCAACCCGTCGTACGCCCGGGGCTGCGCGGCGATGGTGCCGGGCAGGTCGCGCAGCGTTCCGGAGATGATTCCGGCCGCATCGCCGGGATGGGTCACAACGTGTCCGAGCGTGCATTGCGCCGCCGCGAATCCGTGGTTGGTGCAGGCGTCGGCGAACACCGCTTCGAAGCCGATGCCGCCGCCGAGAAAGCAGACGAGCGCCGCGATCACACCCGCGCCGGTGCCGGCGCCGAGCCGCTGCGCCAGCGCAACGATGAGCAGGGCGCTGAGCAGCGCGAGCACTGCGCTGGGGATCGCCAGGGCGGCGCCGGCGGAGAAGCCGAGTGCCATCAGCGTTGCGGAGTGGAAGTCGGGCAGAAACGGGTACAGCAGCGGCGTTCCGCTGAGCAGCGGGTTCTGCGGCGGAATGTTGCCGCCGACCGCGAAGCTCGCAGCGGTGGAGAGATGCTGCGACCAGTCGGCCCACACCGTCGGGTACCCGGCGTCGAGCTGGCCACCGGTGCTGTACACGGCGTGCGCGAAGAGGGCCGCGAGCACCACCGCAGTGGTGAGGCCGAAAGCAAGAGCCAGCCAGGGTGGGTGCTCTCGCCAGCGCACGCGAGCTTCCGTCCAGGCGTCGAGCCACGTGGTGCGTGGGTCGCCGACCCATCGCGACGCGGCGACGCCCACGAAGCACCAGACCGCCGGCGCGGCCAGCACCGTGAAGACGTTGAGGCCCATCGCCAGCGCGAGCCCATACGTCAAGGCGCAGCTGAGCACGATGCCGCTCACCGCTGCGATAAGCGCCCGCTCGAAGAAGGTGAGGCGCGCGCGCACATGGCCGGCGGTCGCAGCGCCGGCGGCCGCGGTCAGCAGCACATACAGCAGGCCGAGAAACGCGCTCATGCCGCTGGTGGCTTGCTCCAGAGCACTAGAGCGAGTCGACCCAGACGCGCATCTGATGGTCGGCGGGACTCTGCGGCACGGCAGTCCACACGGGATAGAAGAAGATGAACGCCGCCACCACGGAGCCCACCAGCGCGTACGAGATCGGTGCCAGGGAGATGCGACGCCCCCCATTCGGCTGGAACGCCGCGCGGCGGATTGCGGCCAGCACGTACGCGAGCGCCAGTGCGGCGAAGATGAGCATGCCGAGCGCGTGGTAGAAGAACAGCACGCGGCGCTCGTTGCCGGGCACCCACATCATCCAGGCGGTGATGTACCCGAGGACGATGAACGCGGGCACGAAGGTGCGCGACACCGCAGCACTGAGCGTCAGCGCCGCCGTGAACAGGATGAGCCCGATGAACGCAAGCGTGAACAGCGGTCCGGGGTCGACACGGGCGATTTCGTCCGACGGCGACGGCTGACGGTGGAAGAGTGCGGCAAATGTCGACGCGGTGTAGGAGGTGTCGACCTTGTTGGGGTCGTGGTAGCGGGTGGCCGCGTGGAAGAGCAGGATCATCGCCACCAGGCTCACCACGCCGAGCATGCCGACCCCGACACGCCATGCGTTGGGTCCGCGGGTGGCCCGCCACACGCAGAAGAGGAGCGCCGGGATGGCCGGCCACCACACTGCTGGATTGCCCATGTCCGTGATGGCCGACGCTCTGGCCGTGCCGCTGGGCTGGTCGTAATAGAAGAGCACGGGATGCTCCATCACCGGCCACGTGTACCAGCGCGATGCGTAGGGATGGCTGTGACATTCCAGCTCGTGGTACTGGATTGCCGCCGAGTTGATCTCATAGATGTTGTGCAGCGCCTGCAGGGGATTGGGCAGCGCGACGCTGCCGACGTGCACGACGGGAACGTGCAGGTGCTCCGGTGGTCCCGGTGCGGTGGTCAGCCCGCTCGTGCCCTGAGAGCACGCCGTGAAGCGGTAGATATCGGGGTGCTCGACGGTCAGGTAGCGCGAGAAGCACGCGCTGAAGATGGCCACGGTCACTCCTGCCGCCACGAGATAGTGCAGCAGCGCCCTGGGGCCGGCGGCTTCGCGCCAGAGCACGGTCTCGTAGCGACGGTCGCCGGCGATCCTCCGCAACGCGGGCATGGCTGCGACTAGGTACGGCGCCAGCGCTCGCGCCCCGATCAGCGCACCAGCCACCACGATGGGCGCGAGCGCAGTGAGCTTGGCGCCGAAGGCGAGGCCGGCGATAGCGGCCATCGCATAGAGCGAGACGCGCCACTGCGTGCGGGTCCGCGCCTGCCAGTGCAACAGGAAGGCGTAATAGACGAGGGCCGCGAAGAACACCGCGATGATGTCGATGACGCCGATGCGCGATTCGACGAAGGCCAGGCCGTCGAGGCAGACGAAGAGCGCGGCGCACACCGCAAAGAAGCGGTCTCGCCGGAGGCGGCGGGCGATCAGATACATCACGCCGACGAACAGGCTGCCGAACAGGGTGGTGCTCGCCCGCCACGTCCAGGTGTTGAACCCCCACCACGCGATGGGCGGCGCCATGAGCAGCTTGGTCAGGGGTGGTTCGGGATCGAAGTAGGACTCGGCAGGCTGATGCAGATCCTTGGCCGCATCCACGGGAAAG
>VBJV01000079.1:25440-33910 GCA_005879785.1 Chloroflexota bacterium
CCGGCCGACAGGGGCGGTGGTGCACTCGCCGGCGTTGAACGGGTGCCCGACACCCCAGTAGCCGATCCCGCCGGTGCCGCCAAGGAAGTCCGGAAAGACCGGACTGGCCAGCCGCAGTCCGAAGGCGAAGACGACCAGCAGGACGAACGCAACCACATCGGAACGGTCCAGATCGAGGTAACCGCGGAGGCCGGCCCGGACCAGCACAGCGCCCCCGGGAGCGGGTTGCACAGCGGCGGCAGGCGTCTCGGGAGCAGTTAACATTTATTTACAAGAATTCATAGGTCCTTTACTGCTTTCGGCCGTACCGGTCGCTACAGTCCAATTGCAGGCAAAGCGCCAGCCACAATTCGAAACTCATTCCCTTCCTGAAAGGCCGGAGGGCTTGCCCTCCGGTCTTTTCTTTTCCCCAGACGCCGGTGTGCTGCGGCCACCGTCGGGATGCTGCCATAGATCGCTCGAAATGGCCGCATCGCGAACCCCTTCGGTGCTTCAGGCAGCGGCGGGAGCGGTCGCCGGTCCGGCCGCGAGCATTCGCTCGATGGCGCGCCGGGCGCGAGCCGCGATCGCGGCGTCGACGGTGACCACCGGCTCGCCGCGTTCGAGGGCACGGGCGACCTTGGGCAGCGTGATGCGCTTCATGTAGCCGCAGACCGCGTCATCGGAGGCTGGCAGAAATCGTTTGTCAGGCGCCAGTTGCCGCATACGGTGCAGGATGCCGACCTCGGTGGCGACGATGAAGGTTGACGCGGGAGAGGCTCCAGCTCGGCGCACCATCCCCTCGGTCGAGGCCACCACCGTGGCTGGACCCTCGAGATCACGCGCGGACATCCGGTAGAGCGTCGACGAGGTGCAGCCGCACTCGGGGTGGATGAGCAGCTCGGCGTCCGGGTGCGCCTCGCGCATGCGATCGAGCCGGCCCGGGTCGATGCCGGCGTGGACGTGGCACTCGCCCATCCACACGTGCATGCGGCGCCCGGTGACACGCTCCAGGTGAGCGCCGAGAAACATGTCGGGGCAGAAGAGGATCTCGCGGTCCGCCGGGATGCTGCGGATGACCGCGGCGGCGTTCGACGACGTGCAGCAGTAGTCGGACTCCGCCTTCACCTCGGCCGTGGTGTTGACGTACGCGACCACGACCGCGCCCGGATGTTGATCGCGCCAGGCGCGCAGCTGGTCAGCAGTGATGGTGCCGGCGAGCGAGCAACCCGCCTCGAGGTCGGGCAGCAGCACCGTCTTCTCCGGCGACAGGATCGCGGCCGTCTCGGCCATGAAGTGGACGCCACAGAAGACGATCACGTCCGCGTCGGTGGACGCAGCCTGCTGCGACAGGCCGAGCGAGTCCCCGACGTAGTCAGCGACGTCCTGCACCTCGGGCAGCTGGTAGTTGTGCGCCAGGATCACAGCGTTGCGTTCGCGGCGCCAGTGCTCGATGCGCTCGCGTGCCTCACCGGCGGCGGCAACGGTTTGCCTGTCCAGCGTTCCGGTCAAGGCGCCTCTCCCTGTGTCCGCTGAGTTTAGGTCAATTTGACCTAAGCTCAGTATAGCAGCCTGCCAGAGAGCAGCTGCGGGGTGGGCGTGGGCTGATCGGCGTCCTCGAAGTCGGTCTCCTTCCAGCTTGTTCCGGATCGGGCGAACGATTCGATGAGGTGGAACGTGCTCCCCACCGCCTCGTCCGAATGATCGACGTGGCCGTCGGCGGCCAGGTAGTCGTCCTGGACCAGCGTGACGGTCACACGCACGCGCACCGTCCCCTTGCCGCACCCCGGGTCGAGCACGGTGAGCGAGTCGAGCCGGTCCACCTCACGCTCGGTGAGGTGCTGTGCGACGAGCTGCCGCTGGATGTACTGGCGTTCCTTGCCGAGCGCGCTGCCGGTGGCCACGGCGTCGAGCCCGGCATGGTCGGGGTCGAGCGCAACTGCGTTGAGGCGCTGGTCGAGGGATCGCCAGATGCTCTGCGCGGCGTTCTGGTCGACGCAGCCGCCCGCCATCGTCGCGGAGCACGCGGCCAGCGCGACGCCCGCGACGATGGCGGGCGGCAGCGCGCGAGCGAGCACGAGGACGCGTCGCACGCGCACATTGTGGCCGCGATGATCCGCGTGATGGCCGTGCTCTGGCGCCCGCGCAGCGCGATGCAGGCGCTCGCTGAACACCCCAGCCTCGGCGCCGGCCTGGTGTCGGTGCTGGCGACGGGCGTGCTCGCGCTCGGCCTCCAGGTCGCCGCCGCGGCGCTGTCGGGCAACGCCGGCGACGGCCTGGCGATCTCACTCGCGCTGCCGCTTCTCTTCGTCGCCTACTGGGCGATCGCGACCTCCTTGATCGACGCCGGCGCCCGCATCCTGGGCCGCGCGGGGCGGCGTCGCGCCTTCCTCGCCGTCAGCGGCGCGGCGTTCCCCGCCCTGCTGGCCTACGCGCTCCTGTCGCTGGCGGAAGGGGCGAGCCGGCACTGGACGCACAGCGAGACCGTGGCCTCGGGCCTGGCCTGGCTGACCCTCCCCGTGCTGGCCTGGTTCCTCGCGCTCACCGCCCTGGCGGTGCGCGCCGTCTACGACGTCCCACCGCTGAACGCCTTCGCCATGGCGATGCTGCCGGGCGCCGCCTTGACCGGGGCGCTGATCGTGCTGCTGCTCGCGCTCGCGGTGCTGCGCGCCGCTGGGCTTATCTGAAAGCTCATCGCCGCGGACGGCCCCCCGAGGGGCGGCGCCGTCCGGACACTCCGGGCCGCCTGCCCGGGCGGGCCGGCTGCGCCGGCGGGGCCTCGGGCTCTTTCGCAGCCTCGGTCGGGTGCGAGGTGCGCCGGCGCCCGGAGATCCCCGGCGTGCGCTTGACGCTCGGGCTGCCCGCCGGTGCGAGCTCGGCATGCTCGACCGGTTCGACGGTCGGCTGCGGGCGGACCGGCTCGGTGACCCCCGCCGGCGCCGCGAGCAGGCCGCGGCGCGCCACCGTGAGCGCCAGCGGCAGCATGACCAGGAAGGTGGCCGCGAGGGCGATCGCCAGGGCGGCGAGCATCACCAGCCCGAAGCCGGCGATCAGGGGAACGCCGTTGGGAAAGAGCCCACTGACAGCGAGGATGGCGAAGCCGGCGGCCACGCCCAACCAGGGCACGAGGAGCGCGGGGCGGACCCCGGCGAGGGCCACGCCGGCGGCGGCGTCCGGGTCAGACCCCTCCGCGAGGGCTTCGTCGAAGCGGGCGAGCAGCACGACGCCCAGCGGGATCCCCAACGCGGTCACCAGTGCCCCGAGCATCACCGTCAGCGGGGTGAGGGCGCCCAGGGTGGCGCCGGTGCCGCCAGGCACCCGGCCGAGCAGCAGCAACAGCAGCGTCGTCAGTCCCGCCGCCATCGCGGCCGGCAACATGGGCAGCAGGGCTCGACGAGGCTCCCGTTGCACGAGCAGCAGCACCATCGCCGCCACCACCAGCGGAAGAAGGTTGAAGAGGTAGGCGCGCCCGCCGAGCGTGTCGCGCGCCGCTGCCGCCAGCACCGGCGGGCCCGTCGGCGCAGCCCTGACGCCGCCCGGAGCTTTGGCCACCTCGGCCCGCAACGAATCGATCAGCTTGGCCTGGTCGTCGAGCGACGCCGTGTCGATGCCGAGCACGATGCGAGCGAACGTTGGAGCGATCGGCGACGCGTCAACGGCCAGGAAGGTGCGCTGGTACTTGTCGACCGCCGGGCAGGGGGCGCTGTCCAGGTTGATGTCCATCACCAGTGTTCGCGAGAGCATGGGAAAGAGACGCAGGTCGCACAGGAAGATCGTCTGGGTGACCGCCTTGCCCCTGCGCCCCGGAATGGGTGCAGGTGTTGCCGATGCACCAGCCGCGCTCGAGGGCGTTGCGCTTGCCGGCGCGGACGGCGACGGTTGCACGCTAGCGCTCGGCGTGGTGGCAGCTTCGACCGGCACCCGACGTGCGGCGGTGATCGCACCGTCGCCGTTGCTCCCGCGCAGCGCGGATGGCGAGGCCGAGGGCGACGGCAATGCTGGCGGGGTCGGCGGCACCGCTGCGGGTGTCGCAACGCAGGACGGGCTCGCGGTACCTGACGTCGCTGTGCCGCTCCCGATGAACAGATCGCCGACGGACAGCGCCTCGGTCACTGCCCCGGTGTGCCCGCTGACGATGTCGCGCGCCGCCTGGCACTGCCACTCCACCGTTCTCGGGGTCCCGGTCTGCGCGTCGAAATCGCCGGTGACCACGTTGCCCTGCAGGTAGATGTCGACCTCGCTGGTGATGCCGGTCTGCTCCTGCTCAGCCTGCATCTCGCTCAGCTCCGGAAGTGACTGGTTCACGAGCCGAGCGACGCCGGTCTGCGCCGGCACGAGGTGCAGCAGCGCCCATCCCGCCAGCGCTAGCACCGCGAGCGGTGCCATGACTCCGGGGAGGTTGTCGGCGATCGCGATGGTGCGCGTGGCCGGGCGCGCCTCGCGACGCTGAGCCCGTTCATGTGCGCTCGGGCGGCGGCGATCCGAGTGCACGGCCAGTGGCAGCGCCACAAAGACGGCGCTGAACCAGCCGACAGCCACGCCACCGGCGAGGACGAGTGCGAAATCGGCGACCGCCGGCACGGAGACCAGCGGCCCCCAATCGATGCCCGTCAGCAACGCCAGCGTCAGCAGTCCCGCGACCGTCGCGGTGGCAGCCACAGCCGCGACGCGGGAGTCCCGGAGGACGCTGCGCAGCGCGGGCTCGGTGTCCGCGCCGGATGCGCGCTCCGCGTTGAAACGCGCCACGAGGAAGGCCGCGTACTGGACGGCGACACCCAGCACCACCGGGATCGCAGCCAGCACCGCAGGAGTCACCACCACACCGCTGAGCAGCGCGACGCCGACAGCCAGCACGGCGGCCGCCGCCGCCGCGACCAGCGGCCACACACGGCCGCGCACCCTGAAGGTTGCGACGAGCAACAGCAGCATGAGCAGCAGCGCAGCGGGCACCAGGATCAGGAGCAGTTGCTGCATCGAATCTGCGGCACTCGCGTCGAGCAGCGACGCACCTGCGATGACCGTCGCCATCGGTGCATCCTTGAACGTCGATCTGCACGCAGAGTTCTGCTGTGCGCTCTGCCCCGCGCATTCGCTCGGGTGGAGTGGACCGAGCGCGCGCAGCGTGGCCAGCGACGTGGTGCTGAGTGAGCGCGTGTACGCATCGTCGGCGATACCGTGGGCGAGCTCGCGGCTGATCTTGTCACGCAGCGACTGCACCTGCGCTCGATCACCGGCGACGTGCGGCTTGAGCCGAACGTTGAGCACCATGTATGAGGCGCCTTCTGGCTGAGGCGGGGGTAGCACTGCCGCCCACTGTGTCTTGGGAGCGCAGAAGACGCCTTTGCTGCCGACGGTCGGACAGTTGGGCAGGTCGAGCAGGCTGCGCTCGAAGAACGCCTGGCAGTCGCTGGGAATGCCGAGCAGCGCCGCTATGCTCGTGTCGCACGCTCCCACGCCTGCAACAAGGCGAGCGAAGGCCAGCTGTGCCTGAGCCGTGTCCGCGCTCCGACCTGGGGACGCGAGGTACTCGGCCCACAGCGGCGGCACCGACTCGTTCGCCACCGCTGCGTCCACCGCCTTCTCCTGCGAGTCGATGATGCGGTCGCCGGCCTGGCTCTTGAAATTCGCCCGCGCCAGGACGGCATCGCGGGCAGCCTTGGCCAGGTACAGCTCGAGGAGCGCCTGCGCGTTGCTTACGTCGCTCTGCACGCGCTGCGCGAGCTGGGTCTGGTCGGTGGCGCCCGTGGACACCTGGTTGAGGTAGTCGGTCTCTGCCACGAAGTACGGGTATTCGGAGAGCAGCTTGTTGACCTCGCCGCTGGCTGCTTCGGTGAGCGAAGCCGCCGCCGTGCCCGGGCCGAGCACATTTGCGACGCGGCGGTCATGGGCCAGGTCGATTTCGAGAGCACCGAGACGTCTGAGGTTCTGCTCGAGGTACGGAGCGCTGGCGTTGGCGGCGGTGAAGACGACCGTGATCGGGTCGGTGCCGAACGTCGCCGAGAAGCTCGCGTACCGCTGACCCTCGGCGGAGCTGCTGCCGACCAGGCGCGTGTCTCCCGAGTCGACCGCGAAACGGAACAGACCGGTGAGGCCGAGCAGGCTGATGAGCAGCGCACCCAGAGCCATGCGCAGAGGCCGGCGAGAGAGAGGCCCGGCCAGCCGCGGCGTCACTTCCCGCCGGCGGATCACCCGCCGATCATGGCACCGTACCGGCGGGCGCGGGAAAACGAGTGCGGCGTCGGGCGCTATGAGGCGAGCAACGAGCCGAAGGCAGCCAGGTCGCCCGCCAGCAACCCCAGCTGGGATGAGCGGCTCGACGCCGTGCCCGACGGGCACGGGATCGGCGCGCCGCCGTTGAGCGGCAACGTGCAGATCATCGACAGCGGCAGCTGATTCATGGACGGTGCGCCGCTCGCCGGCGGGAAGTTGGCGACCTGCACGCGCAGGTAGTGCTGCAAACCGTCGAAATAGAGGTTGCCCTTGGCATCGACCGCATTCGGAGCACGAACACTGTTGCAGTGGTTGTCCAGCGCGGTCTGGCCCGGAGCCGGTAAGGTGGTCGGGCAGGGGTCGCCGGAGGCGAACGCGGAGCGAACGTTCTCGATGGCGCCGATGATGCCGGCGGTGACGTCGAGATCGTGCGCGTCGGACGCGTCGCGCCCGGTCAGGCTCGCTCCGTACAGGCCGAGCAGGTAGGTGAACTCGTTGACCTTGTCCAGTGTTCCGCCTCTCTGACCGAGCTGCGTGATCACCGTGGCCAGGTTGGCGGCGCCGTCACCGCTGAGCGCGGTATCGAGCTCGGACAGCGAGCTGTTCGCGTGCGCGAGCAGTGACTGCAGGTGCGCCGCATTGGCCGCAAATGCTCGGAACGTCTGTCTGCGCGAAGGAGGCATTGAACGCCTCGTCCTTGACGAGCACGTCGCTGAGCGCCGGCGCCACCTGATCGAGCGCCTGCACCGGGGTGTCGAGCACCTGGGTCAACGAATCCGCGGCGGCGAAGAGCTGGCGCACGTCGTCACCCTTGCCCGCCGCAGCCTTGCCGAACTCGACGATGAACGTGCGCAGCTTCTGCTGCTCGGGCGCCTGCAGATCCTGGAGGATCGCGTCGAGGTCGACCGGCTGCACCGTGCGGTCCGCTCCGATGGTCGCGCCGTCATGCAGCAGCGGCGCCGCGTTCGTGCCCGGAACGATGGTGATGTACTTGGGTCCGAACAGTCCATGCCCGCGCAGGCGGATGGTGGCGTCGGCGTGGATGCCGGCGAATCGCTTTTGAATCTCCAGGGTGGCCAGCGCGAATGTGCGCTCGGCGGTGACCGCCTGGACCTCACCGACCTTCACGCCGGCGATCTCCACGCTGGCATGCGGTGCGAGTGCGTCGGCGTCGACGAGCTTCACGTGCAGCGTCTCCTTCTGGTTCCACGGCAGGGGAAGCTGCGGCCCCGCCGGTATGCCGGTGATCACCACGCCGACCATTATCACGGCCAGCGCGATGGCCGCGACCGCGCCGGTGGCGAGGGGCGTTGCGCGAGAGCGGCGCATCATCGGTACCTCACCGGCCAGTACTGCGTCCCCGCGTCATCGATAGCGACGTGGTAGCCGATGCCGATGGGCAGCGACGGCGAGGGCAGCGGCAGCAAGGGAAGCGGCAGCGGAGTGGGTGTGCTGCTCGGCTTCGGTGCCGGCGTCGGGGTGGGACTCGAGCAGAGGTTGAGCAGCGAGATGCACGGGACCGGCACCGGCGGGGGCGATGACCCCGGGCAGGTCACCAGCGGGATGCACACCGGTGCACCCTGCGTCGCCGGCGCCTGTGTCGCGAACGCGGGTGTCGGCACGTTGGGAGCGCTGCACGGCGTCAGGCCGCAGCTGTCCATCCCCTGCGCGTACTGGCGCAGGAAGAAGTTCGCCGTCTTGAAGCCCGCTCCCGATGCTGTGGTGCCGTCACCCTGGGACACGGCGCTGCCGCCGATCTCGTAGATGAGATCGATGCCCGCCTGGGCCGGGCTCGAGAGCGTGCGCACCGACGGATTGCCGTCGGTCACCGAATTGCACCCGTACAGCTGATTGCAGGGCGTGAACGCCTAGGCGGTCTCGGGAATCAGCGTAGTGACCAGCGTGTTGAGCTGCCCGAGCAGGCCCGTGGCGCACGTGGAATGCGAGCCGGAGACGCAGAGCTGCCGCAAGCCCGCATCAAGCGACGCTGCGTTGGTCCCCGCCAGCACCGCATGCGTGGTGCGATTCAGCGCGTCCGTGCCGGCGATGTAGCTCTTCAGCGCGGCGCCTTCGCTGGATGCCAGTGCGGCGGTGATCGTGTTGAGGTTGTCGATGACCCCGGCGAGGTCGTCGCGGCTCTTGTTGAGCTGATCAGCGGTGACGCCGAGGTCGACGAGGATCCGGTTGAACTCCGGGTCGCGGGTGGCGAGCTCGCTCGTGGGCACCTGGCTGTGCACGGACAGGTCGCTGAGGTCCGGCACGAGCTGCTGCAGCGTGCCCT
>VBJV01000288.1 GCA_005879785.1 Chloroflexota bacterium
CGACGTTCCCTGAGGTGAGGGAGAGGGCCGGTGCGGCTGGGATCGATAGTCACAGCACCGTAAGCGGCTGCGGGATGCAGGGACCGATTCCGCGCCCCTAGTGGCGGCCAGGGGCTTGATCAGAAGGAGCTAATGGCAATGCCACGACGGTTCATTCGCAAAGACAACTGGGAGTTCGGCAGACCCGACCTCTCCGAGAGCGAATCCAGCGAGCCCAAGTCGCGGAAGCGCCGGCTCGCGACGACGCTCGTGTTCACGACGCTCTTCTTCGCCAGCGCGTCGCTGGCCGCGGTCGCGGGAGACCGCCTGACGGGCCAACTGGAGAGTGCCGGGATCTCGGCCGACACGACGGGGGCGGCGGCCGATCCCGCCGCGGACGGAACAGCAACCGCCGACGGAACAGCAGCCACGGACGGAACAGCAGCGGCCGATCAGACCGCGGCAGCCGACCCAGCAGCCGCCTCAGATGCCGGCGCGGCTGCCCCCGACGCCTCGACTTCCGCGGCCGATCCGACCGCTGCAAGCACTGATCAGACAGCCGCCTCGACGGCGGACGACAGCATCACGCCGACCGGCTCGCGCTCATCCGCCGCCGCAGTCACCGCCGCCGCGGCTTCTGACGCGGCGTCGCCGGCAGGATCGAATCCGAGTCGTGCCAAGAAGGCCCGCCTGCGCAAGACTCTGCGCTCGGTCCTGCTTCCTAAGATCAAGCCCGCTTCGGCCCCCGAGATCGAGGGCCCCGCGGACGCAGCCACGATCTGGCTCAACTCGCAGCTGCCCGATCCGACGCCGCCCGCACTCCGGTTGGCACCGAGGTTCGCTGCGAACCTCAAGACCGCTGCACGGGGCAGCGGCGTCAACTGGTCCGTGATGCTCGGAATCCTCCGCGCGCGCGGAGCCACGGGCCACGTTCCGGCGGACCGGGTCACCCTGCAAAGGCTGGCCGGCAGGCTCTCCTCCTTCGGGCCGACGAAGGGCGACTGGGCGATGATCGTCTCTTACTCGGGAGACACGGAGTTCGCCGACAGGGCGGCCGCACTGGCCCGCTACGACCGCGCAGTCGGGCTCACGGCCCTGGTCAAGGGGCTGGAGGCCGCGAAGCGATCGATCGCGACCCGGCTCATGTCGGACCCGATGGTGTCGATCTACGCCGGCGGCCAGAACGACATCATCCAGAACAAGGTCGACGTGCGCGTACTGGCGACGATCGCGTACTTGCGCGAGTCGTTCGGCCAGGTGACCGTGTCGTCGCTGATCTCCGGCCATCGGCTCTATGCCCGACCGGGCGTCATCTCCGCGCACATCTCGGGCCGCGCGGTGGACATCTCGGGACTGGGCGGGATACCGATCCAGGGCCATCAGGAGCCCGGCGGCATCACAGAGCGCGCAGTCCGCGACATCCTGATGATGCCCGTTGAGGTCATGCCACGGCAGGTCATCTCGCTGCTCGGCCTCGGCGGACCGTCGTTCCCACTGGCCGACCACTACAACCACATTCACATCGGGTTCTAGTGGAGGAAGTCGCGCTCCGGCGCGAAGACGGAAGCATCGTGTGTGAGCGCTGTCTTCTGGCGGAGACGGCGCTCACGCGCATGCGCGGGCTACTCGGGCGGCGAGAGCTGCCGAGCGGCGAGGGAATCCTGCTGAAGCCGGCGTCATCGGTGCACATGGCTTTCATGCGGTTCCCGATCGACGCGGTGTTCCTCGACGGCGACCTTCGGGTAGTGAAGGTGGCTGCGGATCTTCGTCCGTGGCGCGCGGCCGGAAATCGCGGTGCGAAGGCAGTGCTGGAACTTCCCGCCGGTGAGGCGGCGCGGCGTAGAGTTATGCCCGGCGACCGGTTGGTCGCCGGCTAGCCGTCTTCGCCGACGTCGCCTGCGACAGCAGCCACTCGGTCCTGAGCTCACGCGCTCGGTGCTCGAGGTCGCCGAGCAGCGTCCGCACCTCGTTCAGCTGCGGGCGCAACCTGTCGACGCGGCGAAGCTCCCCCGCGATCTGCGCGAGCGAGCTCGCCGGGTTCGCGCTCAACCTGCGTATGCGCCGCTCGCTCGCCTCGAGCTGGCCGCTGACGGTGAGCTCCCAGGCCTCGGCCTGCTCCTTGAGCGTCCTGAGCTCGCTCTCGGTCGCGGGCCGGCGGTCCAGCACCTCCCGCAGCCGTTTGATCAGGGCGAAATCGAGCAGCTCAGGCAAGGGCGGCCGAAGCCTTTCAGATCCGGGACGAGTACGCTCGCCCGGCCGGCGTCCCCCCTCCGCCGAGGCACGATCAGCGTGTCGTCGTGCTGGCCCGAATCAGCTTTCTCATTCGTTCGAGCGGGAGAAGCCGGCGTGTAGTGGGACCGGCCTCAACCCAGACGTTCCGCGCCCTTACGCGCC
>VBJV01000289.1:0-1365 GCA_005879785.1 Chloroflexota bacterium
ATCATGGCGCGCTGGCTACGGGCCCACAGCCCACGCCAGGCCCAACCGTTCGTCACGGTGCACTGTCCCTTGCTGTCAGGCGACCTGATGACCAGTACGTTGTTCGGCCATCGCAAGGGGGCCTTCACTGGTGCCACGGCGGACGCGCTGGGCAAGGTCGAGGAGGCTGAGCACGGCACGCTGTTCCTGGACGAAGTCGCCGAGCTGACCCCTGATGCCCAAAGCCGGCTGTTGCGCTTTCTCAATGATCGCACCTACGAGCGCTTGGGTGATACGAAGGAGCGGCAGGCCGATGTGCGCGTCATCGCCGCAACCAACCGTGTGCTCGAGGAGGCCATCCGGGAGGGACGCTTCCGCGAAGACCTGTACTTCCGGCTGAACGTCGTGACGCTCCACGTCCCACCGCTGCGGGAGCGTCCAGAGGACATCCTGCCGCTGGCGCACCACTATCTCGGGGTATTCCGCGCCCGCCAGGGTCGGCGGTCGTTGGCGTTGTCGCCGTCATGCGAGGAGGCTATGCAAGCGTACCCATGGCCGGGCAATCTGCGCGAAGTGCGCAACGCCATCGAGCGGGCCGTGATCCTCGCCCCATGCGACATAGTAGAGGTGGCCGACCTCGGGCTGCCGGCCGGGGTCAGCGCATCGTCGCCCGGCGGTGGTGCCGGGCACATGCCAAGGCTCGGCGGGGACTCCACCCTGGAGGAGATCGAGCGCGAGCACATCGCACGCGTGCTGGCACGCGTTGCATCGACCGAGGCCAGCGCGCGGCTGCTCGGCATTGATCCGACGACGCTGCAACGCAAGCGCAAGCGCTACGGGCTGGCATAGGGCATGCAAATGATGGTGCAGAAGGTGTAGTGATGACGATCAAGAGCCTGCATACCCGATTTCTGCTGAGCGGCTGTCTGATTGTACTGACGACGGTCGCGTGCGGTGCCTTGGCGGCGTGGACACTGTATCGGATGAGCCGAGGCATCCACGAGACGCTGCTCGACAGTCAGCGCACCATCGAGGCGCTCGCGACCCTCACGTGGGCCCTGGAGCGCGAAGATGATGCCGTGCTGCTGGCCATCCGCGGGCGGTTCGCCGCCGCGCGAGAGGAACTCAGCCGCCAGCGGGCCGAGTTTGATCGTGCCCTTGCGAGCCTACAGCCACACCTGACCGAGCCAGGTGCGTGGACCTTGGCCGAGCAGTTCGAGCGCAACGTGGCGGCACTGCGTCAACTTGGGGACCGGATCGTGTCGGCCAGTTCGACTGAAGGGCTCTTCGATCTGTACTATGACCAAGTGAACCCTGCCCTGCGCCAGGCCGTAGCGGTCGCCACAGAGCTGCGCGAGATGCAGTTCCGCGCCATGACGCAGGCCG
>VBJV01000289.1:1415-2622 GCA_005879785.1 Chloroflexota bacterium
GGTGCGCTGCTGCTGTCCTCATGCATTGCGGTCGTGCTGACGCGCCGGGTAGTAGCCCCAGTCTACCTCCTGACGCAGGCGGCCGAGGCGTTGGGCGCGGGGGATTTCGAGCGCCGGGTGGACATTCGTTCGCCGGACGAGCTGGGGCGCCTAGCCGTGGGTTTTAACCGCATGGCCGCGGCGCTGGCCGAGATCCAACGGCTCAACATCGCCCAAGTGCTGGAAGCCAAGGGGATGCTGGAGGCCACGCTCGAGGCCGTGCCGGACGCCGTGCTCCTGTTTGATCCGCAGGAGCGCGTGCTCTCTACGAACCAGGCGGCGCGCCATGTCTTGAGACTGTCTGACGACGACTCGTCGGTCCCTTTGGCCAGGCTGCCAGTGCTGCAGCCCTGCGTGCAGGCCGTCCGGGAGGCCCTGAGTGGTATCCGCCCGCCTGCCCCCAGCGCGGACCTCCGCGACGCCTTCACCCTGGCGGTCAATGGCACGCAGATCAAGCTGCTACCAGTCGTAGTCCCCGTACCGCATTTCGTCGAGCAGGGGCACGGAGCCGTGCTCGTCCTGTACGACGTGACCGCATTCGCCAAGCTCGACGAGCTGCGGATGGAGTTGATTGCCGTTGCGTCCCATGAGCTGAAGACACCGCTCACGACCCTCAGGATGGACCTGCTGATGCTGCATGAGGCATGGTCAACTCTGGGTGAGCGACAGCGGCTCCTGCTCGACAGTGCGCTGTCGGCGTGGGATGAGCTGAGTAAGACGATTGACGAGCTGTTGGACCTCACCCGCGCCGATGCGGGCCAGCTACGGCTGTCGACCGAGCGGCTGGACCTGTGCCGGCTTGTCGACGAAGCCGTCCGGCAATTTTCCCCACGCTTCGAGGAGTCTGGTGTCAGGCTGGAGGCGCAGAAGGACGTCCGGAGCGCCTTCTGTCAGGGCGACGCGGCGCGTTTGCTGATGGTCCTGAACAACGTACTGGCCAACGCCCTGAAATATTCGCCCGCAGGAGGGATCGTGCGGGTCGCGGTGTCCAGGCAAAATGCCGTATCCGGGGACCGGTCGGTCCTGCATTGTGCCGTGACGGATGCCGGCCCAGGCGTCCCGGCGGAGTTCCGCGAGCGCATCTTCGAGAAGTTCTTCCGGGTGGAACACCACCGACGGGTCGATGCCAAAGAGCGTAAAGGCACGGGTATCGGCCTGTACTTGTGCA
>VBJV01000290.1:0-1086 GCA_005879785.1 Chloroflexota bacterium
AGACAGTTCGTTTCTGTGGTCACCCTGCCGTTCTATGCGGTGGGCGAGCTATCGATGATCGTCTGGCTCCTCGTGAAGGGCGCACCGGTGCCGCTACCGGAGGCGCACGCCTCGCTCTAGCGGAAATCTCAACGCGTCCCATCGCTGCTCTGGCAACAACACGCAGCGGCGGCGCGTCGCCGCAGACGCTTCGCAACATCGGCGGCATGGTCTGACGGACCATGTTGGCTGATCGAGCAGGTCGACCGGCGGCGTGTCATAGGACGAGGATCTGGTCTGGAGTAGCGGCGATACTTGATATCCCCGAACCGCTTCGGCGCGAAATGCCCGACCGGCTGATTCGCTTGTGTTCCAACGCGCCGTGAGTCACGGCGTAACAATGCCGATCATGACCGGCCGGGTCGCACATGCCAACGCACCACGACAACGAGTGCCAGCGCCTTTGCGCACCGCTGGCGCGGCAGCCGCGTTGCGGGTCGCGGACGCCGGCAAGTGGTGGGCGATCCGTTCGTGCGCGGGCGGCACTGCGCGCGGCGCTGCACGCACGCCAGCGCGTCCCGGCCTACCGCTCCTTCGTTGACGCGGCGGGTTGGGTCGACGACCCATCCCTGAGCGGCGGTGAGCGCCTCGCGCGGCTTCCGGTGACCGACAAGAAGTCCTACGTCCTTCGCTACTCGACCGCCGAGCGGTGCGTCGATGGGAAGATTCCGCTCGTCGGCACGGAGATGGACGAATCCTCGGGATCATCGGGAAAGCCGTACGACTGGGTGCGCGGGGCTAGCGAGCTGCACGAGATGCATCTGCAGTTCAGCCAGTACGCGACCTTCATGTTCGGCACGGACATCGTGACCATCAATGGCTTCTCCATGGGCGCCTGGTCCACCGGTATGAACACCGCCCAGGCGCTGCGACGCAACGGCCTGGTGAAGTCGACCGGCCCGGACCTCGAGAAGATTGTTCACACCCTCGAGGTCCTCGGCCCCGAACACGTCTATGTGCTCACCGGCTACCCACCGTTCCTCGGCGAGGTGCTCGCGTTCGGAGAGCGCGCGGGTCTCGACTGGCGGCGCTATCGCATGTACGGAA
>VBJV01000290.1:1150-2618 GCA_005879785.1 Chloroflexota bacterium
TCGTCGCGGTGTACTCGGCGTACGGTGCCAGCGATCTTGACATCGGCGTGGCGGGGGAGTCGCCGCTCTCGATCTGGCTGCGCCGGCAGGCGGCTGAGCGCCCCGAGCTGCGGCAGCGACTCTTCGGCGATGACCCGCGTCTGCCGATGGTGTTCCAGTTCAACCCGCTCGATCACAACGTCGAAGTGATCGACGGCGATCTCGTCATCACGGTGAGCCGGCTCTCGATGCTCTCGCCGCGCATCCGCTACAACATCCACGACGCCGGCGGCTCGCACACCTACGGGCACGTCATGGCGGTCTGCCACTCGCTCGGCCTCGATCCCGCGGAGGCCCCCACGCTTGCGGGCCGGCGGCAGCTGCGGCTCCCCTTCCTCTTTGTGCACGGGCGTAGCGACTCCACGATCAGTTACATGGGCGCGAACATCTATCCCGAGGACATCGAGCAGGCGCTGTTCTCCGATGCGCAGCTCGCCGGTCGGCTCGGCGCGTTCTGCCTGCAGGTGCGCGACGTCGGTGGCGGCGCCGTGCGCCCATGCGTCCACGTCGAGGTGACCAGCCGCGGCGACGATGACGCCGCGCTCATCGAGCGCATCCGCGGCGCCGTGGTCGCTCGTCTCGAGCGCAACAGCCGCGACTTCAAGACGGCGGTCGCGGAGAACCCGACCACGGCGGAGATCCAGGTCGAGCTCCACGCGCCGGGCGCCGGCCCGTTCGCCGAGAACAGCCGCCGGATCAAACGTCGCTACATCGTGAGTGGCTGACGATCCTGGTCGGGTGTGAGGATCGCATCGAGGTTCCGTCGTGTCGACCACGCAGCCGGAGGTGGCGTCTGCCCGACCCGGTAGATGGCGACTGGATCGCGGCCGCCGATCAGCGCTCGCAGGTCGGCCACTGTCGGCTGATCAATGACGACGCTCATGGGGTGCCAGGCGTAGCCCAACCCATTGATGAGCGTCCAGCTGCGCAGAAGGCGGCGTCCGCAGGCGAAGAGCGCGGCCGGACTGCGCTCCTCAGTGGTGAGCACGGCCATCGTCGCGCTGGCGCGCGTGAGACGCACGTCTCGCTGCGCATAGAGCCACGCCATCGGCGCCGGGAGGGCGCGGAGCGCCAGGGCGAGGCGTAGCGCGAGCACGTCGGTGCCCTTAACCCGGAGACAGTCGAGTGTCATGCCGTCCGGTGCGGCATCGTCGAACCTGGTCCAGTCCTTGAGGTCGGCGAGGAAGCGGCGGTCCCTCCACGACAGCACGCTCGCCCGCAGGACCAGACCGACCAGCCGCGTCGGCGGGAGGAGGATGTTGCCGAGCGCCTCGAGCTCGTGCGCAAGCCCAGCAGGTAGCGGCGTGCGCGAATAGGGATGGCGGTTGCACTGCCGATCGGCGATGGCAACGGCGAGCGGGTCCGGCGCGCCGACGAGCGGAGAAAACGCGAGCACGCCGAGGTCGATGCCTGCTTCGTGCGGGACGAC
>VBJV01000291.1 GCA_005879785.1 Chloroflexota bacterium
GCTGACGGAGAAGCGGATCGAACAGATCGAGCGCTACGAGGCGGAGCGCGAACGAGACGGCCCCAACACGCTCGCGATCTGATCTGCGGCGCGTTGTCCGGCCGCAGCGGCGCCGTGTGCCAGTAAGATCGCGCCGATGGTGATCGGTGTTCCCTCCGAGCACGGCCAGATAGAGCGCCGCGTGGCGTTGACGCCTGACGCGGTCGCGCGGCTGACGGCGAGCGGCGTTGACGTGCTGGTGCAATCCGGCGCTGGCGATGCGGCGGCTCTACCGAACGAGGCGTACATCGAGGCCGGGGCCTCGATCGCGTCGGACGGCAAGGCGCTTTTGGCCGGCGCCGACCTGCTGGTGATGGTGACGCGGCCGCGCGAGGAGGAGGTGCCGGCGCTGCGCGGCGGAACGGCGCTGGTCGGCATGCTTCAACCGCTGATCCACGGCGAGCTGGTCGAGCGGCTGGCCGCCGCACAGGTGACCGCGTTCAGCCTGGATGCGATCCCGCGCATCACCCGCTCCCAGTCGATGGACACGCTGTCGTCACAGGCAACGGTATCCGGTTACAAGGCGGTGCTGATCGCCGCCGATCATCTGCCCAAGTTCTTCCCGATGCTGATGACGGCGGCCGGCACGGTCGCCCCGGCCAAGGTGTTCGTGCTGGGAGCGGGCGTCGCCGGACTGCAGGCGATCGCCACCGCCCGCCGGCTTGGTGCCGTCGTCTCGGCGTTCGACACCCGGCCGGTGGTGCGCGAGCAGGTCGAGAGCCTCGGTGCCGCCTTCGTCGAGCTGGCACTGGAGGTCGAGGAGGGCGAGGACGCGCGCGGCTACGCCCGCGAGCTGAGCGAGGCCCAGTACGTCCAGCAGCAGGAGCTGGTCGCCCGCACCGTCGCCGACTCGGACGTGGTCATCACCACCGCCCTGATCCCGGGCCGACCGGCACCGCGGCTGGTGACCGAGGAGGGCGTGGCAGCCATGCGTCCCGGCTCGGTGATCGTCGACCTGGCGGCCGAGACCGGCGGCAACTGCGAGCTGACTGAGCCCGGCAAGGTGGTCGTGCGCCACGGCGTCACGATCGTGGGGACGCTCAACCTGCCCTCCACCATGCCGCTGCACGCCAGCCAGATGTACGCCCGCAACATCACCAACCTGCTCGCCCTGGTCATCAAGGACGGCCGGCTGGAGCTCGACTTCGACGACGAGATCATCGCCGACGCCTGCATCACGCACGACGGCCGGATCGTCTCCAAGCTGCTGACGGGAGCGCCGGCATGACCCACGAGCTGGTGCTCCAGATCACGGTGCTGGTGCTGGCCGCGTTCGTCGGCTTCGAGGTGATCTCGAAGGTGCCGACCACGCTCCACACGCCGTTGATGTCCGGCACCAACGCGATCCATGGCATCGTGATCGTCGGCGCGATCATCGTCGTCGGCAGGACCGACTCGCTGCTGATCGAGGTGCTGGGCACGATCGCGGTCGCGTTCGGCGCCATCAACGTGGTCGGTGGCTTTCTGGTCACCGACCGTATGCTGAACATGTTCAAGCAACGGCCGGGCGAGAAACGCGACGATGGATAGGCGCCAGGCGTTCGACCTCGCGTACCTGGCTTGCGCGGCGCTGTTCATCTTCGGCCTGATGCGGCTCGCCTCCCCCCGCACGGCCGTGCGCGGCAACCAGCTGGCCGCCGCCGCGATGGGTGTGATCATCGCGGTCACGCTGTGGGACTCCGGCGCTCACAACCTGACCTGGATCATCGCCGGCGCCGCGATCGGCGGCGGCATCGGCGCCTACTCGGCGCGGGCCGTGAAGATGACCGCCATGCCACAGATGGTCGCCCTGTTCAACGGCGTCGGCGGCGGCGCGGCGGCCCTGATCGCGTTCAGCGAGTTCCATTCCGCCGCCCAGGCCAACATCAACCTGCCCACCAACGACGTCGTCTCGACCCTGTTCTCGGCGGTCGTCGGCAGCGTCAGCTTCGCCGGCTCGATGGTCGCATTCGGCAAGCTTCAGGAGCTGATCACCGGCAGCCCGGTGACGATGCCGGGGCAGAAGGTCGTCAACGCGGCCCTGTTCCTGGTCGTGCTCGCGCTGGCCGTGTGGCAGTTCGCGGCCAGCCAGAGCGAGGGCCTGCTGGCCGTGACGATGGTGCTGGCGCTGGTGCTGGGCGTGATCATGGTGATGGCGATCGGCGGTGCCGACATGCCGGTCGTGATCTCGCTGCTGAACTCGTTCACCGGCCTGGCCGCGGCCGCCACCGGCTTTGTGCTGAACAACGACGCGCTGATCATCGCGGGCACGTTGGTGGGCGCGTCCGGCACGCTGCTGACCCAGATGATGGGCCGCGCGATGAATCGCTCGATCGCAAACGTGGTGTTCGGCGCGTTCGGCACCGGCGGTGGCCAGGCCGCGGCCGCCGGCCCGGGCGGCGGTCAGGTGCGCCCCACCAGCGCCGATGACGTGGGGGTGATGCTGGCCTACGCCCGGCGGGTTGTGATCGTGCCCGGCTACGGCCTGGCGGTCGCCCAAGCCCAGCACAACGTGCGCGAGCTGGCGGATCAGCTCCAGAAGCGCGGCGTCGACGTGCGCTACGCGATCCACCCGGTGGCCGGCCGCATGCCCGGCCACATGAACGTGCTGCTGGCCGAGGCCGACGTGCCCTACACGCAGTTGTTCGAGATGGACGACATCAACGACGAGTTCGCACGCACCGACGTGGTGCTGGTGATCGGCGCCAACGACGTCGTCAACCCGGCCGCCAAGAACACGCCCGGCAGCCCGATCTACGGCATGCCGGTGCTGAACGTGGGCGACGCATCGGCGGTGGTCGTGCTCAAGCGCAGCATGAACACCGGGTTCGCGGGGATCGAGAACGAGCTGTTCTACGAGCCCAAGACGACGATGCTGTTCGGCGACGCCAAGGACTCGATCGTGAACCTGACCGGCGCCGTCAAGGCGGTCTGAAGGCTTCAGCCAAGCGTGTCGATGTAGACAACCAGCTGGTGGATCTGCTGGTCGGTGAGGATCGTGCCCCAGTGCGGCATGCTGACGATCGGCTGCTTGCCGATCACGCTGCCGTCACGGATGATCTGAGCGATCGCCTGGTCGTTGAACTCTCCGTGGAAGTCGGCGCCCACCAGCGGTGGGATCGACTTGTCCGGCGAGAGCGGGTTGGGCACGCCGCCGAGGCCGTTCGGCCCGTGGCAGTTGATGCATCCGTAGCGCTGGTAGAGGAACGCGCCGGCCACCGCGTCGCCCTGGTTTTGGGGCACTTCGACGACCTGCGCGCCCTGCACGTCCGGGAAGCCGGCGCGCATGTAGGCCACCAGATTCGCGATCTGCTGGTTCGAGATGACGCCCTTCCAGACCGGCATGAACGGCTTGTCGGAGTTGTGGGACGCCCCCGCCCC
>VBJV01000292.1:0-1941 GCA_005879785.1 Chloroflexota bacterium
CATCGGCGGAGGTTAGAGGGTTAGCCGGTCCGGAAGCTGACCGTGAGGGCGCGCGAGCAGCGTTCGTGGACGTCCGGCGTCGGCCGCCCGCCGATCAGCTCGAGCGCCATCAGCACCGCCCCGCTCACCGGCGGCACCTCCAGCCGCGTCAAGAGCGCGGTCGGCACCGCGCGCGCGATCAGAGTCTCCAACAGCTCGCCGCCACCGCGGAACAGCCCGCCCGACAGCACCAGCTCATACGGTTCGTGCTCCATCCCCAGCCGGCGGGCGACGGTGGCGGCGGCGCCGCCCAGCTCGGCCGCGGCCCACTCGATGATGCCGACCGCGACCGCGTCACCGAGGGCGGCGTGCTCGAGCGCCAGCGGCGCGGCGTTCAGCTCCGGCTCGCCACCGCGGCTGTACTCCTCCAGCATCGCCTCCACCGAATCGGCCCCCGTCAGTCGCCNNNNGCGGCCGACATGGGCGCGCGCCACCGCCCGGATCACCTGCTCTGCGACATCCGACGCGCTGCCCTCATCGCCCAGCAGCCGGCCCAGGCCGAGCGTGCGAAACGTCTCGCCGGCGCGGTTACAGCCGGCCACCACGGTGCCCGTTCCGGCGATGATCACCACGCCCCAGGGGGCGCGGGCGCCCGCCCTCAGGGCGATGAAGGAGTCGTTCACGATCGTGATCGGACAGGACAGGCGAAGCCCGGCCAGCGCCGTGGTCAGCCGATCGACGTCGGATGGCCAATCGACGCCGGCCAGCCCGAAGGCCGCCGCCTCGATCTGGTCGCGCCGCACGCCGGACGCTCCAAGCGCCTTCTCGATCGCGTCGCCGATCGTGTCGGCCGCTCCCCGCAACCCGACCGTCTCCCAGTTGGACGGCCCGGCCGTGGCCGCGCCCAGCACGGCGCCGGTCTCGTCGCAGATCGCGAGGTGCGTCTTCGAGCCACCGCCGTCGACGGCCAGTACGATCGTCATCGCGCCGCCGCCGACCGGTAGGCCTGATCCACCACCGACATCACGACCGCGCCGTCGTCACCGTCCGGCCGCGGCCGGCGGCCCGCGTCGACGGCGTCGATGAACTCGGCCATCTGCGCCGAGTACATCGGCTGCGCGCAGTGCTCGTAGCCCTCCGGCCCCTCGGTGAAGTCCCACACCCGGGCGTAGCCACCAGTGGCGTAGATCTCGGTGTCCGCCTCCAGTCCGGCCAGGTGCGGCTGCCACCAGCCGCACTCGACGATCGAGCTGCTGCCATCCGACCACGAGATCAGCAGGATGCCGTCGTCGTCCACGGCCAGTTCGCTGTAGCTGGTGCCGAGCGTGGCGCAGACGCGCTCGGGAGAGGGATCGCCGAGCAGGTAGCGGGCGGTGTCGATCGCGTGGACGCCCATGTCGAGCAGCGCGCCGCCGCCGGCCAGCTCGCGATCGGTGAACCAGCCGCTCGGGCCCCAGCCGGCGTGCACGCCGTAGCCGCGCGTCTTCACAACGCGGCCGAGCTCGCCCCGCTCGATGCGGCCGCGAAGCGCGCGCACGTCGGGGTGAAACCGCCAGCAGTGCGCGACCATCAGCGATCCGCCGGAGGCCGCGGCGGCCGCGTTCATCGCCTCGGCCTCGGCCAGCGTGCGCGCCATCGGCTTTTCGACCAGCACGTGCTTGCCCGCCTCCAGGCAGGCGATCGCCTGCGGCGCATGCAGCGAGTTGGGCGTTCCGATCACGACCGCGTCGATCGAGGGATCGCCGGCCAGCTCGCGCCAGTCGCCGGTGGTACGCGGGATGCCGTGCCGCTCGGCGAGCGCAGCCAGCGATTCCGGTCGCCAGTTCGCGGCCGCGACCAGCTCGCCACGCGGATGCTCGAGCACGCCGCGGGCGTGGTAGTCCATGATCCAGCCTGAGCCGAACAGCGCGATCCGCACCGGCGGAACCTATCCCTTTACGCCGGTTAGCGTGATGCCTTCGA
>VBJV01000292.1:1954-3461 GCA_005879785.1 Chloroflexota bacterium
CGCCATGGTCAGGTTCCACTCCACGTGGTGCAGCGTCTTGAACTGCGACAGCGCCAGCGACAGCGTCTGGGCGTCCGGGTTCTCACCCACCCACACCAGCACGTCGTAGAAGTTGTTCCAGGCATAGACGAAGTTGAACAGGGCGACGGCGGCGATCGCCGGCTTGGACAGCGGAACGATCACCTGGCGCAGGATCTGGAGCTCGCCGCCGCCGTCCACGCGCACGGCGTCCGCCAGCTCCTGCGGGATGGTCATGAAGAACTGGCGCAGCAGGAAGATCGAGAAGGCGTCGCCGAAGAATGAAGGCAGGATCAGCGGCTTCAGCGTGCCCACCCAGTGGATGTGCGTCCAGCCCAGGTCGCGGGCGAAGATCACGTACATCGAGATGATCGTCAGCTGGCTGGGCAACATGAGCGTCGAGAGCACGAGCAGGAAGACGATGTTCCGGCCCCGCCACTGGATGCGCGAGAAGGCGTATGCGACGGGCACGCACGAGACCACCACTCCCACCGTCGACAGGCCGGCGTAGAGGAACGTGTTCCACGTGTAGCGCACGAGATCGATCTGGTCGAACACCTTCCTGAAGTTCGACCACACGAACGGGTCGGGGATCAGCCGCGGCGACAACGACTGGGCGTCGGTCATCAGCGCCGTGGCGAGCATGAACAGGATCGGGATCATGAAGATGATCGAGATCGCGATCAGAATCGCATGGTTGAAGACGTGGATCAGGAACCGCCGCCGCCGTACCGCGGCCGGCGCCCTGCGAACGCGGGGTGCAACCTCGGTCGCTATGACATCCCCCCGCCGTAGTGCACCCAGCGGCGCGAGGTCAGCAGGAGCACCGCGGTGCAGAACATGATGGCCAGGAACAGCACCCAGGCCATGGCGGCGGCGTAGCCCATGTGGAACGACTGGAAGGCCTGCTCGTACATCCAGATGCCGTAGAACAGCAGCGAGTTGTTGGGCGCGCCGAGCGTCGCCGCGCCGCTGGCGATGTAGGCCTGATCAAAGTACTGGAAGCCGTCGATCACGCCGATGATGACGGTGAAGAAGATCACCGGCGTCAGCATTGGCAACGTGACGTAGCGGAACCGCTGCCACGAGTTGGCTCCCTCGATCGATATCGCCTCATACAGCTGGCGGGGCACGTTCAGCAGGCCGGCCAGGTACAGCACGACGGCGTCGCCGATCCCCCATAGACCGAGGATCAGGAGGGCCGGCTTCGCCCACCGCGGGTCGCCGAACCAGAGCGGCGCATCGACGTAGGGGATCTTGTTGAGCAGGATGTTGATCGGCCCGCTGATCGGGTTGAACAGGTACACGAACACCAGCGCCGAGCCGACTCTGGGCACGATCGAGGGCATATAGAACAGCGTCCGGTAGCCGTTCACCCCCCGCCGCGGGCGGGTCAGAAGCATCGCCGTTGCCATGCCGAAGAACACCCGCAGCGGGACGCCGAACGCGATGATCCAGAGCGTGTTCTTGACCGACGTCCAGTAGAAGG
>VBJV01000069.1 GCA_005879785.1 Chloroflexota bacterium
TCATCACCGGCTGGATGGAACTTGACATGCACATGGGCGGATTGGGCTACCGTGACGACATTCGCCTCGAGTACATCGAGCGACACCACCTGCCGGCGTGGAACGAAGATGCTCCGCGTCTTTTGCAGGTTGCCTGGGCGGTGGGGCTCATGATGCATGTCATGCGGCTCCATGCATCGGCTCACCCGGGCTGGCGCATCGTCTCGCATGAGGCGTTGTGCATGGATCCACCAGCACGACTTGCTGAGCTTGCGCGCTCAGTGAAGCTGGATTGGTCGGAGCACGCGGACGAGAGGGTGCGTGCGTCAAACGCGCCCGGTACCGGATATCAGACCAAACGGCTCGCGGCGCAGCTTCCAGCGAAATGGCGGACCCTTCCCCCGTCGGATGTCCGCGCCGTGGTCGAGGTTCTGGCGCAATTCCCGGAGATGGCGCGATGGCTCGAGACACCGGAACTGTCAGAGGCGCACGGATGACTCGCAGCCATTGGCACTGGGGCATGGAGCAAGACACCGATGCTTAGACGGCATCTCTTCCCGCGCAGGCCGGCCGTCGCTCGCACGAGCAGCGAGGAGCCGGCGCGTCGGCCGCCTGAGGCAGAGGCGCGTCATGCTCAGCGTTTGCCATCGGTGCCGCGCAACGTCGACAACGTGGCAGAGGGGCCGGGTGAGCGCGCACATCCCCAGATGGGACGCCACTCCTATGGCTGGCCGGAGGTCATCGCTTTCCGCGGCGACACGGCCAGATGTTCGATTGGCGCGTTCTGCTCGATCGCTCCTGAGGTCCAGATACAAGTCGGGGGCAACCACCACACCCACACGGTGTCGACATTCCCCTTCCGCTTGCGCTGGCGGCTCCCCAATGCGCTCGCGGATGGAATGCCGTCGAGCAAGGGCGACGTCATCATCGCGAACGACGTCTGGATCGGGCAGGGAGCCATGATCCTGTCGGGGGTAAGCATCGGTGATGGCGCCGTGATCGGCGCTCGTGCCGTGGTTGCGACCGATGTGCGTGCATACGCCGTGGTCGTTGGCAATCCGGCCCGCGAGGTGCGGCGTCGCTTCTCTGACGCGGTCGTGGAAGAGCTGCTCGCCATCCGGTGGTGGGAATGGCCGGACGACGTGCTCAAGGAGCGAATCGATTTCCTCAACAGGCTTCCTGTCGAAGCGTTCGTGGAGCGCTTCAGGGCCCAGCGCACCTCCGTGCTTTAATCGAAGCACGGTCGGTCAGCGGCCGAGGTGCGGTGCACGATAGGTCACACATACATCGAACAACTGAAGGAAGCGCTGGGCGGGCCTGGCGAGCACGACCTGCCGGCGCGCGCGCTCGAAGAAGGCTTCGGCTGGCCCAAGCCGTACCCGGGCCACCTTCTGACGATGCTTGGCCGTAAGCGCCTGGACAACCTCGAATTCTGCGTCGAGGAGGCGCTGCGCCTTCGCGTGCCTGGCGACCTGATCGAGGCGGGCGTCTGGCGAGGGGGTGCCGCGATGCTCATGCGAGCCGTGCTGGCGGCCCACGGAGCGAAGCGCCGCAAGGTGGTGCTGGCGGATTCCTTCGATGGCGTCCCCCCACCCCGTCCAGAAATCTATCCGCACGATGAAGGCTTGACCCTCCATCTCGATCGTCAGCTTGCTGTGGGCGTTGACGAGGTGAAGGCCAACTTTGCACGATTCAACCTGCTGGATGACAGCGTCGAATTCATCGCGGGAATGTTCCGCGATACCTTGCCAAAGCTCTCGTCGCGGCGCTGGGCCGTTGTGCGTCTCGATGGTGACCTCTATGAGTCCACCATGGACGGCCTCACCTATCTCTATCCGAACCTGTCGCCAGGGGGATTCCTGATCGTCGATGACTATGGAGCGTATGAGGCATGTGCTGCCGCCATCGAAGAGTATCGACACAGCCACGGCATTGATGAGGAGATCATCAAGATCGACTGGACGGGGATCTACTGGCAGAAGCGTGAGCAGTGACGCCGGCTTCGACCCATTGAACGCGCGCCCGTATCGCGCCGAAGACATCGAGCAGCACCCGGACAACAGTCACGCACGCGTGGCCCGCATGGTGGGTCGAGACGCCCGCGTCCTCGAGCTCGGCTGTGCGACGGGGTTCCTCACGGAGGTACTCGTCAGGCAGGGGTGCCGTGTGGTCGCCGTCGAGATAGACCCGACCGGTGCCGCCTTCGCTGCCGGTTATGCCGACCATGTCATCGTCGCCGATCTGGATACGCTCGACCTGGCCGCGGAACTGCCGGATCAGCGTTTTGACATCGTCGTAGCCGCCGACGTGCTGGAGCACACGCGCAACCCAGGGCGAGTTCTCTCCGAGGCCATGCGTGTTCTTGATGCTGACGGTGCGGTGGTCGTATCGATACCCAACGTCGCCCACGCGGCGGTCCGCCTGGCCCTGCTGGCAGGCGAGTTCCCTTATGCCGATATCGGGCTGCTCGATCGCACCCACCTGCATTTCTACACGGTGGCCTCGGCAACCGATCTCCTCGTTTCCTGCGGCCTCGAGATCGTCGCAGTGGAGCGTGTGACCAAGGCGATCGCCGACGCGCTGATTCCCTTCGACCACGACAAGCTGCCTCCGGGGGTTGAGGAGTGGGCTGCCGCCCAGCCGGAGGCGCTCACCTATCAGTTCGTCTTTCGGTGCCGACCGATCACCCATGCCCGCAACGCCTCTGCACCGGCGAGCGCCGCGGCCACCGACGTGTGGATACCCGACGACATCCTCCAATTCCAGGCGAGGGCCATGCTCGAGATGGATGGCGCCATTCAGAACCTGCGGGCCGAGAACGTGGCGCTTGCCGCCGAAACCGCAACGCTGTCGCGCAAGATCACGAACCTCACAACGCGAATGGAGACCTTGTCGGAAAGGAACGCCACGCTCAGGGCTCGGACGACCGAACTGGGCGAGGAAAGGAAGCGGCTGTCAGCCGAGAAGCGCACGCTGACCATGGAGAAGGCAGCGCTGGAGCGCCGCCTTGCCGTTCAGGATGCCGGCCTGACGGCAGCGCGCTCGGCAATCAGGACGTTTCAACAGAGTCGCGCCGTGCGCCTCGCGACTGCGGTGCGTCGCCTCGAGTCGCGGATTCTGAGGCGGTCTGCACGCTGAACGGAGCAGCCGTCGCTACTCCTCGAGCCACCTGCTGAAGTTCTTGCCCGTCAGCCGATCCACGACCGACAGGTCGTCACGATAGGCGGCCACCATGCGGCGGCGCTGCCGCTCCGGTAAACGCGCCGGCGTCTGATTCATTGCCTCCAAGCGTGCGCCTACAGACCGTCGCACGGCGCCAGGTACGACTGACTTCGCCACAGACAGTGCGCGGGAACGGCTGTGAATCAGTCGGTCGATCCGCTGGCTTCGCGGCGGCGTTTGGGCGACGAGAAGCTTCTCGCTCGCATCAACAGGCTGTGATGGCTCCACGCCGAGGAAGGCGAAGACCGTCTCCACCAAGCCCTTCGCATCGTCCCGCAACTCTTCGTACGCGAACACCCGGATCTGATCGGCGGGAAAGACTGCGTAATAGCGGGAGAGCGCCTCGCCGTATAGGCCGAGGGAGAAGTAGTCGTGCTTGCCAGCGGGCCAACCCGCATCGCGACGGCCCTGCTCAGCCGCGAAGGCATCCTCGAAGCTGCGCAAGGGCTCAGCTCCGTGAACCCGATTCATCAGGTAGTTGGAGTACGCACGATCAATCGGGTGTCGAAGCAGAGCGATGATCTTGGCATGAGGAATATGCTCGCGTATCGCAGCCGGCGCTTGATGCGACGACAGGTAGCCTGTCGACGACTCACCGACAGCAACAGCCCCGTCCGAACGTTCGAATAGCTTGCGATAGTCATCCCAGGTGTAGACAAGCCGTGCCGAGAACAGGAGGCCGCTCGGTAACGGTTCACCCATTCGCCCCAGGTGTGCGAAAAAGTGCGGCTCCTTCACCGCGCTCATGAATACGTCCGGATGCTTGCCAAGGTAATGATGCAACGAGGTTGTTCCGGACTTCTGCGCGCCGACGATAAAAAAGTTCGGCAACCTTGGATTGGGGAGATCTGCCATCGCCGCGGACGACATCACCGGCGTGATCGGTGGCGAGACGGCCGGCTTGCCCTGGCCTGTCGCGACGATTGCCTGAATACGTAGGGTTGGGACGTCCACTCGGCCAGATGATCGATCCGCGCGGTGAGACGAAAGCACGAGCTCTGGGGAGACAGTTCCGCCTCGTGCTGCCAACCGGGTTGCTCGAGCAGGAAGTCGCGCAACGCCCGCGCAGTCCACAGTTGCGTATCGTCAACGATGAGGAGGCCCCCGACGACCATCGCACGCGACAGGTAGTACCAGTCGAGGAAGGGGCTTGGAAAGGCATGGCGTCCGTCGATGAGCACCATCTGCAGACCACTCAATCCTGCGTTGGGAAACACGTCGGCCGAGTCACCAACGATGAAGGTCACGTCCGAGAGGTCGATACCACGAGGGGCGCAGTACGCCTCAATACGCTCGGTCTCATCCTGCTTGTTTGTGATAGCAGTGTGATGCGCTCCGTGCATTGCGAAGACGATGGTGGACAGTCCAGCCCCGGTCTCGGCGGTGGTCGTTCCCGGGGTGAGGTGTTGGTCGATGAAATGAAGCACCCGATCGCTGACTGCGAACGACACGGGAGCGCCATCAGCACCCAGATGCAGCGTTGGCCGATCGGCGAGCAGCTCAGCGAGCCGTCCGGCAACACCGTCAGCGCACACGTCCGATCACTCCTCCAGCCACTGGGCAAAGTCTCCCCCGGTGAGGCGGTCCACCTCGATCAGGTCATCGTGGAAGACGGTCACCCAGCGACGGCGAATGTCGTCTGTCAGCTGCGTGCCGTAACCGTCAGAGCCGGTGCGCGGTGAAGCATTGAGCCGAGCGCTGGTGTCAATGGCTGCGGCCGCATCGACCTCGAGAAAGGTGCACAGATCGCGCAGGAGGGATTCGCCATCATCCCGCAACTGTTCATAGCGATACACGCGGATTCGGTCAGCGGGAAACAAGCCGTAGTATCGCGCCAGGCCAGCTCCGTATCTGCTCAGCTCGGTGTAGTGGCTGTCGAGCGGAAGCCCGTCGGCACGCTTCTTCAACTCGTCATCAAGGGCGCCCTCAAAGGTCTCGAAGACTTCGATTCCCGCCCGACGGTACATGAGGAATTGCGAGTACGCTCGATCGACCGGGTGGCGCAGAATCGCGACGATACGAGCATGAGGAAAGTGCTCGTGAA
The DNA here is from genome assembly GCA_005879785.1 of Chloroflexota bacterium. Taxonomy (GTDB): domain Bacteria; phylum Chloroflexota; class Dormibacteria; order Aeolococcales; family Aeolococcaceae; genus CF-165. Next base: position 5,246 of record VBJV01000069.1, read on the forward strand.
TGGTCCATGGCGCGTAGTGCGACGTCAGGTATGCGGTCGACGCTTCCCCGACCGCCAGCGCCGGCTCTGCACTCTCGAACAGCCGGAGGTAGTCGCCCCACTCGTAGACGAGTGCGCGGCCGAATGGAGGAGGCGGCTGATGCGGCAATCCACCCAGGTGCAGGAGAGACAGGAACGTTGGTTCTTTGTTGGCGCTCATCAGGACGTCAGGGTGCTGCCCGAGGTAGTGATGGAGGGACGTCGTGCCTGCCTTGTTGGCACCAACGATGAAGAAATTCGGCAGGTGCGCGGTCGATCGCTCTGGATGGCTTCTCGTTCTCACTGCCTGGCCCCAAACCCGGGCGGGCCGGTCGGCGGCTCCGTACCCTCGTGGGCAGGATACCACCCCTGCCGGGGCCCAGGAAAACCACGCTCGACCAGTCGGTGGCTGCGGAGCGGAAAATTGATCCAGATGCTGGAGAGATCGGACCACAACCGGGATGAACGCCGTGAGCTCGTCCGTTACCTCGCGGACGTGGATCGCCGCATGCGGCACGGTGCGCCGGCAGCATCGCGGCCGCATGTCCATGAACTCCGCTTCCTCGCCTTCATCGACCCGAAGTCGCGCAGGGCCGCAGAGAACGCTCCTCTTGCGGAGGTGGATGCTGATCCGTGGCAGCCGGTCTGTACGGCGAAGCCGCGATTCGCGGGCCATTACCAGCCTCACCTGCCGGCCGAGCAACTCGGGCTCTACGACCTCAGGGACGCCGCGGTGCGCGAGCGCCAGGCGGAGCTCGCGCGAGCGCACGGCGTCGACGGGTTCGTGTACCTCCACTACTGGTTCACCGGCAGACGCGTTCTCGAGCAGGCATTCGACGAGATGATCAGCTCGCGCCGACCGGACTTTCCCTTCTGTTTATGCTGGGTCAACCAGGACTGGACGCTGGCAACAGACAGTGCCGTTCCACGCATCCAGCTCGAGCAGACCTACGGAGAAGACGACGATCTGGCGCACATCCGCTGGCTCGCCACAACCTTCGCTGACCCCCGCTATATCCGGGTCAACGGCAAACCGCTGCTGCTCATCCACCGCGCCTGTCATCTGCCGAATGCACGCTATACCACCGACTTGTGGCGTGCGGAAGCGCAACGCCTCGGTATCGGCGACCTCTATCTGGTTCGCGTTGAGGCATTCCCCCAGGATCGCGCCGATCCGGGACCGCTGGGGTTCGACGCATCGGTGGAATCCCAGCCCGATCTGTGGGTGCGTAGCCCCCAGCTCCTCACATCGCCGGCTGAACAGGTCGATGCACGCAGCATATTGAGTCGCTACCCTGCAGCAGGCGGCGTGTTCTCCTACCTGGCCGCCACCGAGCTCGCCCTGAACGCCCCCAATCCCTCATACAATCGCTACCGAT
>VBJV01000070.1:0-4770 GCA_005879785.1 Chloroflexota bacterium
AGCTCGACTCGCGCAACCTCGACCACGCGGCGCAGCGCGCGCTCGACCACGGCTGTGTCGGGGTGCCGCATGATGACGTAGCCCTCACCCTCGTACGTGCCGCTGGGGTGCTGCCCGGGTTCGGGCATGCGCGCTTCCACGACCAATTCCCCCAGCTCGTGCTGCAGGACGTCGAGCCCGTGCACCGCGCTCACCGCGCCGGTGCCCTGGCCGCGCAGGTACGCGGCGCCGACCGCCCAGCGGCGCTCGGGAACAACGAAGTCGCCGAAGATCTCCAGACGGGCCCAGGCCGAATAGAAATCGACGTCGTGGGCGTATGAGAGCAGCGAGGTGAACTGCGCTCCGGGCGGGCGCACCGCAACCTCGGAGATCATCACGCTGCCGTCCGGGCGCCGGAACCATTCCATGTGGGTCAGACCCGTGCGCAGACCCAGTGCGTGGAGTCCACGCTGCGCGGCGTCGCGGATGCCGTCGTACTCGCCGCCGTCGATGTCTCGCGGCAGCAGCACCGCCCACTGGATCCAGGGATTCTCCAGCACCTGGAGCGGCGTGGGCAGGTACTGCGATATCGAGTGCCAGGCCAGCCGCTCCTGGACGACGACGCTGTCGAAGCTGTGCTCATCGCCGGTGACCAGTTGCTCGAGCAGTGCTGGTTGCGCAGGCGACGGCGGGTCAGCGCGCAGCCATGCGGTCAGCTGCTCGGGGCCGTCGATGCGGAACGTGCTCCGCGCTCCCGCGCCGGCAGGCGGTTTCACCACCAGCGGATAGCCCAGCGTCGCCACCGCGCGCGTGGCACCCTCGGCGGATGCCGTCAGCGCATGGCCGGCACAGGGCACGCTGTGAGCGCGAAACACGTCCTTCATGCGCGACTTGTCGCGAAAGTTGCGCGCCACCTCGGCGCCGATGCCGTCGATCTCCAGGGCGTCGCGCACCTCACCGAGCGGCACCTGCAGCTGTTCGAGCATGCCGATGAGCCGGTCGACACCGCCCAGGTGCCCGCTCAGCGCCCGCGTCGCGTCGGCGATCTGCTGCGCGTCGGTCGCATCGTCGACCCTGTAATGACCGGCGAGCAGGGCGCGCACGCGGTCGGGAAGGCGCTCCTCGGGGTCCGTGCTGATCAGCCCAAGGCGCACGTCGGGCAGCGATGCCGCCGCAGCGATGAAGCGCACCGTCGTATCGAGAAAATATGGGGCGACGAACACCGCGTAGCGCATCGCAGGCCAGTGTAAACAGCCTCGAAGGGGAGGGCCGCGGCCGCTCCCGGGTAGGATCCGTGGGGTGAACGTAATCTTCATCGAACCTGCCTTTCCCCCCAACCAGCGCGAATTCGTCCGCGGGCTCGTGTATGCGGGAGCGACGGTGATCGGCATCGGAGAGCGTCCCATCGATGCGCTCGACTCCGACGTGAAGGGCTGGATGGTCCACTACCAGCAGGTCGGCAACGTCACCAACACCGGTGAGCTCGCCAGCGCGGTTCGCTGGGTGCAGGGGAAGACGTGGGTGGACCGGCTGGAGTCGAGTGTGGAGGCGCACACCATGGCCGCCGCCGAAGCGCGCGAGCTGTGCGGCATTCCGGGGACGTCGGTACGCACCGCCTTTCTCTGCCGCGACAAGCCGTCGATGAAGGAGGCGCTGCGCCAGGCCGGCGTGCCGACGGCGCAGTCGACCGGGGCGTCCTCGGCGGCGGAGGTGCACGCCTTCGCCGACGTGGTCGGCTATCCGCTCATCCTCAAACCGCGTGCCGCTGCGGGAGCATCGGGCACGGTGCGTGTCGACAGCGACGCCGAGCTGGATCGCGCGCTCGGGACCCTGGGGGCGTCGGGGACCGAGTCCGTTGCCGTCGAGGAGTTCGTAGAAGGCCACGAAGGCTTCTACGACACCATCAGCATCGACGGCGCCCCCGTGTACGACTTCATCTCCCACTACTACCCGAACGTGCTCGAGGCGATGCGCACGCGGTGGATCAGCCCGCAGTTCATTGCCACCAACCGCGTCGACACGGCGCCCGATTACGGCGACGTGCGCGTCATGGGGCAGCGCGTCATCGACGCGCTCGGCATCGGCACATCGGCGACGCACATGGAATGGTTCTTCGGACCGAAGGGGCTGCGCTTCAGCGAAATCGGATGCCGTCCTCCCGGTGTCCGCGCCTGGGACCTCTACGCGGCGGGCAATGACATCGACATCTATCGCGAGTGGGCCAACGCGATCGTGCACGGCAGCGTCGAGCGACCGCTGTCGCGCCGTCGTGCCGCCGGCATCGTGGCCCTGCGCCCGGATCGCGATGGCACCATCTCCCATTACGACGGCGTCGACGCGATCCAGCACCGTTTCGGGGAGCACATCCTCGATGCCCATCTGCCAGGCCAGGGCACGCCGACCCAGCCGGTGGAGGCGGGGTACATGGCGAACGCGTGGATCCGCATGGCCCACCCCGATTACGACACGCTGCGCCAGATGCTCGACGCCGTGGGCGAGACGGTGCACGTGCACGCGTCGTGACCCGAGCCATCCTGCTGGGGCCGCTCGGTGCTTCCCCCGCCCTTGCGCGTGAGCTGTCCACCCTCGACATCGACGGGCCAGTCGCGCTGATCACCGCCGGTTGGGAGGAGGGTGAGCGCAACGATGCCGAGGTGGACCGCTGGCTGGGAGGCGGCACCCGCAACCTCGGCCTCTACGGCCGCCGGCTCGACGTTCTTGACAGTGATGGCGAATACGCGGCGGCCGAGCGCGCGCTGCGGGCACGCCTGGCCGAGCTGCGCGAGGTGTACCTGTTGCGGCTGCGGCATGCGCTCGCCGGGGCCGATGCCATCCGCCGCCGGTTCGCGGGATCGCGGCGGCACGCCGGCAACGAGCTCGACGAGGCGCTCACCGCGGTGCGGGCCCTCGATGACGGGCATGCGGGCGCGGTCGCGTCGGCGCGCGCTGATTTCTACGCCGCGTTACCACCGCACCATCGGCCGGTGATCCAGGCGCATCGCGACGCCGTCGCGGCGATCGTCGGCGAGTGCGCGGCCGTGGCCGTCGCGGGCGGCCATGTCGGCGTCCTCAACGAGTGCCTGCACCTTTCCAATGTCAGCGCTGTGCTTGGGGAGCGACCGCTGCTGGCCTGGTCGTCGGGTTGCATGGCGGTCGCCGAACGCATCGTCGTCATCGACGACACCGACCCCTCGCTGCGGCCCGACGAGGTGCTGGATGCCGGGATCTCGGCCATCCGTGGCCTCGTGCCCATCGCTGACGCGCAGACGCGCCTGCGCCACCGTGACCCGGCACGCTTGAGCCTGCTGGCGCGCCGATGCGCCCCGCGCGTCTGCGTCCTGCTGGATGAGGGCGAGCGTCTCGCCTGGGACGACGAGCACCTCGCCGACCTGCGCGGCGTGCGCGTGCTCTCACCGGACGGTGCGATCCGCAGCGCGGCCGTCGCGGCATGATCGAGCGCACCGGCCGCGCCCCGCGGCAGCGCGCGCTGACCCGGCTCCGCCGCAACGGCGCGACGCCCGAGGCGATCGAGCAACTGCTGCGCGAGTCGGCGGTCCCGCTGATCGAGTCAACCGCGTGCACCTTCATCTGGCGCGGAGACGCGGACGGGGTGGGGGTCGAACACCGCGTAGTGGGGTGGCCGGTGCCGCTCGCGCTGCGCCGTATGCGCGGGACAGACCTCTGGCACGCGACCGTTGAACTGCCGCGTGGCTCGCGGGTCGAGTACCGCCTGCTGGTGCGGCACGGCGACCACACCGGCAGCGTGCTCGACCCGTTGAACTCACGGCGCGCCGTCGGTCCCACCAGCGAGATGTCGGTTGTCGAGAGCGAGGGGTACGTCACGCCGGACTGGGCGGTGCCCGATCCTGCGGCGGTTGCCGGAGAGCTGAGCGATGTGCGTATTCCCAGCCGTGCTCTCAAACGCGATGTTCGCCTCACCATCTACCTGCCCGCGCGCATGCGACGTGACAGCCGTCTGCCCCTGCTGGTGATGCACGACGGCGGCGACTTCCTCACGTACTCGAGCATGGCGACCGTCCTCGACAACCTGATGCACCGGCGGCTGATGGCCGATTGCGTCGTCGCTCTGGACCATCCTGAGCAGCGCCTGCGTGAGTACGCAGCCAGCGCTGCGCACGGCCGCTTTCTCACCGGGGAGCTGGTGCCGTTGCTCGAGCGGCGCCTGCCGCTGCGCGGCGGCCCGAGCGGGCGGGTGCTGGCCGGGGCGAGCTTCGGTGCGGTCGCGGCGCTCTCGGCCGCCGTGCGAGCGCCGGGGTTCTACGGCGGGCTGCTGCTGGAGTCGGCGTCACTGCGCTACTCGGTGGTGGGGCGTGACCTCGCGGCCGGTGCCCTGTTCGAGCCCGTGGTCCGGTTCGTCAACGAGCTGAGGGCCAAGCCGCGTGTCGTGACAGAGCGGATCTTCCAGACGTTCGGCGCCTATGAGCCCCTGGCCGAGCCGAACCGGGCCATGACCGAGGTGCTGCAGCGGCTTGCCGGCGAGTTCCGGGTGGTGGAAGGGCTCGACGGGCACAACTGGACCAACTGGCGCGACCGCATGCTCGACGGCCTGGCCTGGCTGTTCCCGGGCGAGGCAAGGCTGATCTACCCGTGACCGAGGCTAGGCTTGCGACATGGCTGTGAAGCTGCGCGAGCGCTGGTACTCGAGCCGCCTCCACGACGAGGTCAACGTGGTGCGCTGGGGCCACTTCGGCAAGCCGATGATCGTGTTTCCGACCGCCGGCGGGGATGCGGAGGAGATCGAGCGCATGTGGCTCATCGACGCGGTCGGCG
>VBJV01000070.1:5052-15234 GCA_005879785.1 Chloroflexota bacterium
GACCTCTTCTATGCGACGCCGCTGTACTTCCTTCCGGGGCTCGAGGGCGCGCGCCTCGACCTGCTGCGTCAGCGTTTCGCCATTCTCGCGTCGGGAGAGGGACGCTGGGAGAACATCGGCGAGTCGTGGCGGCTCGCGGACGTGCTGGGCAGCAAGGGCATCCCGAATCGAGTGGACCCGTGGGGCACCGAGTACGACCACGACTGGGGCACGTGGCGGCGCATGCTGCCGCAATACCTGAGCGAGCTCGCGTAGGGGTCCCATGAGATCCCGACTTCTGAGCGTGTTCGGCGCACTGCTTGCGGTGGCAACCGACGTGCTCTACGTGATCCTGCTACGTGCTCAGCCCGACGATCCACAGTCATTGCGCCCACCATTCATCGTCGGACTCATCGCATTGCTCGCGGTGGCCGCGCTTCTCGCGTCGAGTACATGGGCGCGTGCTTCTCGCCTGCCGCTGCTGGCCTTCGCCGCCACCGGCTTGATGGCACTCGGCTTTCTTGCGGGGTTCTCGATCGGGGTCGCTCTGCTCGCCGCAGGGCTCCTCCTGCTCTTGGCGGCGCTACAACCGGATGCGGTGGCCCCCCGCGTGCACCGGCCGGTGGTTGTGGCAAGTGCGTCCGCCGCTCTCCTGATACTGGTGGTCGGCATGCAGCTCACCGAGTTTCCGACCGGCTGCCCGCCAACCGGCTATTCCGGCGGCTCGGGCACCGCTCTGATCACGCGCGATTACCACTGGACCTGCATCAACGGCAAGAACGCTGCCAATCGGGTTGTCGACATCTCAGGATGCTGATGATGGAACTCGCCGCCGGCCTCCGCAGGCTGTCCAACAGCGTTTCGCATTTCTACGTGGTGGAGGAGGGGGGCCGGCTCACCCTCGTGGACGCAGGCAAGCCGTCTGACTGGGCGCTGCTGCTGCAGATGCTGGAGTCGCGAGGCCTCTCGCTCACCGCCATCGAGTGCGTTCTTCTAACTCACGCCCATAGCGACCACACTGGCTTCGCTGAGCGCGCGCGGGTCGAAGCACACGCGACCGTGCGCGTGCATGATGCCGATGCCGCTGTCGCCAGGGGAGCCAAGCGGCCAAAGACCGAAGGCGGCTTCACGAAGTACCTTGTGCACGGCGAGGCCTATCGCACGCTGTTCGGGCTCATGCGCGGCGGAGGCCTGCAGATCGTGCCTGTCACTGAGGTACACGCCCGGAATGTCAGCGCTGTTCTTCGAGGCGCAGTCGTGGCTCTGCACGGGCGATGCGCTGGTGACACGCAACCCCATGACCGGCCGGCGTGGCCCGCAGATCATGCCGGCGAGCCTGAACGTCAGCTCCGGGCAGGCGCTCGAATCGCTGACGCGCCTCGCGGAGCTGCGCGCCGGACTCGTCCTGCCCGGGCACGGCGATGCATGGGATCAAGGGATCGAATCTGCTGTACAGGCTGCCCGCGCTGCGGGACGCTCGTAGCCACCGGTCAGCGCGGGCCGGCGGCGGTCATTCCTTGGGCAGCAGGTGCCGTGGGAGCTGACTGTCGTCCCATTCGGGATGCTTGCGAAACAGGCCGCCCCAACCGAGGTGGTACCAGTGCTCTTCGCGATACGGCCTGAGCGCTGCGGCTTCTTCGGGTGTCAACGCCGTGAAGACCTTCTGGTTCGTGATCCTCGGGATGGACGCGGCCGGCACTTCCAGCAACCGGCCCAACGCGTGGTGGTGGACGGCGATACCATGAAAGATGTCGGCACTCTCGTCCCCGAGCAGTGACATGGCTTCGCCGATGATGTTGCCGTCCGCGTCGAGCACCGGGCACTTGTAGCGCATGGCCTGCCAGGCCACGGTTTCTTCGGGTTCGTCCGTCATGTTCCCGGCATGGTAGCGTGCCGCCGGTGACCCAGCGCATCGACGTCGAGCAACTCGATGAGAACGATGATCGCGAGCGCTTCCGCGTGCACCTCAACGGCAACGTGTATGAGGTCACTGTTTCGGCAACCGACAAGCGAGAGCTGGCTCCTGGCGCGCAGACTGCGGCTCTGGTGCGTGAATCGTTTGCTTTTCTCCTGGAGAGGGAGCCACCCGGCTCGATCCTGCCTCGCTTCGACCTGAGCGTGATCCCGCGCTACTTTCCCGGGTACCGCGCGGAGATCAAGCGCCGCCTGCGTCAATGACATGGATCTGACATCTAGCGACCCTGGCGTGGAGCTCGATCAATCGCTCGTGCGCGAGCTGCGAGCCGCCTTCGCCGGTGAGCTGGTCGCACCGAAAGACGCCGATTACCAGCAGCGGCGCCGCGTCTGGAACGGATCGATCAATCGCCATCCGGGACTGATCGCGCGCTGCGCAGGAGTCGCCGATATTGCCGGCGCGCTGCGCTTGACGACAGACGCCGGCTTGCCGTTGGCGGTGCGGGGAGGCGGACACAGCTTTCCCGGACAGTCCGTGTGTGACGGCGGTCTGGTCATCGACCTCAGCCTCATGAAAGACATCCAAGTCGATCCGGAGGCGCGCACTGCTACGGCGCAAGCCGGTGTCCTCCTGGGAGAGCTCGACCAGGCGACCCAGGCGTTCGGGCTGGCGGTGCCCGCCGGGATCGTCACGCACACGGGCCTCGCCGGGCTGACGCTCGGGGGCGGCATCGGGTGGTTGCACCGCAAGTACGGTCTGACGGTCGACCAGTTGCTGGCCGCGACGGTCGTGACCGCGTCCGGCGAGGTCGTGAGGGCGTCCGAGTCGGAAAACCCTGATCTCTTCTGGGGCGTTCGCGGTGCAGGAGGCAACTTCGGCATCGTCACCGAGTTCAGCTTTCGCCTCAACCCGGTTGGTCCGATCGTTCTCGCTGGAGCGGTCTTCTGGGCCATGAGCGACTCGCCGCAGGTGCTTCGGTTCTACCGCGACTTCATCGCCGATGCGCCTGACGAATTGATGACCATCGTCATCCATCGGATGGCGCCGGCGCTCCCGTTCGTGCCGGCTGAGCTGCACGGGAAACCGGTCGTCGCGGTGGTCTGCTGCTACGCGGGCGCGGTCGAGGACGGTGAACGTGTGCTCGCTCCGCTGCGTCGCTTTGGGCGCCCGCTCCTCGATGTCTGCGCACCGAAGCCATTCGTCGAGCATCAGGCCGCCTTCGATGCCTCCTTTCCGCACGGCGGCTGGTACTACATGCGCAGCTGCGACGTGGCCGAGCTGTCCGACGAGGTCATCGACATCACCGTCGACCATTCGATGCGCATCAAGTCACCGCTGACGGCGTTCCCGATCTGGCAGATGGGCGGCGCGCTGGCGCGGCTTCCGGCAGACGCGACAGCGTTCAACGGTCGCTCCGCGGGCCACACGTTCAACATCACGGCGATGACCGAGGGTGCCGAGGGTTTCGACGAGGAGCGCGAGTGGGTGCGCGGCCTCTGGTCGGCGCTCGAGCCGTATCACACCGGCAGCGTGTACGTGAACTTCCTCATGGACGAGGGCGAGGATCGTGTGCGCGACGCATACGGCCCGGCGCGTTACGACCGCCTCCGGGTGCTGAAGGGCAAGTACGATCCTGATAACCGTTTCCGGCTGAACCAGAACATCGCGCCTGCCTGAGGCCGGGTCGGGAACTGCGAACGGATGTTCGCGAGATGTGCTACAATGCTGTGTTGTGGCAGTAGCGATCGAACAGTTGAGACCAGAGCCTGGGGACGGCCTGATCGCTCGCCTGGCGGCAGCCGCTGAGAGGGTGGCGGGGGAGCGGCTCGAGGATCTGAGCAGTGCCGAAGTCGGGCGAAGCCTGGTCGAGCTGCGCCGCGTGATTGACCGTCTGGAGGCTGAGTTCAGCCGGCGCTTGAGCCATTTCGATCGCTTGAAGGGATACATCGGCGAGGGCGCCACGTCGGTGGTCGACTGGCTGAAGCGACGGTGCGGGCTTGCCGGCGGAGCGGCGGCGCAGCGAGCGGAGGTCGCTCGCGAGCTGGAGGCGTTGCCGGGCGCGGTGGAGGCATTTCGCAATGGCGATTTCGGGTACCACCACGCCGCCGTGCTTGCGCGCACAGTCACCGAGGTGGGCCGCGAGGCGGCGCCACAGGCGGCCGCCGGGCTGATTGCGGCAGCGGAGCGGGTCGACGCAGACCGGCTGCGCACCATGAGCCGCGAGCTCCGCCACTGCGTCGATCCCGAGGGCACGCTGGCGGCCGCGATCCGCGACCACCAGCGCCGCCGCTTCAACCTCTCCCAGAGCTTCGACGGCGTCTTTCTGGTCGACGGACAGCTGGATGGAGAGGGTGGAGCGATGCTGCGCACGGCCATCGACGCCCTGACCGCGCCGCTGGCCAACGACGCCCGGACGCCGACGCAGCGGCGCGCCGACGCGCTCGTCGAGCTGGCGCGACGTCAGCTGCAGGCCGGCGACCTGCCGTCCAGCGGCGGTCAGCGGCCGCACCTGGTGATCACCGTGCCGGCTGCTGGCCTCTGCGAGGCGGCAGGCGGCGACGTCGCGTCGATGCGGTTCGCCGGCGCCGTCAGTGCCGAGACAGCTAGGCGTCTTGCCTGCGATGCGGCCCTGACCGTGCTGACCGAGGCTGAGGATGGCTCGGCATTGAGCGTCAGCCGAACGATGCGCACCGTCTCGCCGTCGATGCGCCGGGCGCTCGAGGTACGCGATCGTGGCTGCGTGATCAAGGGATGCGGCCTGCCGCCGTCCTGGTGTGACGGCCATCACCGACGGCATTGGGCTGACTTCGGCCAGACCGAGATGCGCAACATGCTGTTGCTGTGCGGCGCCCACCACCGGACCGTGCACGAGTTGCGCGGCACGCTGGAGCCGGTCGGCGACGGGCAGTTCGAGATCCGCCCGCCTTAGGCAAACAGCGCGTTGGCAGGGTGGTGACCGCCCTGGAAGCTACCGGCCAAACTCCTGATAATGCATGTTCTCATGAGCCAGGAGTTGAACGCGCCGCGTCTGAGCTATAGCTCTACGCGAACCTGACGACAAGCCTGCGCGAGGCTGACTATTGCCGGGGTGCGTTTAGACGGCTACTTCGGTTGCGGCGTGATACGCAGGTAGGGCTTCGGCGCCCGGTAGCCCGGAAAGATCTGGCGGGCTTCGTCGTCCGACACCGACCCGGCGATGATCACGTCTTCACCCTGCTTCCAGTTCACCGGGGTCGACACCCGGTGCTTGGCGGTGAGCTGCAGTGAATCAATGACCCGGAGCACCTCATCGAAGTTGCGCCCGGTGGTCATCGGGTAGACGAGGATCAACTTGACCTTCTTGTCCGGGCCGACCACAAAGACGTTGCGGACGGTCTGGTTGTCGGCGGGCGTCCGCTGTGCCGGGTCACCTGAGGTGCTGGCCGGCAGCATCCCGTAGAGCTTGGAGACGTTGAAGTCGGAGTCGCCGATGATCGGGTAGCCGGGCCGGGAGCCCTGCGTCTCTTCGATGTCGTCGGCCCACTTCTCGTGCTTGTCGATCGGGTCGACGGACAAGCCGACGACCTTGACATTGCGACGTTCGAACTCCGGCCCGATCTTGGCCATGTAGCCCAGCTCCGTGGTGCAGACCGGGGTGAAGTCCTTCGGGTGCGAAAAGAGAACCGCCCAGGAGTCGCCGACCCAGTCATGAAAGCGGATCTTGCCCTGCGTGGTCTCCGCCTCGAAATCCGGCGCCGTGTCGCCCAGCGAGAGTGTCATCGTGCTCCTCCTCCAGTCATACGTGCACAGGCGACTCTGACACTGCCGGCATCGATGTCGCCCTCTGCCCTGTCCGCCCCTGGCTCAAGCCAGGAGGCTGCGCAGCCGTAACCACGCTGTCTCGGCCCCGCGATGATGTTCTTCCGGGGCCCGAGAACACTTGATGGCTTCGGACATGCGCAACCGCACGTTCTATGGCGTCCTCGCCGCCGCGCTGCTCTTCTCCGCTGGCAGTCTCGGTCTCATCCTGGCAATCCCGGGACGGCCATTCCCGGTCGCTTTCGACGACATCTCCGAAGCGGTGATTCCGCTCCTCGCCGCCGGAGCGTGCGGATGGTCAGCATGGCGACTGCGGGGCCGCGGGCGCCAGGCGTGGGCCCTGCTGGGGCTGTCGGCGGCCAGTTGGCCCTCGGCCAGGTGGCCTGGACCGTGCAGGAGGTCGCCCTCGGGCTGAAGCCCGCGGACCTCTTTCCGTCCTATCCGGACCTCGGGTACCTCGCCGCTGTCCCCCTGGCTGTGGCCGGATTGCTTCGGCTGCCGGGTGCGCCGCGATCGGTCGGCGCTGGGGCTCGCTCGGTTCTCGACGGGCTGCTCATCGCCGGCTCACTGCTGTTTGTGTCGTGGGCCATCGTCCTCGGACCCGTGTACGCGAACTCGCCGGAGGACGTCATTCAAAAGGTCATTGGCCTCGCATATCCAGTCAGCGACATCGCGATAGCCACGATCCTCATTCTCATCTTGTCGCGCATCCGGATCGGCGCCCGGATGCCGTTAGCGCTGCTTGGACTCGGCGTGCTCCTCAACACTTTCGCGGACAGCGGTTTCGCCTATTTCACGACCGTACAGAGCTACGCGACCAATAACCCGATCGATGTCGGGTGGATGCTCGGTTACTCGCTGATTGGTTTGGCTGCGCTGCGGGCGAATCGCGCCCAGGTTGGCGTGGGTGAAGATGGCGCGCAGCTGCCTCGCTGGAACGTCCTTCTCCCCTACGTCCCCGTCCTCGGCGCCGCGATCGTCGCCGTCGTTGCTGCGGCAAGCAGCCGGGCTGGGCTGCTTGCCTGGGCGGCACTTTTCATCGTCGCGGTGGTGCTCGCGCGTCAATTCCTTTTGCTGAACGAGACGCGCCGCCTCAACGCCGAGGTGCGCCACCAGAACAGCGTTCTCGATCAGCTGGTCGCGGAACGAACACAGGCGCTGTATGCGAGCCTCGAGGACCTGCACCGCAGCAACGACGAGCGTCGCCAGCTGCTCCTCCGCCTGGTCACGATGCAGGAGGAGGAATGGCACCAGATCGCCGACGTCATCCATGACGACATGCTCCAGGCGATGATCGCCGCGAAGATGCAGGTGTTCCTGCTGAACGATCCCAGCGCCACGCCTGAGACGCTCTCCACGGCCGTCGAGGTGGACGCGGCCATCGACAAGGCAGTCGTGCGCATGCGCGGGCTGATGTCCGAGCTACGCCCGCAGGTGCTCGATATGGGACTGCCGGCTGCGCTCCAGCAATGCCTCGAAGAACTCAGCGACGAGGCAGCGTTTCGCTACGTGCTGCGCAACGGTTTGGAGAACGAGCCCGACCCGACAATCGGCACCACTCTGTTCCGCTTCGTCCGCGAAGCGCTCAACAACATCCGTAAACACGCTCGTGGAGCGATGGCCACCGTGGAGCTCCTCGAGGGCGCCGACGGGTTCTGTGCACGCGTCAGCGACGACGGGCCCGGCTTCGCTCCGCAAGCAGACGGACGCTCCCCTGCGGGCCATCGTGGCCTGAGCGCGATGCGTGAGCGCGCCGACGCCCTCGGAGGCCGCGTGACGGTTCGCAGCGAACCCGGCCGCGGGACCACTCTCGAGTGCTGGTTGCCGCATCGCCTGGCCCATCGGACCGAAAGCCTTCACGCGGTTGCCGGTATGGCGTCGTGACCCGACAAGCGTTCGTTCATGGGAGCCGAAGATATGCCTGACTCCACCAGCCGGCCACTCAGTGTGCTCATCATCGACGACAGTGCCGACGTGCGCTCTGCGCTCAGCCGGGTGATCTCGGCGCAGGCCGACCTCAGGCTGGCCGGTGCCGCCAACGGGCCGAACGACGGCATCGCCCTGGCGCAGGCAGTAAATCCCGACGTGCTCGTCGTGGACGTCCAGATGCCGGACGGTGGCGGGCTGCGCGTCACGCGTGAGATGGCCGCGACGATGCCCGGTGTGCGAATCGTGGCGTACTCGGCTTTTGACAAAGCGCTCATCAAGCGCGTGATGTCCACCGCCGCGACACCGGGGCGGCCTCCCCTGTCTGAACGCCCGAAGGCGGTGGCGTATCCACGGGACTGTGGCACGGCAGAAGCCTTGGGCCAGCCCAGTGTGCGCCTGTTACAAAAACGAGACTGAAAGGCCAAGCGCCGCGTGTACGGTCTGGGTTGAAGCTGACCGGCGTTGGCCCGTGAGCGGCCCGCCGGCGGCCGGAATTCCCTGCAGGAGCGTTCGAAGATGTCCCGTGCCCGCGCAGATCACCGGCGCAAGCGATCCCAGCGATCCGGTCAGTCAATGGTTGAGTTCGCGCTTGTCGGCCCGCTGGTCCTGGTGCTGCTGTTCGGGATGATCGATTTTGGGCGTGCCATCTTCTTCCAGGTGGAGTTGAACAACGCAGCGCGAGAGGGCGTGCGCATCGCCATCCTGGCCAGCAATCCCTGCAACACCTCTGTCGGCAACAGCACCTGCAACCCGGACAACAACAATCAGAGCGGGTTCACCGGAAGTTCTGTCTGCCAGGGCATCGAGCAGGAGACAAACCTGATCGGCACCTGGAACCAGTGCACGGACGGCACTGGAAGCGGCAGCGGATCGCTGCCCTGTTCCGCAGGCCCTCCGGTCAGCTGTTCGGGTACTGCCAACCAGGGCTACGTCGAGATCAACCAGGCGACGACCAACCAGGGGACCAACCCGACATGCTCCAACACGGTGGTCACGTCATCAGCGACCAACTGGCGAATAGGCGTGCCGCGCATCGGTGGAAACCTGCCTGTTCAGGTCAAGATCATCTACTTCTACCGGCCCGTCACGCCGATACTCTCGAAGCTGTTCCCGGCCAACTTCTACCTATACACATCCTCTTGCGGCAGGCCCGAGTACTGAGGGGGAATCAGTAGATGCGCGTCAATAGACGGGTCGGGGCTCGCGGCAAGCGCGGGCAGGTGCTGATCATCATGGCCCTCGCCGTGTTGCTGGTCTTCTCGGTGGGAGCCCTGGTCATCGACGGTGGCCTGAACTATGCCGACAAGCGCCAGATGCAACTGACAGCTGACGCCGGCGCGCTCGCGGGTGCGGCCAGCCTCGGCGTCCTGAGCGGCTCGTCGGCCGCCACATCGGCGCTCACCAACGGGCAGTCGTACGCCTGGCAGAACCTGCGGCTCTCGCCTCCCTCGGGGTGTCTGACCACGACCCCGTCGGGCAACGCGAACATCGGGTTCACGTTGACCTGCAGCAACGCCGCGTTCACTATCACTGTGACCAACCCGCTCTACCCGAGCGGAACGTCAGGAGCGCAGTACACTCAGGACACCTCACACTCGGCCTACCCGCCCGAGGACACTGTCGGCGCCAACATTACGCACAACAACCCCAGCGTCGGCTTCGCCAGGGTCGTGGGTTTCGGCGCCACGACGATCGCCTCGCATGCGGTAGCGGAGGCCCAGCCCGGCACTCGCCAGTTCCCCTTCGCGCTGGCCACTCGATACCTCGATCTCCAGGGTAACGCCGCCATCCAGTTGTACGGCGCCGCCCTGGTCGGTGCATGCAGTTCCGATGGCACCGGTAACTTCACCGCCCACAACAAGAACGGTGGCCTGTACGGCAACGGTCAGACGGTGTTGAAGCTCGGATCCTCGGTTGACAGCACCAGCGGCACCACGTATTACACATCCCCCGAAGCCTTGGTCATGGCGGACCCCGCCACTGCCAACTGCACGGGTTCGAATGGCAACGCTGATGCGGCCCTGGGTTGGACGGGTTTCCTGAGGAAGGTCAGCTTCGCGCAGGACGCAGTGTCGTACAACCCGTTCTGGGCGTTCAACGCTGGCCCGGCCTCGACAAACTGTTCGATCGCCAACGCGACCCAGAGCGCGTGCGAATGGAACTGGTACGGCGATACCACATGGAACGATACGTGCTGGCAGAGCGGAGGAACTGACGTGTCCGTCCTCGGCGACACCCCGGCACCGACGTATGACGCCAATAGCAGCGCCGTACCCAACCCCAACCCGGGGACGGGTATTCCAGTGCTTTGCTCGCTCCGCCGCTGAAGACGAAGACGCAGCCGCTGAGGTCATTGCTCGGCGGAGCCAGCGGAGCGTTGTTGGCGTTATCACACCCCCACGAATCGGGCTGGACGTTGTAGTCACCGGTGAACGTGTAGATACCGGGCTCAAATGTGACTGAAGGGTGGCTGCACGAGGTCGCCGAGTAGGCGTTGCCGCCCGTGGAGGTGTTTGGGGAGATAGTGCCGCCGCAGGGAAGCGGGCTGCTGGCAGTTGCTG
>VBJV01000071.1:0-13215 GCA_005879785.1 Chloroflexota bacterium
CCAGAACTCCCTTCGTGAAAGGCCAGCGTGGGAAGGCCGGTGCATGTCCTGGTGCCCCGGCGCAACGCGCCGGAGTATAACCAGCCGTTTGCTACCGTCGCACCGTGGTCCGCGAGGATCTTGTGCTCTTCATCCGTGCCCATGGGTACGGCGTCGTCGCCACAACTGGCCCGGGCAACCAGCCGGAGGCGGCGCTGGTGGGCATTGCCGTCAGCGATGCACTGGAGATCGTCTTCGACACCGTTGCCACGACCCGCAAGCTCGGCAACCTCCGCCGCGATCCTCGCGCTGCCGTGGTGATCGGCGGCGGCCCGCACGAGGAGAGCACGCTGCAGTGCGAGGGCCGCGCCGACGAGCCCAGCGGCGCGGAGTTGCAACGTCTCAAGGCAGTGTACTTCGCACAATTTCCCGATGGGCCCGCGCGAGAAGCATGGGATGGCATTGCCTACGTGCGCATCCGGCCGCAGTGGATGCGATACACCGACTACACGCAGACTCCGGCTCTCATCGTCGAAGCTGCTATTGACGACGAGGGCCGGCCGAAGGGCTGAGTGGCTGCGCCACCTGCAACGACCGGCGTGAGCCCGCTGCGCACGTAAAAAAGAAGACGCCCGCTGCGGACCAGCCGGAAGTGCTCCGCGATGTAGGCGCGGAGTGACGGGTCGACGCTGATGTACCAGCTGGTCACCGGTGTGGTGGTCACCACGTAGTCAACCGTTCGGAACTGGTGCCCCCAGAACCGCCGCGCCGCGGCTGGATCCCCGGCAAGCGCGAGCTGGGTGCCGAAGGGGTCGACCACCGACGTGCACCGCGGGGTCGTGGACACGAATCGGTCACTGGTGACCAGGTATTTCGGCGCATCGGACAGGGCGCACGTGCCGGCCGGCACCACCGCGTCGACGGTGCCGGCGACGTCGTGCTGACTCTCGCCCTGCACGAACCAGGCGCACTGGAGAGCCAGCGCCAGGACGGCGACGCCGGCCACGACGTGAACGGCGGCGCGCAGTGCGCGCGCCGTCAAGCGTGAGAGCGACGTCCCCAGCAGCAGAGCCAGGAACGGTGCGAGGAATGCGGCGTACTGCGTGTAGTACTGAGACGGCGCGAATTGCGCGGCCGCGACCGCCACCGTGGACAGCACGGCGAAGCGCTCCAGACCTGTCACCGGCCGGCGAACGATGACGAACGCCACGATCACGATGACGAGCGCTCCGAGGACGGCGGCAATCGCGATCTCGTGACCGGCGATACCGGTGACGGCGCTGAGCCGATCTGCCAGCGGCGCTCGCTCAGAGCCCGGAAGGCGCATCACCTGGGTGGCGAGCACATCGTGGAAGAACGCACGCGGCGCCACGATGAGAAACGGGAGCGTGGGGACAGCGAAGCCCGCGCACGCCCCGCTCAGAAACCTGAGCAGACGGCCGCGATCGTTCAGGCAGACGACGGCGATGACCAGCACCGGGATGACCGCTGGCAACTTGATCGCGATGGCGACACCGAAGGCGGCGCCCCCGGCGATGACCCGCCGGCGTTCAGCGAGCGCGTCGCCGCTGAAGACGAGATTGGCACCGGCGAGGCAGAGCAGCGCCAGCAGGGATTCCAGGATGACGCTGCCGAGGGCATACAGCTCGGCCGGGTAGAACGCCATGACCGCGCACGCGATGAGCACAGCGGCTGCGCCGCGGTGTCGCAGCAGACGCCCGGCGAGGACCACGTTGGCAGCCGCGATCAACGGGGTGCACAGACGCAGCACCGCAAGGGCATCGCGCGTGCCGATTGCCTCGGACAGAAAGGCAAACGGCGTCGTGAGCAGAACGATGCCGGGCGGCTGGACGAGCACGAAGTCTCGATACGGAATGGCGCCGTGCACCAAGCGCACGGCCGCACCCAGGTAGACGGCGATGTCTGCGGTTGGACCGAACAGCATTCCCGGGCGGCTCAGCTGATAGCCGGTGATGCCGGCGGCTGCGAGCGCCGCGATGATCGTGATAGACGCGGGTGTCCACGGTCTCCACGATTCGCGCCCGCGACCAAGGTTCAGCACGGCCTGATGTCCTCAGGCTCGCGCGGTCATTTCACAAAGGTGGCCAGTCGATCGGCGCGAGTTGCTCGGCGGGGCGGTCGCCGGGGCCGTAGACCGAGCTCGAGACGAGGAGCACGAAACACACGGCGCTGACGATCAGCACCGTCGCCTGCCATCCCAGCGCCTGCACCATGGTCACAGCGGCAACGGCGCCGAAGAGCATGCCGACGTACATGGACAGGCGGATCACAGCGGTGGTCCGCCCAAGCAGGTCCGGCGCGACGCGCTGCTGCAGCCCCACCCACCCGCGCGTCTGATAGATCGTGCCCGCCAGCGAGCTGATGAACAGCAACAGCATCGCGATGACGAGGTTGGTGACGGCGACGAACAGGACCACCGGAATCAGCTCGGCGAGCGTGGCCACGACGATGCCGACGCGGCCGACGTGCAGCGGCGTGCGCCGGATGACCGGAACAGCCCCGACGAGCCCCCCGGCGCCGACCGCTGCGTACAGCCATCCGACGTCGATGTCACGGCCGAAATGCTGCGACGCAGCCACGACCAGCACCGCCTGCAGGGCGGTGATCACCGCGGTGTTGGCCAGGTAGCCGAATGCGAGCGATCGCAGCATCCCGTCGCGGAGCACGATGGGAACGCCGGCGCCGATGCCCCGCGCCGAGTGCAGATCGGGCTCCTGAGGTTCGGCGGGGTGGAGGCTTGCCAGCAACGCCGCCGCAATCAGGAACGACGCGGCGTCGGCGATGATGAGGAGCTCGGGGGTCACGTGGGGGAGCACGAGCGCTCCAATGGCCGGCGACACCAAGATGCTCGATGCGAAGAGGCTCGAGTAGATTCCGTTGACCTGGCCGAGGCGCTCCTTTGGCGCCAGCCTCGGTATGAGCGCGCCGTACGCCGGCTGCGCCAGTGAGTTGAGGAATTGCGCACTCGCGACAGCGACATAGATGAGCGGGACGACGCGATAGTGAGCAAACAAGGCAATCGCTGCGGTGAGAGCGCCCTGCGCGGTCGCGCATGCGACTGTGATCCGGACCGGCCCCATGCGGTCCGCGAAGACGCCCCCCGGAACCGGACCGAGCACTCGCGGCGCAACGCGAACGAGGATGTAGAGCGCAGGACCGGTGGCCGAGCCGGTTATGCGGAACAGCAGCACCACCAAGGCGACGGTGGTCAGCCAGTCGCCGTAGAAGGAGATCCCCGAGGCAGCCAGAAAGCGGGTGACCATGCCGCTACCGACGGCATGCGTCCCGCGACCGGCGGTAACTCCAGCCGAGGCAGCCAGGGTTGCTCCCTCCGTCGAGGTCGTGGGCAAGACCGCGAAATCTTAGGGTAAGCCGCGGGGGATCACAGTGACCGCGCAGTGCCATTTCTGCACCACCGGTTCGCCTGTGCCCCCCCTCGCGGCCGATCAGGGTCGGGGATCACGAGCCGTTACGGACTCGTGATCACCCAATCAGATGGATCGTTACTGCCGCGGGCTACGGTGCGCCCACGGGCAGTCAGGGCTGAATCAGCCCCAGCCGCCTACGTCGCCCCAGTTCGCCATACGTTCTCCGGCGTTGCCGGTACGGGCAGCTTGCAACCAAACCCGTCCCGGTCGTTGGTGTGAATACCGACTATAAACGCTGGAGGGGGTGCGCATCTTGCTGCGTACCCTCGCGCGATCGAGTGCACAGCGCGCGCACGCTGCTCATTCTTTCCTGACAGGTCGAAGTCATCATCTGCATCATCTGGTGCAGAGTCAGCAGCCGCATCAATCGCTTGTCAACTGACGAATCTGTCACGTGCAAATCCGCGCCAAAACGAGCACTTACGATGGACGCTTGATGCAGAACGCCGTGTTGGGAGACGTTCCGAGGGTCAGGGTCGGGCGGTTCGAGCGCGTCGGGCGGCTGCTGATGCGCGTACTCGACATCCTGCCGCGCGCCCCGGCGCTCGGACCCGTGCAATACCGGCCTGCACTGGTCGCGTTCGTTGGCGCGGTTGCCGCTGTTGGCGCCGTGGTGGCTGCGCTGACTGTGCGTGCGCCCTCGGACTGGGCAACCCTCGGCGTCGGCTTTGCTGTGGCGTTCGGCGAGGCTGCGTACGCCATCCGCCCACTGCCGGCGATGCAGACGCTGTGGACGCCGACTGTGTTCGTGCAGCTCGGCCTCAGCCTGATACTCGGTCCGGCGGGGGCTGTGGCCGGCGCTGTGGGGGAGACGCTCGGGTTCGGCGTTCGCACCCGCAATGGGTGGTTCCGAAGCGTGTTCAACGCCGCCAACATCATGCTGTCGAACCTTGCGGCGTGGTGGGTGTTCGTTCAGATCGCGGGGCCGGCCCACCGGAACACGGTCGTGGACCTGCTGGCGGGGCTCTGTGCCGGGGCGTGCCACTTCGCGATCAACCACGGCATGCTGATCACGGTGGTTCGGCTTGCCAACCCCCAGGTGCCGATCACCACTGCGCTACGCAGCGAGTTCTCTGCCTTCCCGTACAGCCTGGGGTACGGACTCGCGGCATTCGCATTCGTGGTCATGCATCGGCAGGCCGGCGTCGCCGGCTTCATCGCCCTGCTGATGCCCGTATTCCTCCTGCATGGCTTCCTCATCAACTTTGCGCGTCGCGTGCATGCCTTCGACGAGCAGCGTGCCGCATATCAAAAGGAGCGCGAGGAGTTGCTCCAGAAGGCCGTCGAGGCATCGGAAACGGAGCGCCGGCGGATTGCGCGCGACTTGCACGACGGGGTTGTGCAGAATCTCGCCGGCTCGGCGTTCGCTCTGGCGGCCAAAGCGGCGGAGCTGAAGAGCAATGGCGAGCAAGCCGACGCAGAGATCCTCGAACTCATGGAGCACTCCGCCCAGGAGACGCGTGCGGCGATGAAGGACCTGCGCACGCTGATCATCGAGCTGGCGCCGCCCACGCTCCGTCGCGAGGGCCTGCACGCCGCGCTCGTCGAAATCCTCAGCACCCTCAAACGCAAGGGCACCAACACCACGCTCGACCTACCGCCCAACCTGCGCCTGCGCGAAGACCGCGCGGCGCTCATCTTCCGTGTCGCGCAGGAGATCCTCCGCAACGTCGCCGCGCATGCGCAGGCACGCAATGTCACGGTGGAGCTGAAGCGCGACGGCGGCATGGCGGTGCTGCGCATCGTCGACGACGGCAAGGGTTTCACTCCGCGGCAGGTGCAGCGGCGACGCGCACAGGGTCACCTCGGCACGGCGGCGATCGCAGAGCTGGCGGAGGAGGCCGACGGATCGCTCGAGATCGACACCGAGCCCGGCAAGGGGACGCGCGTGACGCTGCGCGTGCCCGTCGAGTAGCCCTCGAGGGGGGTATGGTGTTCGCACACAGTTGATGAGCCATCCACGCATCCGGGTGCTGATCGTCGACGATCATCCCGTCGTCCGCAAAGGCCTGTCGTCGTTCATCGGCAACGAACCGGACATGGAGGTGGTTGGTGCTGCGGCGGACGGCGAGGAGGCCATCGACCTTGCGCTGACGACCTCTCCGGACATCGTGCTCATGGACCTGTCGATGCCTGGCATCGGCGGCATCGAGGCGACGCGGCGCATGGTCGCGGCGCAGCCCGACATCCGGGTGATGATGCTCACCTCGTTCGGCGGCCACGAGCGGATGGTCGAGGCGCTCAAGAACGGAGCCGTCGGCTACCTGGTCAAGGACACCGACCCAGCCGAGCTGCTGCGCGCTGTGCGCAGCGTGGCGCGGCCGCCGGCCCCCGCGTCGTAGAGCGGACCGCGGTCGATAGACCGTTCGCGGGCACAATGAAGGGTATGACGCAGAGTGCTGCGCAGACTGAGCGCCAGTTCGACGCCGCCATCTTCGACCTGGGCGGCGTGATGACCGAGCCGCTGTTTCGCAACCGTCGCGACGTCTATCCTGAGTACCTGAACCTGGTCGGGTTCACCTGCCCACCGGCGCGCACGACCTGCACCTGCTGGAGACGGGCCGCATCTCGGACGACCAGTTCTTCGACCGCATGTGCGCCCGCTACGCTGAGGCCGGCAACGATCCGATCGACCCTCGCGTCGCCCAGCGCGTCGTCTTCGGGCGCGGCATGGTTGCCTCCAGTGCGATGGTCGACGCCGTGTACCAGGTGCGCGGCGCCGGCTACAAGACCGCGCTGCTCACCAACATCTCGCGTGACGGCGAGGCGATGTGGCGCGCGCTGATACCCGTCGACGATCTCTTCGACGTGGTGGTGGACTCCTCGCGGGTTGGGCTGCGCAAGCCGGACCGGCGCATCTACGAGCTGACGTGCACCCGGCTCGGCGTCAGCCCGCACCGCTGCGTCTTCATCGACGACCTGGCCTGCAATGTCGAGGCTGCGCAGGGGCTTGGCATGCACGTCATCCAGTGCCTCGAGCCGGTCGACGCGGCAGACACCATCGTGCGCCTGCTGCTCGGACACCCCCAGGCCGCCGAGGCCGGCGGGTGACCCCGATCCGATCCCTGCGCTCGGTCGCGGGCGCCGCCCGCGGCCTCGAGGTCGCCGGGGTCAGCGACCAGGGGCCCGTGCGGGCCGAGAACCAGGATGTCTGGGAGGCAGTGGAGCTCCCCGGCGGTACCGGCTACGCCCTGGTTCTGGCCGACGGCATGGGCGGCCACGCCGGTGGGCGGGATGCCGCCGAGGCAGCGGTGACCGGCGCGACCGCGATCCTGGGCAAGCCCGGCCCGGCCGCGGACCGCCTCGATGAAGCGGTTGCCGGCGCCAACGCGGCGGTTGCCGAGGTTCGTGACCGGCTCGGCGGGTACCCCGGCACGACGCTCGTGCTGGCCTTGATCGACGGACCGAACGCGGTGGTGGCCAACGTCGGCGACAGCCGCGCGTACCGGGTTCGTGGCAGCGAGGTGCGGGCGCTCACGGAGGACCACTCGTGGGTTGCCGAGCAGGTGCGCGCCGGCCTGCTCGAGCCCGCCGATGTGCGTCACCATCAGCGCCGCAACGTGATCACCCGAGCAGTGATGGGCGACCCCATCGTCGGCGACCAGTTCCCCGTGCAGCTGCAGCCCAACGATGTGCTGCTGCTCTGCAGTGACGGTCTCTGGGAGCCGCTTGACGAGACCTCCCTCGGTGAGTTCTTCTCCGCCGATGCGCCGCTGGAGCGGATTCTCGACTGGGCGTGTGACGCGGCGCTGGCCGCCGGAGGCACGGACAACGTGACCGCAGTCGCGGCCCGCTGGCTCGGGCGCGCGGCGGCGCCGGAAGCGGAGGCCTGAGTTGGCCCGCTCCTATGCGCAGCTGGCCGCCGTGGTGTTCTTCGTCACCGGCCTGGTGGGTCTGGTCGCCGGGCAGCCGTCGCATCATCTCGGCCTGCACGGGGCAGGGCAGCCCATCGGCAGCTGGGCTGACTTCGATGGGGTCGCCCTGCACCTCACGTACGTCCGCGACGCCCTCAACCTCGTCATCGCCGGGGTGTTCGCCTACGCGGGCTGGCGCGCCCCCAACCGTGACGCGGCGCTGATCGCGCTCGGTGCCGGCGCGTTCCTGCTCGCCCTGGCCGTCATCGGGTTCATCGTCAGCGACGACGACCTGCTCGCCGGCGGGCACCATCCCAGCGTGGCGGGCCTGCGCTTCCCGCTGGCGATCAACATCTTCGACCTGGTCACCGGTGTGCTGGGCGTGCTGAGCGGCCTCGGCGGCCTCGAGGAGGAGGAAGCCGCGCCGGCGTAGCCCGGCTCAGCGGGTGGTCGCGCTGACGTTCCCGTTGCCGTGCGGCGTGGCGCCGTTGCGATGCCGGACACGCTCGACCGCATGGATCGCGCCGCCCGCCATCGGGGCGACGCGGCGCAGGGCATTGCGAGTCGCGACCGCTCCCTCGCGCGCGGCATGACCGGCAGCGCGCAGCTGTGCTCTCGTCTTGTCGCCGGTCTGGGGCGCCACACAGAGCCCGATGACCGTGCCTGCCACGGTGCCGTGGATCAACCCGCGGATGTAGCCCACTGCTGTGCCTCCGTGCGTGCTTACTCGCTCACCCTACTACGCCGGCCGGCGTCAGGCCATCGAGGTCGCCGACCAGGGACCGTCCGGGACGATGCGCAGCCGCTCCACCGGACGGCCCCCGATCAGGTGTTCGTCGACGATCGTGTCGACGTCGTCGAGCGTGAGACGCCCGTACCACACGCCATCGGGATAGACGATGACGATCGGGCCCTGGTGGTGCTGGTTGTTGCAGCCCATGCGCGTGGTGCGCACCCAATTCAGGTCACGGCGCTCGACCAGGTCGCGCAGCCGCTGCAGGATGCGCTCGGAACCCTGGCCGGCGCAGTGATGGCGCCCCACGGTGGTGCAGACGAACACGTGCAGGTTGCGTGGTGGGTCCACACAGCCATTGTGTCAACGGCCTTGCGTACGATGCGCTCCCGATGGAGCTCAGCTTCGCGTTCTTCGCCGACAGCGCGGTGGTCCCCCCGGACGGCAAGTTCTACGCGCTCGGCGGCGGGTTCAGCACCCTGGCGCTGCCCCAGCTTCCCGGCCGCGCCGGCTTCGCCGTGGTGGCCGGGTTCCGCTTCGGGCCCAACGACGTGGGTCAGACACAGCAGGTCGAGCTGCGCCTCGTCGATTCGGAGCGGAAGCTGGTCATTCCCGCCGCCAGCCTGCAGTTCCAGTCGTCGGGCGCGCGGCTCGAGCCTGGCCAGGAGGTGAGCATCTCCACCGTGACCGTGCTGCAGCCGATGTTCGGCGAGCCGGGCACGTACACCGCCGAGTTCTGGGCCGGGAGCGTGCGTCTCACCGGCATCAACCTGCACGTGGTCGAGCGCCAGCCGCCGCCCGCCGTCACCGGGCCCCGGCCCAACTGAGGGTGCGGCCCGCTCGGGCGCTCACGCGGTCGTGGTGTCGTACTCGTAGAAGCCGCGGCCGCTCTTGCGCCCCAGGTAGCCGGCCGCCACCATGCGGCGCAGCAGTGGCGGGGGCGCGTAGTCGGCGTTGGCGTACTCCTCGTAGAGCGACTCGCACACGAACACCGCGGTGTCGAGGCCGATGTAGTCGAGCAGCTGCAGTGGCCCCATGGGGTGCCCGCAGCCCAGGCGCATCCCCTCGTCGATGTCCTCCCGCGTGGCGAAGCCCGACTCGTACAGGCGCGCCGCGTGGTTGAGGTAGGGGATGAGCAGCAGGTTGACGATGAAGCCGCCGCGGTCCTGGGCGACGATGATGCGCTTGCCGAGCCGCTCGCCGAAGGCGCGCGTCTGGGCGAGCGTCTCCTCGCTGGTGGCGATGCTCCGCACCACCTCGAGCAGCTTCATCACCGGCGGCGGGTTGAAGAAGTGCGTGCCGATGACCCGTTCCGGCCGCGACGTCGCTCGCGCGATCTCGATGATCGGCAGCGCCGAGGTGTTTGTGGCAAGGATGGCATGATCAGGGGCGACGCGATCCAGCCTGGCGAAGAGCTCCTTCTTCTCGGGCAGGTGCTCGACGATCGCCTCGACGCAGATGTCGCAGGGGGCGAACTCGTCGAGGTCGGTGGTGAACGTGAGCTGCCCCAGGATGCGCGTCGCGTCCTCGGCGCTGAGCTTGCCGCCCTTGCGGCCGCGCTCGAGCGAGGCCTCTACGCGGTGGCGGCCGGCGGCCAGGGCGTCCGGGGTGGCGTCGGTCACCAGCGTCCGGATGCCCTCTCGCGCGCACACCTCGGCGATGCCCGACCCCATGAGCCCGGCGCCGACGACGCCCACGGTCGTGATCTCCATGTCCACCTCCACAGCGTGCTTGCACCCGCGGGGCGGAGTCTGCGCCGTGGGGCACGTGCCGGCGCTCCTATGATTGGACACATGCGTTCACCGCGCTCGCTGGCCCTGGTCAGCGATGACCTGATGTTCGCCAGCCAGCTCCAGACCGCCATGCGGCGCGTCGGCGGCAGTTGCGCGCTGGTCGTCGGTGACACCGTCCCCGAGGTGGACCTGGTGTTCGTCGATCTCAATCGCGACGCCGAGGCGCGCCTGGAGCTCATCGCGGAGCTCCGCGCCGTTCACGAGCGGCTGCCCATCGTGGGCTTCTGCCATCACGAGGAGCGCGAGCTGCGCCGCCGGGCCCTGGCCGAGGGTGCCACCAGGGTCATCAACAACGGCGCGCTGCAGGCGGTGGCGCTGCGCCTCTCGGGCGTCAACGTCCCCCACGAGGAGTGACCGGCCTGGCCGTCGACGTCGACTCGCGGCTGCGCGCCGAGGTCGACCGCACGCGCGAGGAGGTGGTCGAGACGCGTCGCGCCGTGCACCGCCGTCCGGAGCTGTCCGGCGCCGAGGAGCAGACCGCGGCGCTGGCGGCGCAGCGCTGCGCCGACCTGGGCTTCGCCGTGCGCACCGAGGTGGGCGGCCATGGGGTGGTCGCGGACCTCGAGGGAGGCCGGCCGGGGCCGACGGTGATGCTCCGAGCCGACATGGATGCGCTCCCCGTCGAGGAGAGCGCGGATGGGCGGCCGGTGCGCTCGGAGGTCGACGGCGCGATGCACGCATGCGGGCACGACGGGCACGTGGCCATGACGCTCGGCGCCGGGACGGTGCTCACCGCGATGCGCGACTCGTGGGCCGGCCGCCTGCGCCTCTGCTTCCAGCCGGCCGAGGAGACCGCCAGTGGTGCTGTGCCGATGATCGCCGCAGGCGCCGCCGAGGGCGTCGACCACGTCTTCGGCATCCACCTGTGGGCGCCGATCGCAGTCGGCCGGGTCGCCGTGAAGCCCGGCGTGCTGTTCGGCAGCGCCGACACGTTCCGGCTGACGGTGAGCGGCCGCGGCGGGCACGGGGGGATGCCGCACACCGCGGTGGACCCGGTGGTCGCCGCGGCGCAGGTGGTCCTCGCGTTGCAGTCGATCGTCAGCCGCGAGACGTCGCCCTTCGCGCCCGCTGTGGTCACCATCGGCCGGGTCAGCGGCGGCACGACGTTCAACGTCATCGCCGACCAGGTCGAGCTGCTCGGCACCACCCGCGCGCTGGAACGGTCGGAGCGCGAGCGCCTCCTGCGGCGGGTCGAGGAGGTGGCATCCGGCGTCGCCGCGGCGGCCGGGGCCACCGCCGTGTACGAGCACGCCGCCGGCTGTCCCCCCGTGATCAGCGACGCCGCCATGGCGGAGGTCGTGCGCCGCGCGGCGGTGGCGACCGTGGGCGAGGAGCACGTGGACCAGGCCGAGCCGATCACCGTTGGCGACGACGTCGCGTGCTTCCTCGATCTGGCGCCCGGCTGCTATTTCCTGGTCGGCGCCGGCCATCCCGAGCGCGGCCCGGTGTCGCCGCACCACAGCGCGGGCTTCGACATCGACGAGGCGTGCCTGCCGATCGGTGTGGAGACGCTGGTTCGCGCGGCGCTCGACCGGCTGCGCTGATGGACCGCCAGACCGCCTTCGGCAGGCAGCGCGAGCGCTTCCTGGTGTCGACCGACCTCACGCCGCGACGCGCTGCGGACTCCACCACCGTGCTCAGCGTGGTGATGGAGCTCGTGCATGCCAACAACGCCGGCTACGTGCACGGCGGAACGATCATGCGGCTCGTGGACACGGCTGCCGGCATTGCCGCGATCAAGCACGCACGGCGCCGCGTCGTCACCGTCGCCATGGACGACATGAGCTTTCTCGCTCCGGTGTACATCGGCGACCTGGTCACCGTGCGCGCCATGGTCAACGACGCGCACCGCACTTCCATGGAGATCGGCGTGCGCGTGGACGTCGAGACCGTGCCCAGCGGGGAGACCCGCCACGTCGCCAGCGCTCATCTCGTTTTCGTCGGCCTTGACGAGAACGGCAAGCCCACCCGAGTGCCCCCGGTGATCGCCGAGAGCGACGACGAGAAGCGGCGTCAGGCGCAGGCACGCATCCGTCGCGAACAACGCCTGGTGCGCAAGCGCGCGCTCGGCGAGGCCGCATCAGAAGCGCGATGATCCGGTGTCCCGCGTGCGGACACGAGAACCAGGACACCTCGAAGTTCTGCTCTCAATGCGGCAGCGCGCTCACGCCGGCCACCCCGGAGCGCCGCGAGGAACGCAAGGTTGTGACCATCGTGTTCGTCGACCTGGTCGGCTTCACCGCCCGCTCCGAGACGCTGGACCCCGAGGACGTGCGGACGTTCCTGTCGCCGTATTACCGAGGCGTGCGCGAGGAGCTGGAACGGTACGGAGGGACGGTCGAGAAGTTCATCGGCGACGCGGTGATGGCGGTGTTCGGTGCGCCGGTCGCACACGAGGACGACCCGGAGCGCGCTGTGCGGGCGGCGCTGGCCATCCGCGCGCGGGTGGCCGAGCAGGAGGCGCAGCTGCAGCTGCGGATCGGGGTCAACAGCGGCGAGGCGTTGGTGACGCTGGGTGCGCGTCCCAGCGAGGGCGAGGGGATGGTCTCGGGTGACGTCGTCAACACCGCTGCACGCCTGCAGTCGCTGGCACCGGTGAACGGCATCCTGGTCGGCGAGATGACGTACCGGGCGACAGCGCACGTCGTCGAGTACCGGGAGACCGAGTCGGTGACGGCCAAGGGCAAGTCGGCCCCGGTGCCGGCGTGGGAAGCACTCGACGTGCGCGCTCGATTCGGCGCGGACCTGCGCCGGCACACGAGCCCGCTCATCGGCCGCGAGACCGAGCTACGGCTGGTCACCGACGCGCTCGCGAGGGCGAGGAGAGAACGCTCCCCCCAGCTGCTCACCGTCGTCGGCGTTCCGGGCATCGGCAAGAGCCGTCTGGTGGGGGAGCTCTTCAAAGCGATCGAGTCGGACGCTCCCGTACGGCGACGGAGTCACCTTCTGGGCGCTCTCCGAGATGGTCAAGGCGCAGGCGGGCATTCTCGAGTCTGATACCGCGGAGCAGTGCGCGCTGAAGCTGATCGCCGCGGTGCGCGACGCCATCCCCGACTCCGCGGACGCAGCATGGATCGAGGGTCAGCTGCGCCCGCTGGTCGGACTCGGCGCCGGCGAGCGCGGTGGCGATCGCCAGGGCGAGGCCTTCACCGCATGGCGGCGCTTCTTCGAAGGCCTCGCCGAGCAGCAGCCACTGACGCTGGTGTTCGAGGACATGCAGTGGGCGGACGACAGCCTGCTCGATTTCGTCGAGCACCTGATCGACTGGTCGAGCGGCGTGCCGCTGCTGGTTGTGTGCACAGCGCGGCCCGAGCTCTTCGAGCGACGGCCGGGCTGGGCGGGTGGCAAGCGCAACGCGACCACGCTGTCGCTGACGCCGCTGTCGGAGGACGAGACCGCCCGTTTGA
>VBJV01000071.1:13278-21052 GCA_005879785.1 Chloroflexota bacterium
AGCTGACATGCCCATGCCCGAGACGGTGCAGGGGATCATCGGAGCGCGCCTGGACGCGCTGAGCAGTGACGAGAAGCGCCTGCTGCAGGACGCTGCGGTGATCGGCAAAGTGTTCTGGCTGGGGGCGGTCGCAGACATCAGCGGAGCCGATCGCAGTGCTGCCGAGCGAGACCTCCACGCGCTCGACCGCAAAGAGTTCGTGCAGCGCGCGCGACGCAGCAGTGTCGCAGGCGAGGAGGAGTACTCGTTTCTCCACGTCCTCGTGCGCGACGTCGCATACGCGCAGATACCCCGCGCCGTGCGGGCGGCGAAGCATCAGGTGGCGGCCGGGTGGCTGGAGCGACTCGGCCGCGCCGAGGATCACGCCGAGATGCTGGCGCACCACTATCAGAGCGCTGCGGAGCTCATGCGCGCGGCCGGCCAGGCGATGGATCCAGCGTTCGAGCGACGAGTTTTCGAGAGCTTGGGAGATGCAGGCGATCGCTCCTTCGCGCTCAATGCCTTCGCGAAAGCCGCCGCGTTTTTTGCGGCGGCGCTGGCTCTTGCTCCTGAGGGATCACGCGAACGAGCCACAGTGCTGTTCCGCCTCGCTGAGGCGCAGCGGGCGGCCGACACACTCGCGCCCGAGCTGATGATCGAGGCTCGCGAGCACCTGCTCACCGCCGGCGAACGAGAAAAGGCCGGAGAGGCTGCCGTGTACGCGGCGGAGGCCTACTGGCAGGCAGGGGATTCAGCACGCACCCTGGAGCATCTCGACGTCGCGCGGCAGATCGTGGCGGATCTCGACTTGTCGCGGGCGAAGGCCCTCATCATCTGCCATGTCTCCAGGTTCCTGATGCTCGCGTCGGAGGCGCGCGAGGCGATTCGCGTGGGCCGCCAGGGGTTGGCGATGGCCGAGGAACTAGGCGATGACGAGCTCCGCGCCCACGCGTTGAACAACATCGGCGTCGCGACCGTGGACCTCGGGGACGACGCCGCGGGCACGGTCATGCTCGAGCAGGCCGTGGAGATCGCCAGCGGTGCGGGAGCTAGCGCTGAGTGGTGCCGCGCGCTCGGCAACCTCGCCGCCTGCCTCTGGGAGCGCGGCCACCTCAGCCGAGCCCGAGAGATCTGGGACCAGACAGCAGAGGTGGCGGCCCGTTTCGGCCAGCTGCGCTTCGTACGCTGGGTGCGCGGTCAGCTGGTGGACAAGGATTACCGCCTCGGTCATTGGGATCGCGTGCTAAAAGCGGCCGAGGAGTTCATCCGCGAGGTCGAGAGCGGCTCACCGCACTACCTGGCTTCCAGCGTCTACGTGACTCGCGGGCTCATCCGGCTGGCGCGCGACGAGGTGCAACCGGCGATTGCCGATGCGCAGCGCGCGCGCGAGCTCGGCAAGCTTGCCCACGATCCTCAGGCGTTCATGGACATCATGGCCGCGACCGCGTTCATCTTCGGCGAGGTGGGCGACACCAGACGCGCCACCGAGATCGTTGACGAGCTGCTCGAATTTCTAGCCCAGCACCCGACGATCGGATACGCCGTGATCTGCACGCACATGCTGGCCTGGTCCGCCACAGCGCACGGCCGTGCAGATCGATTGCTGCAGTCACTGCAGCACCTCACCGGTCGATGGGCTGACGCCGCGGTTGCATTCGCGGGTGGCGACGTGCAATCCGCGGCTGACATAGTCGGCGCAATGGGCGCGGTGAGCGAAGAGGCTTACGATCGTCTGCGTCTGGCGCGTACGCTGCTCGACGCGGGTCATCGGGCGCAAGCCCAGGAGCAGTTGCACCGCGCGCTCCGCTTCTATCGCTCGGTCAACGCGCTGCGCTACATCCGCCAGGGCGAGGCACTGCTGGCAGCATCCGCGTAGGCGAGGTGGAAGCGCTGACGGGTACGATTGACGCGGCGATGGCGAATGTCACGGCTCCGATGGCTGTTCGCGATGCAGGCGGGCGAACGCGTGCCGCGCGGCAGCACATTCGCTTTGCCTTCTATCGGGTGCGCCCGGAGTGGCGGCAGCGCTCCGGCACGGACCGCGCCGGCGATCGGGAGGAAGTGGCGGCGCTGGTGCGCGAATTCGGCGAACGGCCCGGCATGCTGGTGCGCCCGTACAGCCTGGTGGGAACGCGTGGCGACGCCGACTTCATGCTCTGGCTGGTCAGTGAGCACCTCGACGACCTGCACGAGTTCTCGGCGCGGCTCAACCGCAGCCGGATCGCCGCGCACCTGGAGACGCCGTACAGCTACTTCGCGATGACCAAGAAGAGCATGTACGTGGACAAGCACCAGCACGAAGGCCAGGAGGGGCGCAGCAGCCGGCTGGTGATCTCACCGACCGGCCGGCGCTACCTCTTCGTGTATCCGTTCGTCAAGACGCGCGCCTGGTACCGCCTCAGCAAGGAAGAGCGTCAGCGCCAGATGAGCGAGCACATCGCCACCGGACACCGCTACCCGAGCGTGAAGATCAACACCACGTACTCGTTCGGCCTCGACGACCAGGAGTTCGTGGTGGCGTTCGAGAGCGATTCGGTCGCCGACTTTCTCGACCTGGTGCAGGAGATGCGCGAGAGCGAGGCGTCGACGCACACGGTGCGCGATGTGCCCTCGTTCACCTGCATCTCCATGGACATCGGCGAGGTGCTCGCGGCGTTGGGATAGAAAGCGATGAAAAAGCCGCACCCGACCACCGCGCTTTTTCATCGCTGAGAAGCGGTTGTCGGCTACGGCGGAGTGCGCGCTGATCGCAATCCGTGCGGTTGCGGCATCCCACACGGATGTGGCGCCGCACGACGACCTCGCACTCGGTGCGGCCAGTGTGTACGCGGGCCACCCGACCTCGATCGTGCCAGGCCGGTGATCCGCGGCCACCACGATCTGCAGGTGACCCGCCCCGCCGTCGCCGTGGCCGGCGCTCACGCCGAGCGGCGCAGCCGCCAGGTACGGACGTGCCAGCAGCCGGAGCGTCACCGTGTCCAGCCTGCGCCCATCGTCGCTGCGGATTCCCCAGCCGTGAGTCTCGCGCCATTGCCACCAGGCCCAGCCGGCGCGGTGTTCGTCGAAGACGTCGAGCATTGCGGTGATCCACTGTTTGGCGCGCGGCTGTGAGAGCTGAATGCTGAACTCACCGAACCACAGCGCTGCCGGGACGGCCGCGGCCTCCCGCGCCAGCTCGTCGACATGGACGCGCAGCGGCCGGGCGTCGCCGTTGAAGCGCGGGGGGATGAGCGAACCCGTGTACACGTGCGGCGCGTACACGACGTTCGGCGCGCGCAGCGGCACCACGGATGTCGGCAGGTCGCCCGCCATGTCGTTGTCGAGCAGGAAGAGATGATTGGGGTCGACCCGCCCGATGGCCGCGATCGCCTGCGCGTAGAACGGCCAGAGCTGGTCCTTGTCAAAGCGCAAGGGGGGCAGCGGGAACGAATGCGGCTCGTTGATGAGGTCGTAGCCGGCCACACCGCTGTCGTCGCGGAACGCCCCGGCCACCCAGCGCCACGTGGCCAGGTATTCGGTTTGCCAGTCCGACGTCAACCAGAAATACGCTGTGGACACGTTGATCGCCGGCGACAGCAGCCGGGTCAGCGACGGCATGGCCCCCCAGTGCGGGTCGGGGATCCCCTGCACGGTCGCCCACGCGGGCGCGCCGGAGCCACCGTACTCGGGGCTCCAGCCCAGGAAGTGCATGTCCAGCACCACGTACAGACCGTGTGCGTTGAGCATGCTCACGGCGGCCACCACGCGGTCCAGGTATGACGCGTCGAATTGACCTCGGCGCGGTTCCAGGAGCGACCACACGATGGGCAGGCGGACGACGTCGAAGCCGGCCGCCTGCATGATGGTCGCGTCCGTGGCGTCGAGCGGTGCCGGGGAGAGGCTCGGCTCGATCAGCGCGTCGTCATTGAAGCCGCGCAGCAGCACGGCGCGGCCCTGCTCGTCGACCAGCTGCCCGCTGCTGACGGAGAGCCAGGGAAGGCCCGGCTGCGCGGCCGGTCGGTGCGTGGGAGGGATCACTGCCGTCAGCGCGCCCACGGGCAGAACGATCCAGAGTCCGAAGGCGAGGAACCAGAGCAACAGCACGGCGCGCACGCGCGGGCCGGCCGCGCGTTGACGGATCAGCCGAGGCGACCCGCCCGTGACCGTTCCCCATCGTCCAGCTCTGCCCGTGCGCCCATGGTGTCATGGCACCCGAGGCGACGCCAGCCTTTCTAGCTGGCGATTGCCCGGCGTCGCTCAGCCCACTGCAGCGACTCGTCCAGCAGTTCCATGACGTGCATCACCCGGACCTCTGGGGCGTAACGAGAGGCGCCGGCGCGCAGCTGGGTCAGGCAGGAGACGTTCTCGGTCACAACCACGGCGGCCCCGGTGGCGCGGATGTTGTCGAACTTGCGGCGCAGGATCGCCTCGCTGCGCTCCGGCTGACGCACGAAGTAGGTGCCCGCGCCGCCGCAGCACATCGCCGCCTCGTCGAGGTCGCTGATGCGCAGGTGCGGGATCTGCGCGAGGAGCCGGCGCATCGCGCCTCGCTCCGGCCCGTCGATCGGCAGCGAGCAGGGTTCATCGATGGTCACGTGCCAGCGCAGCGGACCGAGTGTTGCGCGAACACCGTTGCGATCGAGGAAGTCACTAGCAAGCGCCGTGCGCGCTGCTACGTCCTTCGCGCGCTGTCCGGCAAGCGGGTCGCTGCCGGCGATGTCGCCGTACTCACGATAGTGGCCGACGCACGACGCGACGTCGCCGACGTAGGCGTCGACGTCCACGTCCTCGAGCGCGTTCGCGTTGCGCAGCGCCATGTCGACCATCGCCTCGCGATCGCCCAGCGTGCGCGCCGGCAGCCCGCTGCAGCCGAGCCGCGGCACCACGACCTCGTACCCGTTGGCGAGCAGCACTCGCATGGTCGCGCCGCTCGCCTCGGGTGAGGCGAGGTTCGCGTAACAGCAGGTGAGAAAGCCGATACGTCCGCGCACGGGCGGCGTGACCGGCGGCAGATCGCGGGCGAGCCGGTACGCCGTGCGCTTGCCGAGCGGGCCTGTCTGCGCCGCCAGCGCGCCGGCGGTGCCGAGCCACGCGAGCAGGCCGGTCCTGCGGGCGAGGGCGAACAGCCCCAAACGTTGCGTCACGCGCGCCAGCCCGTGCAACGCACGCATCGCGCCGGGGTGCGGCAGGATTGCGCGCAGCGCGACCGTCTGCCGCCAGGGGTGCCCTTCCTGGTCCTGCAGCTCCATGCGCGCCCGGCTGACGATGTGGCCGGTGGGCACGCGGGGCGCGCACGCGGCCACGCAGTTGTCGCACGTCAGGCAGGTGGAGAGCGGGCCGTCGGCGATGTCGCGAAGCTCGAGGCGTCCCTCGATCGCGTCGCGTATCAGGGCGACGCGGCCTCGCGCCGTCTCCCACTCAACCGGGTTGGTGACGTAGGCGGGACAGGTCGCCTGACAGAGCGAGCACTTGTTGCACTCGCTGGCCGCCTCGTAGACGTCGGCGAGAAATCGCGGTGGCGGCGCCGCGGCGGTGGCCATTGGCCGGGAATTGTAAGCGGGAGGGGCCGCCGCGGCGGCCTCCTCCCGCTCAGAGAACCGGGATCAGCAGGAGTTGTCGAGTGGACCGCTGTTGAAGTCGTTGTAGCGCTGGTTGGTGGCTCCATGGCCCCGGAAGGTCCAGTACGTCAGCGGGTACAGCGGACCGAACTCCGCGGTGCTGCTTCCGCCGAAGCTGTTGCCCGTCCCGAAGTTGCCGCCCTCGACGAAGTCGCAGTCGGCGAGCTGGGTGTAATACGGGTAGAAGGTGGCCGGTACACCCTCATCGGTCACCGGCGGGTTGACGCACCCCGAGCCGGCATTGGGCAGCGCAAGGAAGCGCTGACACGCTCCGCCGAGGTCCGCGGCCTCGATGCGGGGCAGGTCTGCTTCGAAGGCGATCTGTGAGAACGCGGTGTCGTACGCCGACCCTGTCAGCGGTGCGGAGAACCGCACGGGTGTCGGCCTGGTCGTCGGGCTGGTCAGGCTGCCGGCGTCGGGCCAGACATCCTGATACGAGCTGCCGTCGAAGCCCGGCGCGTTGGTATCGATGCACCCGGTCGCCGGGTAGAGCGTCGATTGCTCGGCGGAGAAGCAGAAGTTGTCGTCCCCGTCGGCCGCCTCCTGGTCACCCGGGACGCCCTCCAGGCCGTTGCAGCTGGCCTCCGGGCTGTTGGGATCGATGCTGGTGCAGAAATCGAAGTGGCCGATCTCATCCGACATGGCCACGTTGTAGCTGTGCGCAGCCCAGGGCACGCGCGTCTGCGGCGATGACGTCGAGTACGCAGGATGGAAGTCATACGGGAGCATCTGGCAGCTGTGTCCGCCGTGCTGGAACTTGATCTGACCGAAGCCGTTGGCGGCGCTGGCGGTCATGGTCCCGGTCTGGCCGGTGGTGTTGTCCGTGACCGTGGTCTGCAGGCCATGCGCCGTGTCATTCAACGTGACGGTGGCTTGGTCGCCCTGGTTCAGGAAGAAGGTGTCCGGGTTGGTGGGATTGCCCGATGTGGCGACGTCGAACTGCAGCGGGTTGGGCGGCCCCAGCGGGTTGCCGTCGAGCGTCAGAAACGCGAAGTTGACGTATTCGAGCCCACCAAGGATCTCGCTCTGGCAGGTGGGGTTGAGCAGCGTGCCGTTGATGGGATTCTCCGACAGGCTGTCGATGGTCAGCGCCACGCACCACCTGGTCGGGTCGCAGTCGAATCCGGCGAACTGCTTCACCCATCCGGGCGGGTAGAACTGCAGCTCCTCGAATGCGATGCCCGGTGCTCCCGCGAACCCGTCGGCCGGGTTGACGATGTTGCTGTCGCTGTCAGGGGTGCACTTCGAGCTCTGCTCGGGGTACGACTGCGTGTCGCACATGGCCATGCCGAACCAGAAGGTCGGACGCAGCGCGAAGTCGTAGCCGTTGGACTGCGAGAATGCGCCGGTCGGTTCGGTGGGAATGGTCAGCTGGTATTGCACGTGATTGCCGGCGCCGGCGACGTTCGAGTAGAACTCGACCGACGGCTCGTCGTGGCCGACGTAGTAGCTGCCGAAGGCCTCTGTCGGGTTGGCCACCTCCGTGCAGAGCAGGCGGCCCTCGGTACAGTCGGGCTTGGCCGACTGGTGGTCCGCGCGCACCGAACTGCCGAACAGGGCGAGTGACGCTGCGGCAACTCCGAGCACCGAGGCCAGGCTGACGAAACGAAATGACTTCACGGAATATCCTCCTCCTACACGGGTCTATAGCTCGACAACACCGTCGTGAACCCCGGTTCGTCAGGGTGGATGCTGTCCCATGCGGCTCACCTGTGAAGCGCTGTCCGGTTGACGCGTTACGGACTATGGCAGACCGGTACCCGTAGAGTCCGGGCCGATGCCTGGCCCTTATGCCGCGGAGAGCTTCACGCCCGAGGAACAGGCGGTGCTGGGCCGCTACGTCACGGACGTCGACGGGCCTGTATTCGCGCTGGTCGGGCTGCCCGAGGTCACCTGTGCCGCCCTGTTCGCTCGCTACAGCCGGAGCGCCAAGACCCTGCGCCGCCTGCTCCTCGACGAGTTCCTGAGCGGCGACGACAGTCGCGCACCTGCCGCCGCCGCCGCCGGCCGGGCGCGCGCCACGGACCTCTTCGGCCGCATTCTCGCCGAATACGGCGACGACTCGGTGGCCCAGCTCGGCGGCGTGCACCTCGCCTGCGAGCAGGTGTCGCAGCCGCTGGCCAAGGCGATCGAGTGGGGGAGGCTCGCCGCCTACCTGGAGCAGTCGACGCGGTACATCGCGTACACGGACCGGCCGG
>VBJV01000293.1:0-774 GCA_005879785.1 Chloroflexota bacterium
GTACCAGTTGCGGCCCAGCAGCTCCTCGCGCGTCCACCCGGTGAGCCGCAGCAGGTGGTCGTTGCAGAACGTGATCAGTCCTGTGCGGTCGACCATCACCGCGATCAGCTGCACCCGTTCCAGGATCTCGCGGAACCGGCGCTCCGACTCGTGCGTCGCCAGCTCGGCCAGCTTCTGCTCGGTCACGTCCTCCATGTAGCCCTGGTAGCTGAGTGGCGTTCCGGCCCCATCGGCGACGCAGATGCCGGTGTCCCGGATCCACACGACGCGCCCGTCCCGCGCGATCAGCCGGTACTCCGACGTCCAGCCTTCGCCGGCAGCGGTCGATGCCAGCTGCCTCAGCGATTGCTCTCGATCGTCCGCGTGCAGCAGCTTCACGAACAGCTCGGGATCCGACGCCCACTCCTGCGGTGTGTAGCCGAGCATCTCGGTCGTCTGCGGGCTGATGAACACCGACGAGCTGTACTCGTTCGGTTCGTCCTCGTACACGATCAGCGGCAGCCGCTCGACCAGGGCCCGGTAGCGGGCCTCGGCGGCGTCCACGGTCAGGCTCATCCGCCGCACGGACGCGCGCTCGGAACGGATTCGCAGCGCCAGCGCCACCGACGCGGCGAGCACAGCGGATACAAGGGCAGCGGCGATCGTGAGCAGGTTATCCACAGCTACCCGGTTGATCGCCCGCAGCGAGGCCACCTTGAGTGTCCGGAAGCGCGGTTCACGGCGCGTCGGACAGGCCGATTTCACTATCCTCACCGCCATGCGCGACTGGCCCAG
>VBJV01000293.1:787-2987 GCA_005879785.1 Chloroflexota bacterium
GTGCTGGACGCCGGTGCCCGCGTGATCCACATCGACGTGATGGATGGCCACTTCGTACCGGTGATCACCTTCGGCCCCAAGATGGTGTCCGACATCAGCGACCTGATCCACGACCGGGGAGGCTTCGCGGACGTTCATCTGATGATCGAGCAGCCGGAGCGGCACCTCGACCAGTTCGCCGCCGCCGGCGCCGACAACATCACCGTGCACGTCGAGACCTGTCCCCACCTGCACCGGACGCTGCACGCGATCCGGGAGCTGGGCTGCCGCGCCGGCGTGACGCTGAATCCGGCGACACCGGTGCCGGCCATCGGCGAGGCGGCCCGCTACGCGGACGTGCTGCTGTGCATGAGCGTCAACCCGGGATTCGGCGGCCAGGCCTTCATCCCGGCAACGCTCGACCGGTTGCCGCGCATGCGCGAGCTCGCCGACGCCCGCGAGGAGCGGGTGCAGGTCGAGGTGGACGGCGGTGTGGCCACCGCCACCATCGGCGCCGTGCAGCGGGCTGGGGCGAACATCCTCGTGGCCGGGTCGGCGGTGTTCTCGCAGCCCAGCCCCGGTGACGCGTTCCGCGCCCTCGGCGCCGCCGTCGCCGCGCCGAGCGGCGTCTAGGCCGCCGGTCGGCGAATGGACGCGACCGACCTCGAGCGGCTTCAGCGCTGCATCGACCTGGCCGAGCTGGGCGCTCGAACCGTCGCGCCCAATCCGATGGTCGGCTGCCTCGTGGTGCGCGACGGGGCGACGCTCGGTGAGGGCTGGCACGAGCGGCCCGGCCTGCCGCACGCCGAGGTGATCGCCCTGGCGGCGGCCGGCGACGCGCGCGGCGCGACCGTCTACGTCAGCCTGGAGCCGTGTGCCCACCACGGCCGCACGCCTCCCTGCACCGATGCCCTGATCGAGGCCGGGGTGGCGCGGGTGGTGGTGGCGACAGCCGACCCGGATCCGCGCACCGATGGTCGCGGAACCGAACGCCTGCGCGCCGCCGGTGTCGAGGTCGAGATCGCAGACGGCGAGATCGCGCGCAGGGCTCGGCTCCAGAACGCAGCCTTCCGCGCCCTCACGCTACTGGAGCGTCCGCACGTCACCTACAAGGCGGCGATCAGCCTGGATGGGCGCACCGCGACCGCCTCTGGCGAGTCGCGCTGGATCTCGTCGCCCGCTGCTCGCGCACTGGTGCATGAGTGGCGGGCGCGGTCGTCGGCGGTGGCGGTCGGCTCCGGCAGCGCGCTGGCGGACGACCCGATGCTGACCGCCCGCGACGTCACGCCGCCGGCCGAGCGGCAGCCGCTGCGGGTCGTGTTCGACCGCCGCGCGCGGCTGCCGCTCGAGTCGGCGCTGGTGCGAAGCGCCCGCGAGTTGCCGCTGGCCGTCGTCGTCTCCCCGGGAGCGGACGCGGCCGGCCTGAAGGCCGCCGGGGCGGAGGTGATCGAGGCGCAGGAGCCGGCGGACGCGCTGGCCGAGCTCGGCCAGCGGGAGCTGTCGTCGCTGCTGGTCGAGGGCGGCGCGCGCCTG
Source organism: Chloroflexota bacterium (assembly GCA_005879785.1). GTDB lineage: Bacteria > Chloroflexota > Dormibacteria > Aeolococcales > Aeolococcaceae > CF-165. The sequence goes on from VBJV01000293.1 coordinate 2,300, forward strand.
GCCGGCTCGCTTCTCCAGCAGGGGCTGATCGACCGGCTGGCGCTGTTCGTGGCGCCGATCCTGCTCGGCGATGGCCCGGGCTTGCTGGCCGGCTGGTCGGCGCCTGCGCTGGCGGACGCCGTGGCCGCGTCCCGATACGCTGCTGCTGGCAGAGTTGCGAGAGATCTAGATCATCTGGTCCGCCATCAGGGAGCGAGCGCGTTTACGGGCATCGTGCAGGAACTGGGAACGGTGATCGAGCCGCCGCCGCGACTGGTGGTGGAGGCCCCCGGCGTCGCCGCCGACGCCGCCGTCGGCGACTCGGTGTCGGTGGACGGCTGCTGTCTCACCGTGACGGTGGTCGACGGCGCGCGGCTCTCGTTCGACGCCGTGCCCGAGACGCTGCGGCGAACGACGCTTGGCGCGCTAGCCGTGGGAGCGCCGGTCAACCTGGAGCCGGCGCTGCGGGCCGGCGACCGGATGGGCGGCCACTGGGTGCAGGGCCATGTGGACGCGGTTGGGGTGCTGGCGTCGGCCGAGCGGGAGGGCGAGGCGGTGAACATGACGTTCACGGCTCCCGAGGACGTGCTGCGCTACGTGATCGAGAAGGGCTCGATCTGCGTCAACGGCATCAGCCTGACCGTGACGGCGTTCGATGAGATGGGCTTCTCGGTCTCGATCATCCCACATACGCTGGAGGTCACCAACC
>VBJV01000294.1:0-2235 GCA_005879785.1 Chloroflexota bacterium
ACATGGCCTGGGCGTTGATCTTGGCCACGCGCCGTCGCCTCTTCGAGGCAGCTGAACTCGTCCGTGCCGGAGGTTGGACTGCGGAAGGGTTCCAGCTCCTGCCCTCGCTCGACGTCCATGGCGCGACCCTGGGGATCGTTGGGCTTGGAGACGTCGGACGCGCCGTCGGTCGGCGCGCCCAGGGGTTCAAGATGGAGGTGCTTTATCACTCACGAACGGCTGCAGCGGGCTTGCCCTTCGAGCGGGTATCGCTCGACGAACTGTTGCGGCGCTCGGACATCATCACCCTACACGTCGCCCTGAATGCCGAGACACGCGGCCTGATCGGGGAACGCGAGCTCGGCCTGATGAAGCCGAGTGCGGTTCTCGTGAACACCTCGCGCGGCGCGGTCATCGACCAGATCGCGCTGACGCGCGCCCTGGCCGAGCATCGCATCGCAGCCGCAGGCCTGGACGTGACCGCCGTCGAGCCGATCCCCGCCGACGATCCGATCCTCCAACTCCCGAATTGCATCGTCCTGCCGCACATAGCGTCCGCGACCCTGAAGACGAGAGGAGCCATGGCGGATCTGGCGGTCGAGGCAGTCAGCGCCGTCATCGACGNNTCGCGAGATCCTAGGGGATGTTTCGGAGACATGACGGAAGTCGAGGAGCGTGACGCAACCGTCTCCAAAGTCGCTGGAGACAGCGAACTGCGCGCGATGTCGGCCGTGGAGATCGCCGCGAATGTCAACGCGCGCCGCCTCTCCGCGGAAGAGGTGGTGCTGGCCCATCTGGAAGCAATCGAGCGCTCCGCTGACCTCCATGCGTTCATCACCGTCGCAGCGGAGCGAGCCCTGGATCGCGCGCGAGCGCGACCCCGCGGGCCGCTCGCTGGCGTGCCCTTGGTACCCAAGGATATGTTCGACACTGCCGGGATCCGCACGACGCGGGGTTCCGCGGTGTTCGCGCACCGCGTGCCGAGGACCACCGCCGCGTCCGTTGCGCGCTTGGAGGCTGCCGGCGCGGTGGTGATCGGGAAGGCGAATCAGCACGAATTCGCGTGGGGAGTCACCAGTCAGAACCCCCATTGGGGGGACGTCAGGAACCCGCGGCGGCCAACCCGAACGCCGGGAGGCTCCAGCGGTGGGAACGCTGCCGCACTCGCTGCCCACTTGTGTGCGCTGGGCCTGGGCACGGATACCGGTGGCTCCGTCCGCATCCCATCCGCCTGCTGCGGCACGGTGGGCTTCAAGCCTTCCAAAGGGAAGATCGATATGCGCGGCTGCTTTCCGTTAGCTCCGTCGTTCGACACGATCGGTCCGATGGCCCGGTCGGTCGCGGACTGCGCCCTGGCGTACGCGGTTTTGACCGGCGAGCCAGTCCCGTCGCCCCGGGCGCGCGGCCTGCGCGTGGGTGTGTGGCAGGCCCTGCCAACCAGCGATCTCGAACGACTTGAAGAGCTCGGGGCGGATATCGTCGAGGTCGTGCTCCGCGAGCCCGAGGTGGACCTGTCCCTGGTGTTCCAGGTCGAGGCAGCGCTGTCGCATCGACGCATCTTCCCATCGCAGCGTGCGAGGTACGGCCCGGACGCACAAGCAAAATGGGACGCCGCATGGCAGGTCCCGGCGATGGCGTACGACGCCGCTCGCCGCGCTCTGCGGCGCTGGCGAGTCTCGGTCCAGGCCGAGCTCGAGGTCGACCTTCTCGTGGGTCCGACCCTGGGCATGGAGATCCCTTCGGCTGAGGCTTACGAGCCGGCCATCAGAGATGACGTAGGCCGCTACACCCGCGTGTTCAGCTGGCTGACTTGGCCGGCCATCGCAATCGGGAACGTGCAGATCGGCGGTCCCTCCGAGTCCCGAGTCCTCGCTGCCGCGTTGGCCTGGGAAGAGGCCGTCGGGGCGATCGCCTAAGGAGGTTCGACCGCTGCGAACGCAGGCGGCCACACGACCAACCTGACCCCCCAAGCTGAGCTGGCGGCGGCCGCGCTGTACGTGTACCTCGTGACTCCCGGAAAGGACACGCTCGTGGGCGTCAGCGGCGGCTTCACCGCGGACGAGGAGGTCGACCTCCTGAATCCAGCGGCTGGAACATATCGGGTCGGGGTCCATGGCTTCGCGACCGACGGCCCGGACGCGAACTTCACGCTGTTCAACTGGATCCTGGGCTCCACCGCGGCAGGCAACATGTCAGTCGCTGCGCCACCCTCGGCGACCGATGGGACGATCGGGACGATCACCCTGAGCTTTAGCG
>VBJV01000294.1:2259-2456 GCA_005879785.1 Chloroflexota bacterium
CATTCCGCTGCTGCCGCCCCGACGATCGTGACCGTCGACACGCCGTAACGCCTCGACGGTTACCTCCGGCGGGCTGCCATGGATCACGAGCCCCTGATCGAAACCTCGGACTCGGGGGCGCGCGGAGCTCACCTCGGTCCTCGCGGGCGGTCAGGCGCCTCTGAGCTCGGCCTCGCTGAACGCTTCCCGAAGGAAGG
>VBJV01000074.1 GCA_005879785.1 Chloroflexota bacterium
GCTCGCAGCAGCGCCGCATGGCCCACGACGCGCGGTTCATTTCCGTCCTTGCACCACCGGATCCGGACATGGCCGGCGCTGGCGTGCTGTGGTCCAACATGGTGGCGCTGCTCCGTCCGGGATGGCTTCGCGTGCTCATGGGCCAACCGCATCTGAGCTTCGAGTACCGTTGGTCGGTCGCAGGCCTTCGCATCGGCATCTGGGTTCCGGGCTGTGTGCCGCCGGGCATGGTGGAGCGTGCGGTCGAGGCCGCGTGGCCGGGCGCTCTGACGACAGCATTTGCGCCTGAAGCACCTTTCCCCGAAGACGACGCTGCCGCTGGCGGAACGCTGCGCCTCGCGCGCTCCGAATGGCTTCCACTCAACACCGACCACGAGGTGGACGCGCTTCGCCCGCTGCTCGGCGCGGCAAGCGAGCTATCCGATGGCGAGTGCGCGGTTGTGCAGGTGCTCGCACGGCCTGCGGCAGGTCGGCGCGTGGCTCGGCTCTTCCGAGCTGCTGAAGCGGTGCGGAGCGGTCGCAGCGTCAGCCGCCTGGCATGGGCACTCAACCTTTTTCTGCTGCGGCCCCAATCCGCCGCTACGAAGATCCTCGACCTCGCAGCTGCGCAGGACGCACGGCTCATCCTGGGCAAGGCGGCGGCACCTCAGTATGAGGTCGTTGTGCGCTACGCAGTATCGAGCGCACATCGCTCGCGTGACACACGGCGCATTCTTCGCGGGCGCGCCCACGGCATCGCGTCGGCATTCGCCGCGTACACCCGGCGCAATCGCCTCGCGCGGCACCGGCTGCATGCTCCGGCGCGCGTCCTTGCGCAGCGACGCTTGGTACGCGGTGATCTGCTCTCGGTCTCCGAGCTGACTATGCTCGCGCACCTGCCCACGGACCGTGTCATCCCGGGGCTGGTACGTGCGGGTGCTCGCTCGGTGGCACCGCCGCCCGGTGCGCCGCTCGACGGCAAGGTGCTGGGTGACTCCGAGGGTGGTCGCGCGCGCCCGGTCGCGCTCGACGCTGCTGATGCTCGCTATCACCTGCACGTCATGGGAGCCACCGGCACCGGAAAGTCGACCCTGCTCACCAACCTCATCCTCGGCGATGTTGCAGCCGGCCGTGGCGTGGTCGCCATCGACCCCAAGGGTGACCTGGTCACCGACATTCTCGCCCGTCTTCCCGAGGACGCCGCGGACCGCCTTGTTCTGCTCGACGCCGAGGAGTCGGTGGCGCCGCCAACCTTGAACGTGCTCGAGGGCACGGATGCGGACCTCGTGGTCGACAACGTCGTCGGCATCTTCCACCGCATCTTCGAGAACTTCTGGGGGCCACGCACCGACGACGTCCTGCGTGCTGCCTGCCTGACGTTGCTCGAAGGGAAGGTCGGGGCGACGCTCACGGACGTTCCCAAACTGCTCAACGATGCAACCTTCCGTCGGCAATGCCTGCGCGCCGTGAAGATTCCGGTGCTGCGCGGATTCTGGTCGTGGTACGAGGCGATGGGCGACGGGCAGCGCTCGCAGCTCATCGGTCCGCTCATGAATAAGCTGCGCGCATTCCTCCTGCGCGATTTTGTGCGGCGAGTGGTCGGGAGTTCGCAGTCGAGTTTCGACATGGGCAAGGACGTCCTCAATGGCGGCATCTGCCTGGTGCGTATCCCCAAAGGCGTGCTCGGCGAGGAGACCGCGCGGCTGTTGGGGAGCTTTGTGGTCGCCTCGGTGTGGCAGGCGGTGACCGCGCGCGCCCGGCAGGGAGAGGAGACGCGCGCCGACGCGGCCGTCTACATCGACGAGTGTCAGAACTTCCTCACCCTGCCGCGCTCCTTTGACGAGATGCTCGCCGAAGCCCGCGGCTATCGGCTTTCCCTGGTCCTCGCCCATCAGCACCTCGGCCAGCTGCCCGTGAGCCTGCGCGAGGCCATCTCAGCCAACGCGCGCTCCAAGGTCTTCTTCGCCCTCTCGCCGGAGGACGCCCGGGCGCTGGAGCGTCACGTCACGCCCGAGTTGAGCGCCCATGACCTCAGCCACCTGGGCGGCTACCAGGCAGCCGCGCGACTGGTCGTGAGTGGCACGGAGGCGCCCGCCTTCACGCTGCGGACCCGGCCGGCGACCGCGCCCGTGGCGGGCCGCGCCGAATACCTTCGCGCAGCCTCGCGCGAGAAGTTCGGCCGGGGCGAACCGCCACCCGACATCCACGAGAAGGGTAGGACGCCCCAACGGATGGGGGCGGCCACAAGAGGGATCCGTAGGGGCATCCCTTCGGGCGTCCGTCCGACCAGTCTCCCCGTCGAGCAGCCATCGGACGCCCTGACGTGCTCCTGAAATCGGCGCCACCACAAGGAATACCCCTCGCAGGGTCGTCCCATGACCACTGCGACTCATATCCACACAACTAGAGGTCTTATCCACATGCCACCGGCAGCAGTCATTCCACGCCCACGCATCGACAGCGCTCTCCTTCGCGTACTGCCATCACGTCTGACACCTCGTGACCGTTACTTGCTGCGCATGCTCTACGAGCACGACGTGCTCACGACCTCGCAGGTCTGCGACCTTGGCTTCGGCACCCGGCGTCGGGCAAGAGTTCGCCTCAACGATCTCGTGAAGCTCCGCCTCGTCGACGGGGTGCGGCGGTTCGCGTCGCACGGAGCGAGAGACAGCCTCTGGGTCCTCGACGAGGCCAGCGCCTTCGTTGTCGCTGCTGAGCGCGGCCTGACGCCGCGTGATCTCGGCTGGCGCCGGGAAGACGCGCTCCGGCTGGCGACCGCCGGCCAGCGCCTCGAGCATCAGCTCGGCGTCAACGGGTTCTTCGCCGCGCTCATCCGCACGAGCCGGCAGCGCGCCGGAGCGCGTCTGGCCCTCTGGTGGTCGGAACGGCGGTGCGCCGCCGAGTGGGGCGACTTCGTGCGTCCCGATGGCTATGGAGTCTGGAGTGAGGACGGCGGCACGGTGACGTTCGCGCTCGAGTTCGACCGCGGGACCGAGCGACCCGCTGACCGGCTCAACTACAAGCTGCCCGGATACGCGGAGTTGATGGCGGAGGGGGCACGGCCCACCTGGCTGCTTATCGCCTTCACCAGCGAGCGTCACGAGTCGAGTGCACGCGCCGCGCTCGACCCAGTCTCGTTCCCGGTGGCCACTGCAACCGTTGCCGCGGGCGCCTCTCCCGCCTCCGCCATCTGGCGGCCTTTGGAGCACGAGCGACGCCTCGAGCTCGCTGAGCTGGCCTCAGCGGCGTGATGCGCCGCGGCAGCTCCGGGCTGCTGACCGCGTGCGGGGTTGCGCTGCTGCCCGTGCTCGTCGTCGTGATCATCGCGGCCGCGGTTGGCGCTGTGGCCCAAGCAGCCTCGGGCGGCCTGATCGCGCCTGGTGCAGCCTCGCAGGTGACGACATTCCGCGCGACCGGCCTCCCGGCCGGCGCCGGCTGGCCGTGGGGCCAGTGCACCTGGTACGTGGCCCTCGCCCGAACGCAGATGGGCGAGCCGGTGACCTGGGGCGGCGACGCCTGGCAGTGGCTGGCGAACGCGTCGGCGGAGGGGTACGAGACGAGGACCGCGCCGCTCCCGGGGGAGATCGCCGTCTACCGCCGCGGTGGCGCATACAGCTCGCAGGACGGGCACGTCGCCCTTGTCCTGAGGGTCACCCCGTCTAGCTACACGGTGGAGGAGGCCAACTACTACGGCCTCGGGATAATCGACACCCGGACCATCGCGTGGCCGGATCCTGGCGTGGCAGGGTTCATCTTGTGACCTGGCTCCGACATCCACCACGAGCGGCACCGTCCGGAACCTCGCCGTCCACCGGACGTCAACGCTCCGTCCATGATCCGTCCATGGGGCCTCTCACGATGCGGCCATGGAACCGCTCCGAGTGCCACGTCAGCCCCAAAGCCCAGAGGTCTACCGGCATGGCAGCAATCCAGCCGAGGGTGTCGAGTTCGACGCAGGGGTGGTCACGCGGAGTCTTGTTCCTCGTCCCGCTCCTCGGGCTGGCGGGGTGCGGCTCATCTGGTGGCTCCTCGCCGTCGGCATCCGCATCCGCCAGCCCATCCGTGAGCGCGCTCGACGCCGCCATTCTTCAGGCCTACCGCGCCGAATCGGCGGCCTTTGTCGCGGCAGTCCAGATTCCGGACCCGACCTATCCAGCTCTGGCAGCGACGACCACCGACCCGCTGCTCATGAGGATTCTACGACAAGGGCGAAGGAATCGTGGGCCGCGGCACCGTCCAGCTGCTGCATCCCCACGTCGTCTCGGCGAGCGCTTCCACGGCAATCGTGCAGGACTGCGTGTACAGCGCGTTGATCCTGGTGTATGCAGCCACGGGTCAACCGGTTCCGAACCAGCCTGGCGGAACGAAGCCGGAGTACGACGGCATCCGCTCGACCCTGACGCTCGCGGCCGGCGGCTTGTGGCAGGTCTCGGATCAAAGCGGCATGCTCGGGAGCTGTCCCGCCGGCTACTGAGGACCGTCCTTGCGGCGGTCGTCGTCGCAGCCTGCGCAGCCATCGGCGAGATCACTGCATTTGCCGACGGCTACACCGAAAATATCAGGACCGGCGCTGGGGTAAACGGGAGTGACGTTACCGTCAATGCTGGTTATTCAGCGTCCAACGATGGAGCACCGGGTTCGGGTGGATCCGGCATCTACTGCACCTACACGTCGTTGGCGCCAGCCGATGCCGTGATTCTAGGAACGGGAGGAGCAACCCCCGGGCACTGGGCGTACCCGTATTGCACGGGCGAGGGATACGTGAACCCCATGGGGGTCGTCTGGATCTTCGACGGGACGTCGCCGCAAACCAGCCCGTCGGCGCTGGCACTTCAGGCGGTTTCCCATTTGCCGCTGCCGGACGCGTCGGCTGGCATGTCTCCGAGCGCATCGAGCGTCACGGTCAATGTGCCCACATGGCTCTGGGTGAATCTCAGCATGTGGCACGCCATTTCTGCCAGCGCATCCGCAGGTCCGGTCTCAGCTACCGCGACCGCCATGCCGTTGGAAGTCGTGTGGCAGATGGGCGACGGAAGCCGGATCACGTGCGACGGCCCGGGCACACCGTGGACACCGCAGGAACCCGCTGATCAATCCAGCGACTGCAGCTACACGTACAGCCAGAGTTCGGCGAACCAGCCGAACGGCACGTACATCGTGACCACGACCGTGTACTGGCATGTGACCTGGACATCGCTAGGCGCGCCAGGAGGTGGTGACCTCGGACTGGTCCCGCGGCGGTCGGTGCAGACCCCGGTCACTGTCAGCGAGGTCCATGCGATCAACCGCGGGTCGTCCGCGTGAGCCGCGGGAGCAGGCGGTCATGATCATCGCCGGTGAGCGCGGCAAGACCATCCCACTCGAGGACACCCGAGCGCTCAAGCTGCGCATCGCGCCCGAGCCGCGACGTCGTCATGCGCACTGGCTGATAGCCGGCGTTCTGTTGGTCGCCATCTGCGCCTTCGCTATGGGCCAGCTGTATCTGCGCACCACGGGGCTGCGTCCTGTGGTGGCCATGGCACGCGACGTGCCTGCCGGCCGGCTGGTGCAAGCCACCGACCTCCGCATTGTCGATGCGGCCGCCGACGGTGGCATCTCCCTTATCTCTGGATCCGCCGAGAGCAACGTCGTAGGCCAGCCCGCATCCCACGACCTGATGGCGGGAAGTCTGCTCACTAGAAGTGACCTGGGCACGACGTCGAACCTGGCACCGGACGAGTCCGTGGTGGCGGTTGCATGCAAGCCGGGCGAGTATCCGCCGGCTCTCGCTCCCGGCGACAGGGTGACCGTTGTAGACACTGGCAGTGGCTCTGGTTCGCTGCAGGGGGCGACGGCACCACCGGTGACCGCGACTGTGGTCGCCGTCGACGTGCAGCAGGGACCGGCAGCGGACGGCGCCATCGTCTCGATTCGGCTTTTGGCGTTCGACGCCGCCTCCGTGGCCAGCAATGCAGCCGCGGGGCAGGTGGCCCTCGTACTGCTGCCGCCGGGGTCGTAGCGCTTCCCATGGGCCTGATCGCGCTCGCCTCGATCAAGGGTTCGCCCGGGGTGACTACGACGGCGGTCGCGCTCGCCTCGGTGTGGCCGGGCACAGAAAGGGTGCTCGTCGCGGAGGTGGATCCTTGCGGTGGCGACCTCGCGGCGCGCTTCAGCCGTCCGTTGGAGCCGGGACTGATCAGCCTCGCGGCTGCCTCGCGGCGTTCGACGGGAGCGGCGCTCCTCTTGGAACACTGCCAGCAGATCCTCGGCGAGCTCGACGTTCTGCTCGGGCCGGCACGTAGCGACAGGGCGGAGGCCGCCTTGCGCGTGCTCGGCGAGCGCGGGTTGTGGCGCGAGCTCGGCAACAGCGAAGAGCAGGTCCTTGCGGACTGCGGCAGGCTCGATGCTCAATCCGCGGCCGTCGCGGTTGTGGAAGCGAGCGCCCTGCTTCTCCTTGTGGCGCGACCGGTGCTGAGCGAACTGCAGCACGTGCACGCTCGTCTACCGTCGCTTCGGCGCGTGGGCCAACGTGTCGCTCTCCTGCTCGTCGGTAACGGCCCGTACCAATCGAGAGAGGTCAGCGAGACGCTGGATGTCGAAGTCGCCGGCATGCTCCCGGATGACAAGCACGCAGCTGGCGTCCTCCATGGTGAGCCTGGTTCCTCGCGTGCTCTCGCTCGCCTGCCGCTGCTACGCTCGGCAAGCGCACTGGTTGATGACTTCATGAAGCCAAGAGAGTCGGCGCAGATCGCCGAGCCGTTAATAGAAGGAAGGGCGGGACAGCCAAGCGCAATTGCCTTGCTCGCTGAGGGTGCGCCGTGACCGTGGCGGTTGCCTCCGATCTCGTCCAGCGCGTGCGCGCTCAGGTAGCTCAACAACTCGCCGCCAGCGTTGGACGCGCTTCTGATGGCGGCCCTCGCATCGCGGTCGGCCATCGTCTGGTGGCTGAAGTGCTGGAACGCCACGCCAACGACTGTCTCGCTGCGGGAAGCCCGCTGCTGGAGCCGGCTGCAGAGGACGCCATCGCTGCGGCGGTGTTGAACTCGCTCTTCGGTCTGGGCGGGTTCCAGCACTACCTCGACGACTCAGACGTCGAGGACATCTACGTCAATGGCCACGATTGCGTCTGGATCCGTTACACAGGCGGCCGCATGGAGAGGGGCGAGTCCGTTGCTGGTTCGGACGCGGAGCTGATCGAGATGCTGCGCGAGATCGCGGCCCGAAGCGGCGCCTCGGAGAACCGCTTCGACCCCGGTGCGCCGGACCTCGATCTGGACCTACCGAACGGCAGCCGCCTCTTTGCGGTCATGGCGGTGAGCCGGCGTCCGAGCGTGACCATCCGCTGTCACCGGCTGCTCGATGTCACTCTCGACGACCTGGTGCGGCTAGGCAGCATCGACTCCGGGCTTCGCAATCTGCTCAGGGCGATGGTGAGGGCGCGCTGCAACATCATCGTCAGCGGCGGCGCCAGCGTGGGCAAGACGACGCTGATCCGCGCCTTAGCGAACGAGATCCCGGCAGATGAGCGCGTCGTCACCATCGAGGATCCGCGCGAGCTCCATCTGGACCTCTTTCCCGACCGTCACCCCAACGTGGTCTCGCTCGAGGTGCGCAAGCCGAACGTTGAGGGCGTCGGGGCCGTGACCGCGACCGAACTGGTGCGCTGGTCGCTGCGCATGTCACCGGAGCGGCTGCTCGTCGGTGAGGTCCGCGGTCACGAGGTGGTGCCGATGCTCAATGCCATGGGCGAGGGCAAGGACGGCTCGATGTGCACGGTGCACGCCAACTCGTCCGCGCATGCGTTCGAGAAGCTCTGGACCTACGCCGCGCAGTCGCCGGAGCGGCTTTCGGCTGAGGCCACCGCGCAGCTCATCGCCTCGACGGTGCATTTCGTCGTGCATCTGATTCGAGTCGGCGGCCGGCGCCTGGTGAGCTCGGTGCGCGAGGTGGTGGGCGCCAGCGAGCGCCAGGTGATCTCGAACGAGATCTACCGCCCCGGCCCGGATCGTGCCGCCGTTCCAAGCGGCGTCCCGCTGCAGCAGCAAACTTTGGCCGACCTGATCGATGCCGGCTTCGATCCGGCCGTCTTGGACGCACTGGAAGTGTCGGGGACGTGGGCATGACCGCGATCGCTGCCGCTCTCGGTGCCGGCGTCGCCGTCGGCGTCATCCTGATCGCCCTCGGCATCCGTGGCTACACCGGCGGAAACCGGCCAGCACTGTGGCAGCGAGCGCGCCTCCTTCCACGTCGGCTCGCCATCGGTGGCGCGTGCGGTGTCGCCGTCGCTCTGCTCACCGGCTGGCCGGTTGCGGGGCTGCTCGCGGCTGGACTCGGCACGGTCCTGCCCGGCGTGCTCCGCCGCCATCGCCAGCAGCGCAGAGCCGTTACACAGGTAGAGGCGATCGCCGGCTGGGCGGAGATGCTGCGAGACACCATGGCCGGGGCTGCGGGTCTGGAGAGTGCACTGGTCGCCACCGCCTCCTCGGCACCGCTCGCGATCCGCGCCGAGGTTCAGCAGCTGGCGGTCAGCCTCACAAGTCAGCGCATCGGACCGGCGCTGCGCAACTTCGCCGAGCGCGTAGCCGATCCCACCTGTGATCTCGTGGTGGCGGCCTTGCTCATGGCTGCGGAGCATCAGGGCAGACAGCTGGGCGAGTTGCTCGGCGCGCTGGCAGCCGCGGCCCGCGAGGAAGCGGCCATGCGCCTGCACGTCGAGGCTGAGCGAGCCCGGGTCCGCGGCGATCTGCAGATCATCGTCGTCACCGTCGTCGGCTTCATGGCCGTGCTGCTCCTAGTGGACCGCCCGTACTACACGCCGTACGACTCACCCGTTGGTCAGCTGGTGCTCGCTGCGATCGCGGGCGTGTTCATCGGTGCGTTTGCGCTGCTGCTCCGCCTCGCCGGAAGCGCCGCGCCGCAGCGGCTCATGATGTCGAGCCCCGGGGAGCGGTCATGAGCATCGCGATCGCCCTCGGTGCTGGCATCGGCGCCGGGCTCGTGATGGTCGCGCGAGGCCTCTGGCCGCCGAGACCGACGCTCGCACAGGCACTCGCCGCATCCCACCGCATCCGCGAGGCGAGTCCGGCGAAGCAAGCACAAGGTGCCCCGAGCGCTCTAGCCAGACTCGGACGGCCGATTGCGCGATTCGGCTTCGCCAGAGAGTCGGTTCACCTGTCAGCGCATCGGCGCCGCGATCTTGCCGTCATCGACCGTACGACCGAGGAACATCTCGCCGAGAAGCTCGCCTGTGCGCTGCTCGGTTTCATGCTCGTACCGGTTGCCCTTGCCCTGCTGGCCGTAGGCGGTGTGGAGGTTCCCTGGCTGGTAACGCCGTGGGCTGCGGTCGCCCTGGCCGCGGCGGGGTTCTTCGTCCCTGACCTGGCGGCGCGGAGCGAGGTCGTTGAACGCCGGCGCGAACTGCGGTACGCGCTCAGCGCCTTCATCGATCTCACCGTAGTCGCGCTCGCGGGCGGCAGTGGCGTTGAGGGCGCTCTGCGCAGCGCGGCGTCCGTAGGCACCGGGACCGCGTTCCGCTCGATCAGGGACGCCCTGGAACGCGCGCGCCTGACGCGCACGACACCTTGGGCTGCGCTCGAGCAACTCGGCCGCGATACCGGCGTCTCCGAGTTCGAGGAGATGGCAGCCAGCGTGGGCCTCTCTGGCACCGAGGGTGCGCGCGTTCGGCATTCGCTGGCGGCCAGGGCCGCGTCGCTGCGCAACCACCGGCGCTCTGAGGCCGAAGCCGGCGCGCGGATGGCGACGCAGCGGATGACGGTGACGCTTGTGCTGCTGCTGATCGGCTTCCTTGCCTTCGTGCTCTTTCCCGCATACGTGCGGGTGTTCGCATCGCTCTAACCAGGAGGTGTTTGACATGACGGAACTGACCTGCCTTCGGGTCGTCGCCATCCAGGCGTGGCGTCGGTTGCAGACGTTGCTTCGAGATCAGCGCGGGTACTCGACGGAGGCGGTCGTGGTCACCGCACTTCTCGTCGCGCTGGCCCTCCTTGCCGTGGGGATCATCACCGCCAAGGTGATCTCAAAGGCCAACTCGATTCAGACCGGATAGCGGAGCGTCGCTGTGCGCCGACTGTCGAGGAGACGCGCATCCGTGGGAGCGGTCACGGCGGAGCTGGTTATGGCCACACCACTGCTGCTCTTGCTCATCTCCCTGATCGTGCAGTACGCGCTCTACGAGCACGCCGCGCACATCGCAGAGTCAGCAGCGCAGGAGGCCGTGACCGCGACGCGCGTCCAGGGTGGCAGCGTGAGTGCGGGCCGGCAACAGGGGGAGACGGTCCTGCAAACACTCGACCACGGACTTCTCGTCGACCCCAGCATCACGGTCGAGCGCAGTGGCACCGAAGCTCGGGTGGAGATCACCGGATATGCAGCGCAGCTCGTCCCGTTCCTTTATCTTTCGATCGACGCCGTTGCCGCAGCACCGGTCGAGCCTCTGGTGCGCAGTCCATGAAGCGTCATCAGAATGGCGGAGCTGCGACCGAGCTCGTCCTGGCGACGCCGGTGATGGTGCTCCTCATGCTCTTCGTCGTTTTGCTAGGGAGGATCACCGCAGCGAGCGCCGAGCTGCAGGGTGCGGCGCATGCCGCGGCACGCGCCGCCTCACTCGAACGCGATCCCCAAGCTGCCGTCCTCGCTGCGCAGGAGATGGTGAGCGCGGCTCTGGGCGGCCAGCATCTGATCTGCAGCCCACTCCATGTTGCTGTAGACACGTCCGACTTTCATCCAGGGGGCGATGTCGTCGTGGCGGTGACGTGCGCGGTCAACCTCGCCGATCTCGCACCGTTGCCGGTTCCGGCGACCAAGACGTTCTCGGCTCGTTTCGCTGAGCCGATAGACCGCTTCGAGGGAACCGGATGATGTGCCCCAAGCCGCGGCGGCACGCTCGAAGCGGCGAGCGGGGTCAGAT
>VBJV01000075.1 GCA_005879785.1 Chloroflexota bacterium
CGTGGCGCCTGCGGACCTCGGTGATCGCGTCATTGACGCGCTCTTCGGTGATCTCGGTCCGTTCATACGGAATCCGGAGCGTGAGGTAGTCGCCGAGGTCGACTCCGGGCTTGACGGTGACGGTCGCCGTGAAGACAAGCGGCTGCTCGCGCTGCAGCGGCTCGACCGACAGATCGGGGTCGGCCACGGGCTCGACGCCGCTCTGCTCGAGGGCGCGCTGATACAGCTCGGGCACCAGGTGGTCCACAGTTTCCTGGCGCACGACGTCCCATCCCGCGGCTCGCTCGACCATGGCGCCGGGAGCTTTACCCGGCCGGAAACCAGGAATGCGCATGCGGCCGGCCAGGCGACGCAGCGCCGCCCCGATGGCGGCGTCGACCTCTTCGGCGGTCGCCTGCACGCGCAGCGAGACCTGCGAGCCGGGCTTGTGCTCGACGTTGACCGAGAGTTCCTGAGTGGGCATGCGAGTACCTGTTGACGACGATAGCGGCTGCGCGGACCGAGACTCGAACTCGGACGGGTCGCCCCACGGGATCCTAAGTCCCGCGCGTCTACCATTCCGCCATCCGCGCGGTCCGTGACGACGATCCGAGTGTAGGGCAAGCCGGACGGTGCGGACGGCCCGGCGCCACGGTTGCATACCCCGCCGGTGAGCCCTACTCTTGTCCCCAACGACGACCCCCCACTGCAGGAGGACCTGGATGGAGCCGCATCACTACACTGCAACGGCCCCCACCCCGCAGGAGGTCGTTGCGAGGATCGACCAGAAGGCGCTCCGGCTGTCGGCGCTGTTGCGGGAGATAGACAACCATCCGATCGAGCTGGACGCCGAGTTGCGCGACCGGCTCGACGACGTTCTGGAGATGCTGGCCTGCCGCATCGCAGCGACTCGGGCTCTGTTGCACCGGCCGAGCCTCGAGCTCCAGGGGGCCGGCTCAGCCGCCTAGAACACCTCGACCCTGCGGCTGCGCTCACCGCAGCCTGCTTCGTTCTGACCGCGCTCGGGGCGCTGCTCGCGCGCCTCTGGATGATCGATACGCAGCCCGGCGGGCTGTGGCCGGACGAGGCGGCAGAGGGGCTGAGCGCCCAGCGCCTGCTGACCCAGCCCGGTTACCACCCTGTCTTCTTCGACGACGACGGCGGGCGCGAGGCGCTGTTCGCGTACCTCGTCGCGGCCGGCTTCAGGCTCGCCGGGGCGTCCGTGGTCATCCTGCGCACAACCGCGGCTATCGTCGGTGTCATCGGCGTCGTCGCCATCTGGGCGATGGCGCGCCGGTTCGGCCGGGGAGCGGCGCTCGCCGCGATGGCGTGGTCCGCGGGATCGCTCTGGCTCATCTGTGTCTCGCGCGACGGCATGCGCAACGTCATCACCATCGCCGCCGGCGCGCTCGCTGTTTGGGCGCTGCTCGGTTGGGGCGATAACCCGTCACGCAAACGGGCACTGCTCGCGGGCGCGGCAGTCGGCGCCGGCCTGTGGACGTATCAGCCGCTCAAGCTGCTGCCGCTGCTCGTGCTGTTGTGGTTGCTGTGGATGCGCCGCGTCGACAGCCGGCGCTACCGCCGCGTCCAGACGACGGTGCTGTGGTCCATCGCCGCATACGTGGTCGTGGCGGCGCCGATGATCTGGACCGCCATAACCGATTGGCGCACCTACTTCGGGCGCGGCGCATCGGTGGTGGTGATCACCCCGGGCCTTTCGAGCCCAGAGAGCCTTCCCGTCCACGTGCTGCGCACGATCGGCATGTTGGTGTTCACCGGGGATCCCAATGCGCGCCAGGACGTGAGCGCACTGCCGCTGCTCGGCCCCATCCTGTTCGTGCTGTTCGCGCTCGGTGTATACCGCGCCTGGCAGCGCCGCACCGACCACAGCCATGCGCTCCTGCTGCTGGGATTGCCGGTCTTCCTGCTCCCGCCGCTGCTGGCCCGGGAGGGGTACTCGCCGCATTTCCTGCGCGCGCTCGGGCTCGCGCCGTTCATCGCCGCGCTCGTCGGGCTGGGCTGCGTCGAACTGGCTGCTGCATGCGGGCGTGCTTCGGCGCGCTTCAACGCCGGCACCGCGGATGCGCTGCGCCGCAGCGCGGCCGCCGCACTCGCCGCCGTGCTCGTGCTGCTGGGCATCGCATCGACGAGTGCCTACGTCGGCAGGCCGCTGATCGAGCGCTACGACGCATTCACGTTCGCAACCGTGGCGCTGGCCGCCGCTGCGGCGGGCGGACCAGGCAACGCCGTCATCGTCGACGGCTACAGCGCATTCGATGTTCGCTTCCTGGATGCAGACGACTTGCCCACCCTCGTCGAGCCCGGAAGGCACGTCAAGGACCCGGCCGTCTATGCGCTGATCGTCGCGCAGAGCCGTGGCGACATCGCGACGGCGACGGATGACGCGACGGCCGCACGCGCGAGTGTCGTCGCCCGAGATCCGCAGGGAAAGCCGGTCGTCTTCGAAGTGGTGCCGTGAAGGGCGCGCTTCGCCGGCTGACCCGCAGCCACGCGGGCCGGGTGGGCGCCGTCACCGTGCTGGGTGCCGCCGCCAGGCTTGCGCTTCTCGGCTACCAGCCGCTCTGGCGCGACGAGGCTTTCACGGCTGTCGTGCTGCGTCAACCGCTGGGTCACGCGCTGGACGCCGTCCGGGCCGACAGCGCGCCTCCGCTGGCGTATCTGCTCGGTCACGTCGTCGCACCGCTCTGGCCTGGACCGGCCGGGTTGCGCGCCGTGTCGGCGCTCGCCGGCACGGCGGCGATCCCGCTGGGAGCGGCACTCGGCCGCCGCCTCGGCGGCAAGCGCGCCGGCTTGATGACCGCGGTGCTGCTCGCGGTCTCGCCCGCTTTCCTGCTCGGCGCGCGCGACGCGCGCATGTATGCGCTGGCCACCACGCTGGTGCTCGCCAGCACGCTCGCGCTCTGGCGCGCAGTCGACCATCCGTCGCTGCGCCGATGGCTGCTGTACTCGGCTGTCACCGCCTTGGCCCTGTACACGAGCTACTTCGCGGTCATCGCGGTGGTGGCCCAGCTCGTCGCCGTCGCCGTCGTGCTGCGTCCACGCTGGCGCCCCTGGTTCGCCGCGGCTGCCGCGGCGGGCTGCGCGGGGTTGTCGCTCATCCCGTGGTTGATCGCGGCTCGTTCGCAGTTCACGCACGCGTCCGCACCGTTCTGGGTCGCGCCGGTCAGCTTCAAGTCAGCCGGCGGCGAGCTGGTGCAGATGCTGTCCGGCCCGCCGGTGGACTCGTGGGTACCGGCGGCGAAGGTGCTGTGGACACTGCAGGGCCTCGCCGTGGCCGCCGCGGTCGCGGCCGCGTTCGCTCTGGTGGTGCGCTGGCGCACATTGAGCGCCGCTGAGCAGCGCGCTGCCGCGTTCTGCGCGGTCTGCGGGGGCGGGGCGATCCTGCTGTTCTTTCCGCTGAGCCTGTGGCGACCGCTGATCGACGGCCGTTACGCGTCGGTTGTCTGGGGACCGCTGTTCCCCATCCTCGGCGCGGGCCTCGCGCTGATCTCCGTGCGCGGGCTGGTCGCGCTGCTCCTCGCCGTCACGGCGGCGGCGTCGGCGACGCTGTGCGTGATCGTCACCCATCCGCAGACACCCCTGGCCGTGGCGGCGCTGCAGCGGCAGGTCTCGCCCGGCGACCTCGTCGCTGCCTATCCAAGCCAGTACCTCCTTCTTCTGTACTACGGAGATCCAGCGCTGGTGGAGAGGACGCGCGTGGTGGCCCGCGGCGTGAACTGGTTCTGGGGGACTGCCGCCTACCCTCCCGGCGCGATCATCCCGGCCGTGCCGGGCGAGGTGACCCGCGTGTACTACGTTTCGCAGCCGGACGATCCGCCGCCGCCGGCCCACATCGCCACCGGCTACCGGCGATCTGCCATCCGTTGCTGGACGGGTGTGTGCGTCACCGCCTACAGTCGCCCGGCTCGCTGAATCAACACTCAAACGGGAGGCACCGGCGTGAAGGGTTTCCGAGCGTTCCTCGTCCAGGGCAACATCGTCGAGCTGGCGACGGCGTTCGTCATCGGCACCGCGTTCGCCGCCGTCGTCAAAGCGTTGGTCGACAACGTCATCAATCCGGTCATCGCCATACCCGGCGGCAAGGCGAACTTCGACAGCTACGTGGCCACCATCAACGGCAGCAAGGTCCTGTACGGCACGTTCATCACCGCGCTGGTGTCCTTCCTGCTCATCGCCGCCGCGGTGTATTTCGCCTTCGTGCTCCCGTACACGCGGTTCAAGGCGCGGCGCGCAGGTCCCGCAGCCGCTATCACCCGGCTCTGCCCCGAGTGCCTGAGTGACATCCCGCTGGCAGCCCGGCGCTGCGCGTTCTGCACCGCCGTGGTGACACCGCAGAGCACTGCTTGACGTCCGCACAGATTCACGTCGCCGCCTTCGCGGAGCTGACGCCTGCGGTGCTGCACGGCATCCTCAGGCTCCGCCAGGAGGTCTTCGTCGTCGAGCAGGCCTGTCCCTATCGCGACATCGACGGACGCGACGCCGAGCCGGAGGCCCGGCACCTGTGGATCGAGCATGAGGGCAGCGTCGTCAGCGCGCTGCGTCTTCTACGCGACGCTGACGGCGCCCATCGCATCGGCCGTGTGGTCACCGATCCTCGACATCGCGGCCGCGGACTTGCCGGTTTGCTGGTGGATCGGGGCATCGCCCTGGCGGGGCCGCCGATCGTGCTCAGCGCGCAGGCACACCTGCAGCGCTGGTACGAACGCTACGACTTCAGCGTGTGCGGCGAAACCTGGGTCGAGGACGGCATCACCCACGTCCCCATGCGCCGGGATAGCTAGACAACGATGTTGACGATGCGGTCGACGACCGCGACCACCTTGCGCGGCTGGTTGCCATCCAGCAGCGCGGCGACACGTGGCAGCGTCAAGGCCTGCCGCTCCAGCTCGTCGCTCGCCGTGCCCGCGTCGACCTCGAGCTGACCGCGCACCTTGCCGTTGACCGTCACCGCGACGGTGACCCGCTGCGGCCGGGCCAGCTCCGCGTCGTACGCCGGCCACGTGCCCCTCGCGTGCACCGAGTCGTCGTGGCCGGTGCGCTCCCACAGCTCTTCGCTGATGAACGGGGCAAAGGGCGCGAGCAGCTTGAGCAGTGTGTCGGCGTCGATGCTGCGCGCAGCCCCAGCCGCCGCTTCCTGGTCCAGCTCGACGGCGAACGTGTTGATGGAGGCGATCGCAGTGTTGTAGTGCAGCTGGGCGATGTCGTCATCCACTTCCTTGATGTGGCGATGGCGCCGGCGCTCCTTCCTGTCGTCGTGCGGGCCGTCGCTCGTGGCCAGCTGCGCGACGCGCCACACGCGGTTGAGAAGACGCGACATGCCCTTGATGCCGGCGTCACGGAAGTCCCCGCCGGCCGTGTACGGGCCGAGATACATCATGAAGAGGCGGAAGGTGTCGGCCCCGTAGCGCTCGATGTACTCGTCGGGGTTGAGCACGTTGCCGCGGCTCTTCGACATCTTGGCGCCTTCCAGGATGATCATGCCGTGCGCGCGAAAGCGCGTGAACGGCTCCGCCGCGTCGACCAGGCCGAGGTCGTGCAGCGCGCGCATCACGAAACGCGCGTAGAGCAGGTGACGCACCGCATGCTCGTTGCCGCCGATGTACATGTCGACGGGCAGCCACCCGGCGGTTCGCTCGGGGTCGAAGGCGACGTCGTCGAAATCCGTTGACGGGTAGCGCAGGAAGTACCAGCTGGAGTCCAGGAACGTGTCACTGACGTCGGTCTCGCGCCGGGCCGCCTCCCCGCACTTCGGGCACCTGACGTTCACCCATTCGTCAACCGTCGCCAGCGGGGAGGTGCCCGTGCCGGTGGGCCGAAAGTCCTCCACCTCGGGAAGCAGCACGGGGAGATCCTCCTCAGGCACCGGCACCGGTCCGTCCTTGGCGCAGTGGATGATCGGGATCGGAGGCCCCCAGTAGCGCTGACGGGAGATCAGCCAGTCGCGCAGCTTGTACTGCACGCTGGCGTCGCCGCGGCGCCGCTCGCGCAGCTTCTCGATGACGCGGCTCCTGCCATCCTCCGACGGCAGCCCGTCGAACCCAGCGCTGTTCATCATCAGGCCCTCGCCGGCGTACGCCGCGCCCTTGAGGTCACCGCCGCTGATCACCTGGACGATGGGCAGGGTGTGCGCGCGCGCGAACGCCCAGTCGCGTTCGTCGTGACCGGGGACCGCCATGATCGCGCCGGTTCCGTACCCGCCCAGGACGTATGGCGCGACCCACACGGGAAGCCGCTCGCCCGTCAACGGGTGCACCGCTCGTGAACCGAGATCCATGCCCACACTGAAGTCGGGCTCCTCGGTCGCCGGGGGCAGCCGGTTGCGCCACGCGTTGACCGCGCCCCGCTTCTCGCGGTCGTCGAGCACGAAGTCGTCGAGCTCGTGGTGATCGGCGCCGATGACCAGGAAGGTTGCCCCGTAAAGCGTGTCCGGCCGCGTCGTGTACACGGTGACATCCTTGCGGCGGCAGCCCTCCAGGTCGAAGAGGATGGTGGCGCCCTCGCTGCGTCCGATCCAGTTGCGCTGCATGATCTTGGTCGACTCGGACCAGTCCAGCGTGTCGAGCGCGTCGAGCAGCTGCTGCGCGTAGCGGGTGATCTTCAGCCACCACTGGCGCAGGTAGCGGGTCTCCACCACCGAATGACAACGCTCGCAGCGCCCCTGCTCCACCTGTTCGTCAGCGAGCACGGT
>VBJV01000093.1:0-10302 GCA_005879785.1 Chloroflexota bacterium
GACCCAGCCAGCCGTCGCCGAGATACCGGTCGAGCAGCTCGCGCATCCGCGGGGCGATCCAGGTGGGCAGGTGCACCCCGTTGGTGACGTAGCCGATGGGGACCGCCTCGACAGGACGCTCGGGGAAGAGCGGCTGCCACATCTGGCGCGCCACCTCGCCATGGCGCCGGCTGACGCCGTTGGACAGCCGGCTCATCTTGATGCCGAGCGGCGTCATGACGAACGGCTCGTGCGGGTTGTCAGGCCGCGTGCGTCCGAGGTGCAGGAAGCTGTCGAAGTCGAGGCCCACCTGTGCAGGGAAGTCGCCGAGCACGTTCGAGATCTCGCCCACCTCGTACCCCTCGTTCCCGGCGCTCACCGGCGTGTGGGTGGTGAAGATGGTCCTCTCTCGGGCGGCCGTGAACGCATCGTGCGCATTGCGTCCCGTGGCGATCTCGCGACGGGCGAGCTCGAGCGGCGCGAGCGCCGCGTGGCCCTCGTTGAGGTGCACGACGGCGGGCTCGAGCCCCATGGCCTGCAGCGCGCGCATCGAGCCGATGCCGAGCAGCGCGTACTGCGCCAGCCTGCTTGCGCGGTCCGCGACGTACAGGCGCGTCGTGATCCAACGGTCGATTCGCGTGTTCTCCGGCCGCTGCGCGTCGAGCAGGTAGAGGGGGACACGGCCGATGTCGGTTCGCCACACCTGAACCACGACATCGCGGCCACGCAGAGGGACGGTCACCGTCAGAGGGACGCCGTCCTCGTTGTGGACAAGAGCAGCAGGAACGCGTTCGGGATCGACCTGGAGCCAGTACTCCTGCTGGTACCCCGCCTGATCCATGCGCTGCTGGAAATATCCCTGCCGGTAGAGGAGGCCGACGCCGACCATGCTCAGACCGAGGTCCGATGCCTCCTTGAGGATGTCGCCGGCGAGGACGCCGAGACCGCCCGCGTAGATGGGCAGGGAACGATGAACCGCGAACTCGGCGCACAGGAACGCGACCGGGTGTGAGGGCGACACGCGCCCGTAGAGCGGAGCGCGTTCGATGGAGCGGCGCACGCCGGCGAGCAACTCCTCCGCCTGCAGCAACAGCCGGGCATTCCGGGCGGCCCGCAACAGGGCCGCGGTCGAGGTCTCGTGGAGCAGACGCACCGGATTGTGGTTGCACCACTCCCAGCGGTCCGGATCGACGGCGCGGAAGACGTCGCTGCCGCCCGGCGTCCATGACCACTCGTAGTTGTAGGCCAGGTGCGCAAGCGGCGCCAGGGGCTCGGGGAGCCGGCCGGCCAGGTCAGTGGCCGCGAGTGCGATGTCTTCCCCGCCGTCGAGGCGGGTGGCGGCGGTCACCTCCGTCATGCGCCGGCGATGGTATCCCCGAGGGCAGACTGCAGCGCCGACACGCCGGCAGCGGGCCCGTCACGGTGGTGGAACACCGCGGTGCCCGCGACCAGCACGTCGGCGCCGGCCTCCACACAGGCGCGCGCGGTGCCGGTATCGACACCTCCGTCGACCTCGACCTCGGTGGCAAGCTTCTGACGCTCGATCTCGGCGCGCACCTCATGCACCTTGACCAGCGTGCGCTCAATGAGCCGCTGGCCGCCGAACCCCGGGTCGATGGTCATCACCAGGGCCAGGTCGCACGCTTCGAGCACGTCGGTGAGCGCGACGGCGGGGGTGCTCGGGTTGATCGCCGCACCGGCCCTGCAGTCGAGGGCGCGAATCGCGGTGAGCGTGCGATGCAGCTGCGGACACGCTTCCCAGTGCACCGTGATGGCGTCAGCGCCGGCCTCGGCGAACGTGCGCAGATGACGATCCGGCTCGACGATCATCAGGTGCAACTCCAGCGGCAGCTTGGTCTCGCTGCGCAACGCGCGCACCGTATCGCTGCCGAACGTGAAGTTGGGCACGAACACACCGTCCATCACGTCGATGTGCAAACGCTCGGCGCCGCTGCCGTCGAGAGCGTGCACTGCTTCGCTCAACCGGCCGAAATCGGCCGCGAGCAGCGAGGGCGCAATCCGGATGGCGTCGCGGCATGGCTCCCAGCGAGGCACGGTCCCGATCATCTCACATGAACTGGCCGGCGTCCGGAGTGCGGGTCGACGGCAAACCACGCACCGTGCAGGCGCGCGCGAAAACAGATGCATCGTGCAGTGCGCAAGCGCGCTCGTCATTGTTGAAGAACACGAACGCGTCGCGACCGCCGTGCAGGCGCGGAGCCAGGCGTTCGGCCGCTGTGTCCAGCGTCTCGCGCCGGTAGCATGGATGCGGGTCAGCGTCACCTTCGTGAAAGCGGACGTATTCCCATGAGGCGGTGCTCCAGTCGGGCTCGGCGCGCTCGCCGCGGTGGTCGGCGATGCACAGCGCGGCGCCGTATTGATGCAGCACATCGCGGACGTCGTCGTTGAACCACGTGGGGTCGCGGAACTCGACCGCGATCTGCAGCGTCCTGGGAAAGGCGCGCAGCGCGGCGGCAAGCCGCGCAGGCTCAGCGTGGAATCGAGGTGGGAGCTGCACGAGCACGGCGGCGAGCCGGCGGCGGATCGGCCGGACGCGTTCGAGCAGCAGCTTCACCGGGCCGGCCGGCTCGCGCAGGCGTCGCACATGCGTGAGGTAGCGGCTTGCCTTGACGACGAAGCGAAAGTCGGTGGGCGTCGATTCGCGCCATCGGCGCACGGTCTCCTCCGTGGGCAGGCTATAGAACGTGTTGTTCACCTCGACGCATGCGAACCGCTCTGCGTAGTGCTCGAGCCACCGGCGCTGCGCCACGTCCGGCGGATAGAAGGCCCCGCGCCAGCTCGCGTACTGCCAGCCTGACGTCCCGACGTGAACCGTCAACCGGCAGCGGCCGAGTCGAGCAGCCAGAGCAGTGACCCGTCGATGGGCTGCACGCGCGAGGCTGGAACGTCCCCGTGCGCCGTCGCCCGCAGTGCTTCGCGCTTGTTCTCACCGGTCGCCATAAAGAGGATGCCGGCTGCCGCGTTCAGTGTGGGAAACGTGAGCGTCATGCGGTCGTACGGCGCGTAGTCCGCCAGGCCGCGCGTGGCCCAGGCATCGCGCACCTCGAGCGCTTTCGTGCCGGGGAAGAGCGAAGCGGTGTGTCCGTTCTCGCCGAGCCCGAGCAGCACGCAATCGAGCCTGGGCGCGCCGCCGGCACCCGCCGGGAGCGAGGACGCGAGCAGCGCCGAGTACTCTGCGGCGGCCGCATCGAGGTCCGCGCGCTCCGCTTCCATGCGGTGCACGTTCCCGCGAGCTATGGGCACATGGTCGAGGAGCGTCTCGCGAGCGGACCGATAGTTGCTGGCGAGGTCGTCCGGCGGGCAGGCGCGCTCATCGCCGAAGTACATCCGCCATGCACTCCACTCAAAACGGTGACGCCATGCATCGCCCGCGAGCAGCACGTACAGCGCGCGCGGCGTGCTGCCGCCCGCGAGCGCGATCGAGAACGTGCCCTGCCGGGCCACGGCAGCTCGGCTCAGCTGCTCGAGCCAGGCGGCTGCCGCGCCGGCGACTGCTGCGCTGTCGGGTGCAATCCGGACCTCGCCCGGCAGAGCGGCGATGTGGCCGGCGGCCCTCATGCGACGGCGGCCGCCAGCGTCGCCGCCATGCTCACAGCTTCGGCGTAGACGGCATCCGCCGCGGTATCGGAGAAGAGGCCGCCGATCAGCGACATGTCGTCCATCTCGGGCAGCACCACGCTGCGTGACGTCACGTCTCCGCCGGCGCCCGCGATGCCGGTGCGCAGTGCTCGACCTGTGCGATCCAGCGTCACTGGCGGTCGAGCGACGCATGTGATGGACCGCTGCCGTCGAGCGTCCCAGCCCAGGCAGCGTGCCAGCCACCCCGCCATCAGCCAGCCCTGGGCCGACGGTGTTTTTCCCGCCGTCTCGATCTCCACGGTGTCGAGGTGCTCGAGCCACGGGCGCGTCTGCGCGCTGTCGAAGGCCTGCGCCGACAGTTCGCGCCACAGCTGCGTCCGCACCCAAGCGATGTCGCCGAGCGACAGCGCGCTGCCGTGCCGCGCCAGCTCGGTGGCGAGGTGTCCGAGCGTGACGCCGGGCTGCGGGTACAAGCCGCTGTCGAGGACGATGCGGTCGCACATCGCCACCGTGTCGGGGTTGAATGCCTGCACGAGACGCGGCGCACCCGTCAACCACAGGTGCAGCGGAATATCCGGGACCAGCAGTGGGGTCACGATGCTGGCCAGGTGCAGCGCCGGCTCGCCGTTGACGGTTAGCCGGATCAGCTCCGTGCAGACCTTTGATGTTCCGGGTTGCCAGCGCAACGACAGATCCGCCTCGATCAGCGGATCGCGCTCCGGGTCGGCGAGGACGACGATGGCTCGCGCCGGGTGGCGCTCGCCGATCGCGGTGAGCACCGCCTCCGCCTGGTCCACACTGGTCGCATCGACGCCCGCGGCGACGATGTTGGCCACCGACATCCGCACGCCCGACTCCTCGGCTGCCGTGCGCAGCGTCTCGTGGTGCAGCTCGGCGAGCGCTCGGACGACGGCATGCAGACCGCTGGCGTGGGCGAAGCTCAGGGCCGGTGCCACGCTCGTCCGTCGCGCGCCATGAACGCGTGTGACTCCTCCGGCCCCCATGTGCCCGCCTCGTAGTTCGGGCAGTTGGCGCGGTCGGGTGGGTGCGCGCGCCAGCCGTCGAGGATGGCGGTGCAGACGCGCCACGCCTCCTCGACCTCGTCCTCGCGCGCGAACAGCGTCGGGTCGCCGAGCATGCAGTCCAGGAGCAGCCGCTCGTACGCTTCCGGCGACTCCTTCAGGAAAGCGCTGCCGTACGAGAAGTCCATGTTGACGCCGCGGATGCGCATCATCTGGCCGGGGACCTTGGCGCTGACCCGCAGCGTGATGCCCTCGTCGGGTTGGATGCGCAGCACCAGCAGGTTGGGGTCGATGGAGTCGGTGGGCAGCACTCCCGAGGGTGTCGCCACGTTGCCGCCGAACGGCGAGTGGGGCACGCGGCGGAACTGGATCACGATCTCGGTGGCTCGCTTGGGCAGCCGCTTTCCCGTGCGCAGATAGAAAGGAGTGCCGGCCCAGCGCCAGTTGTCGATGTCGAGCTTCATGGCCACGAACGTCTCCCGAAGGGATTCGCGGTCGACGTCCTTCTCCTCGCGGTACCCCGGCACAGGCTCGCCGTCGACCCAACCGCCCGCGAACTGGCCGCGGACGGTGAGCGCAAGCGCGTCGTCGGGATGGATCGGCCGGACGGCGCGCAGGAGTTTCACCTTCTCGTCGCGCACCGTCTCGGCCTGGAAGTTCGAGGGCGCCTCCATGCCGATGATGGCGGCGAGTTGCATCATGTGGTTCTGCACGATGTCGCGCAGCGCGCCGGATTCCTCGTAGTACGCGCCGCGACCCTCGACGCCGAGCGTCTCCGCGACCGTCATCTGCACGTGGTCGATGTACTGCCGGTTCCACAGCGGCTCGAAGATGCCGTTGGCGAAGCGCAGCACCAGGATGTTCTGCACCGTCTCCTTGCCGAGGTAGTGGTCGATGCGGTAGATCTGCTCTTCGCGAAAGGCCTCATGGAGCCGGCGGCTCAGCTCCCGCGCTGTCTCGAGGTTGCGCCCGAAGGGTTTTTCCACGATCACCCGCACGAAGCTGCCCGGCGGCTCGACGCACATCCCCTCGCTGCGCAGGCGTTCCGAGAGCGGAACGACGGCGCTCGGCGGCACGCTGTAGTAATAGACGCGATTCCCCGACGTGCCTCGCGTCCGGTCGCCGGTGTCGAGCGCATCCTTCAGCGCCGCAAGGCCGTCGCTGCGCTCCAGGTCGTAGGTCACATAACCCAGACCGGCAGCGAACCCTTCCCAGATGTCATCGCGCAGCGGCACGCGGCCATAACCCTTGACCGCCTTGCGCATGGAGGCGCGGAACTCGTCGTCGGTCATCGCCGTGCGGCCCGCGCCGACCACGGTGAAGCCGGCCGGCAGACTCCCCTCGCTGGCGAGCGCGTAGAGGCCCGGCACGAGCTTGCGCATGGTGAGGTCACCACTGGCGCCGAAGATGACCAGCGCGCACGGAACCGGCGTTCGCGCGGTGCGCATGCCGGCCAGGAGCGGGTTGGCCCCGGTGACGCTCGCCTCGCCGGTTCGCAGCGCGGTCTTACTCATGACATGTGCGCCTGACGCGCCCCGCTGCTACGGTCGCGCCGGAGCGGGCAGCACAATCTCGGTGAGCCGGCGCAGGGCGGCGCTCAGGTCGCCGGCGACGTGCACCCGGATGACGCGCCTGCCATGCGCGCGCAGCGAGAGGAGGTCCCCGGCCGCCTGTGCGTGTTTGAGCACCGAGAACGTGAACGGCCGGCCGGGGATGGCGACGTCCTCACGGTCGTCCGACGTGATCTGCACGAACACGCCGGTGTTCGGCCCTCCCTTGTGCAGCTGCCCGGTGCTGTGCAGGAAACGTGGTCCGAACCCCAGCGTCGTGGCCACGCGCAGTGAGTCGCGGATGGTGGTGCGGAGCTGCTGCAGCGCCGCCTCGGCGGTGGCGTCAGGGGTCACGTATGCCATCAGCGCAACGTAGTCGCGCGGCTGAGCGCTGTCCAGATGCGCGTGCACTGCCGCGGCAACGCTGTCCGCGGTGCCGCCGAACACGCTGATCTCGCCGTCGACCGCGTCAGCAGCCTCGTCGGGGAGAGACCCCTGCGTCTCGTAGCGCTGCAGCACCGCATTCGTGTTGTCCTTCGATTCCTGCACGTTCGGCTCGTCGAAGGGATCGATCTGCAGTGCAGCGCCCGCCACGGCCGTGGCGAATTCCCAGCGGAAGAACTCGCCGCCGAGGTCATAGAGATCGTTCAGGCTGAGGCTGACCACGCGCTGCCCCGCGGCGCGCAGTCCACCGACTGCCCTGTCGAAATCGGCGTCGCCGCCGATCTCCAGGGCCACGAACAGCCGGTCGTCTCCGTACACCGACGCGTCACCGATGGGTTCGGCGCCGATCGGGATGATGCCCTTGCCCTCCTTGCCGGTGCTCTCGGCGATGAGCTGCTCGGCCCACAACGAGAATGCTGCGATCCGCGGCGGCGCCAGGATGGTCACCTTGTCTCGCCCGGCCGCGTGCATCAGGCCCAGCGTCGTGCCGAGCGACAGGCCGGTGTTGAGGTCGCCGGGAACACCGGGCTTGCACTGACCGCGCATGTCGGCGGCGCGCTGCAGCAGGAGGTCGACGTCGATGCCGGCGACCGCCGCCGGCACCAACCCGAAGAAGCTCAGCGCCGAGTACCTGCCGCCGATGTCGGCAGGGTTCTCGAATACGCTGCGAAAGCCTCGCTCCTGCGCCGTTTCTGCCAGTGCGGTTCCCGGATCGGTGACGGCGACGAAGTGCTGACCGGGATCGCTGACCGCGGCGCGCGTCACCTCCCAGAAATGCGCAAGGTGCGACAGTGTCTCGAGGGTCTTGCCGGACTTGCTCGAGACGATGAAGCCACAGGTCCGTGGGTCGATGGAGCGGGTGAGCGTGGCGATCGCCACCGGGTCGGTGGTGTCGAGCACATGCAGCGTCGGTTGTCCCGCGGCACTGCCGAACGAGCTGCGCAGCACCTCGGGGCACAGGCTCGATCCGCCCATGCCCAGCAGCACGACGTTGCGCCAGCCCGCGCTCCGCACCGCGGCGTCGAGAGCGAGCAAGCGAGGCATCGTTTCGCGCATGCGGTCGATGACGTCGAGCCAGCCGAGGCGGTTGCGTATGACCTCGGCATGTGCCGCGTCGCCCGGTTTCCAGAGGTTAGGATCGCGCGCCCAGGTGCGGGCCGCCACATCGTGCGCCGCGGCACCGCCGATCGCCTCGGTGACCGTGGCGGTGCTGGCGCCGAGGTCGAAATGCTGTCGCCGGCCGTAGCCGCTGCGCATGCCATCCAGCTTCTCGGCTATGCCGCGGATCAGCTCGTCGAACGAATCCGAGAAGGACTTGACGCCTGCGTCGAGGAGGTCTTGGGTCACCTGGTCCATGTCGATGCCGGCCTCGGCCAGCTGCGCCATCACCCGGTGCGCACCCGCGTAGTCGGCGCGCACCGTGTCGCCGGCCACGATGCCGTGGTCACGGAAGGCTTCGATGGTCTGTGGCGGCATGGTGTCGACCGTGTCGGGGCCGATCAGCGCTTCCGCGTAGACGACGTCGCGGTAGTTGGGGTTCTTGGCGCTGGTGCTGGCCCAGAGCGGCCGCTGCACGTATGCGCCCGCCTCGCGCAGCCGGCCGAACCGTGCGTCACCGAATCGCTGCTCGAACAGCTCGTACGCGAGCACCGCGTTGGCGATGGCCGCTTTGCCGTGCAGTGCCTCGAGGTTTGCGTCGCCGGGGTCTGCAGCCAGCTTCTGATCGACGATCTTGTCCACGGCGGTGTCGACACGGCTCACGAAGAAGGACGCGACCGAATGGACACCGAGGGACGTGCCGCTCGCATGCCGCTGCTCGAGCGCGGAGATGTACTGCTCGATGACCTTGTCGTGCATCGCCAGCGCAAAGATGAGCGTGATGTTGATGTTGTACCCGGCGGCCAGGCTCTGCCTGATGGCGGGCAGCCCCTCCTCGGTCGCCGGGATCTTGATCATCAGGTTGGGACGGTCCACGCGCTTCCAGAACGCCTCCACCATCTCGATCGTCGACTTGGTGTCGTGCGCCAGCTGCGGCACAACCTCCAGGCTCACGAAGCCGTCCGCGCCGCCGGTGCGATCGTGCACGGGACGGAGGATGTCCGCTGCGTGCTGGATGTCGGTGATGGCCAGGGCGAGAAAGACGTCCATCGGGTCGTCGACACCGGAAGCGATCAGCTCGCGTATCTGCGGGTCGTAGTCGGAGCCTTCAGCGATCGCCTTCTGGAAGATGGTCGGGTTGCTGGTCATGCCGGTGACGTTGTCGTCGCGGATCAGGCGCTGCAACTCCCCGCTGCTGACCAGCTCACGGCTGATGTAGTCGAGCCACACCGATTGCCCGTGCTCGCCGAGCTGCTGGAGTGGCGTGGGCATCAGCGCACCTCCGCGATCACGCCGGTCAGGTGCTTGACGGCCGCGACGATGGCGGCGGAGTCGATGCCCGCGGCGGCCAGCAGCTCCGCGGTGGTGCCCGATCCCGGCAGCGCTCGCACCGCCAGGTGCGCGACCCGCGGTGGCGGATCGTCATACGCGAGAGCCTCCATCACCGCAGCGCCGAGCCCGCCCTGCGGGTAGTGGTCTTCCACGACGATCAGCGCGCCGCCCGTGGCGGCGGCCGCCGCGCGCAGCGTGGTGGTGTCGATGGGTTTGACGGAATAGGCGTCGATGACGCGCAGGTGTACGCCGCTGTGCGCCAGGCGTTCCGCTGCCTCCAGGCAGGTGTGCACCGTCACTCCTGCACCGACGAGCGTGGCGACGTCGCGGTCGCTGCTGCGCACGACCTTGGAACCGCCGATGGGGAACGTCTCGTCGTTGCCGTAGAGGACGGGGTAGGCGCCGCGTGTGGTGCGGATGTACGAGATGCCGTCGAGGTCGGCCATGGCGGCCACCAGACGTGCCGTCGACACCGCATCACTCGGGTACAGCACGGTCGAGCCGTGCACGGCGCGCATCGCCGCGAGGTCCTCGAGCGCCATCTGCGACGGGCCGTCGGCGCCGATCTCCGTGCCGGCATGCGAGCCGGACAGCCGCAGCGCGTGCGGTGAGATGCCGGCCATGCGGATGAAATCGTATGCCCGCGAGAAGAACGCTGCGAAGGTGGACGCGAACGCGACGTAGCCGCGCACGCTCAGGCCGAGCGTCGCCGCCACCAGCTGCTGCTCGGCGATGAACATCTCGAAGAAGCGTTCCGGGTACGCGGACTTGAACTCCTCGGCGTGCGTCGAGTTGCTCACCTCGCCGTCCAGCGCAACCACGTCGCGCCGCGCCCCCAGCGCCTTGAGCGCGTCGCCGTATGCCTTGCGAGTAGCGACCTTGTCGCCCTTCGTGTACATGGGAACGCCGACCGGCGCGCGACTGTCGTGCGCAATCGCCGGGGTGCCGTGCTCGGGCCGGCGCACGTCGATGCGCACGTCGCGGATGCCACCCAGCTCGGCGATGGCACGCTCGGCCATGTCAGGCGGCAGCGCCTTGCCGTGCCAGCCGTCCTGGTTCTCGAGCTCGCTGAACCCCTTGCCCTTGACGGTCCGCGCGATGACCACGGTGGGGTGGTCGCCGCCCTCTCGCGCCGCGGTGAGCGCCTCGTGGATCTGCTCGTGGTCGTGGCCGTCGATGAGGATGGGTCTGCAGCCGAACGACTCCACGCGGCGCCGGTACGCGTCGAGGTCCCACTCGAATTCGGTGGGGCCGCGCTGACCGAGCCGGTTGATGTC
>VBJV01000093.1:10333-13167 GCA_005879785.1 Chloroflexota bacterium
CCTCCCAGATCGACCCCTCGGTGAGCTCGCTATCGCCGCACAGCGCCCACACGCGATAGTCGAGCTTGTCCAGGTACTTGCCTGCCAGCGCGATGCCGACGCCGATGGGCAGGCCCTGCCCCAGCGAGCCCGTGGCCACGTCCACCCAGGGGATCACCGGCGTGGGATGGCCCTGCAGCATCGAGCCGAACGTGCGGTACGTCATCAGCTCCTCGTCGGTGATGGCGCCGCATGCCTTGTAGAGCGCGTACAGCAGGGGAGAGGCGTGGCCCTTGGAGAAGATGAGGTGGTCGTTGTTGGGCTCGCGCGGGTTGCCGAAGTCGTAGCGGAGGTGCCGGGTGGCGAGCACGGCGATGAGGTCGGCGGCCGACATGCTGGAGGTGGGATGCCCGGAACCGGCCTTGGTGCTGGCCCGGATGCCGTCGACGCGCAGCTGCTGGGCGACCTGCGCGGCGTGCTCGAGGCTGGGCAGGTTCCTCACGCTGCCGGTAACGGCCATGGTCGCTCCTCCGTGCTGCCGCCCCTCGCCGAAGGTGTCACTCCCTCGAAGGTCATGATGCCGCGCTGACACGCCGTGCCGCCAGCGGAGAGAGAACGGCGCGTTGGCATGCGCGCATCACACGTCGACATTGTCCGTTGCATCGTCCGTGCTGCTCGAACATATGTTTGGTAGCCAACAGGGCGCAGCGGCTATCCTTTCCGATGCAGCCACGTGCGAGGTCGTCGGTGCGAACTGCCACCGCGACCGAACACACCGGCGGCTGGTCGATGCGCCCATAGCTCAGTCTGGATAGAGCGCGACGCTACGGACGTCGAGGTCGGGGGTTCAAGTCCCTCTGGGCGTGCCACGCTCACGTTGCCTCTCGAGTGCCACCGTTCTGCGATGTTTGGTCGGCGAGGAAAGCGCCGCAGTAGCGGCACACGATGTCGCCCTCGCGTCTCGGCGCCCCGCACGCCGCGCAGTGCGGGCCCGCCGGCAGTCGCTGCACCACCGCCTCGTCGCTGCCACGCGGCTGCGGCACCGGGATCAGCGCGGTGCCGTCCGACAGCAGCAGCTGGTACGTCCCTGACTGCATGGCGTCGCGGGTCGCATCCAGGCCTGGATACGACGCGTTGATGTCGCGCAATCGCTCGAGGTCCGCGATCGCGAGCGACGCGTAGCCCAGAAAGTACTTGGCGATGGCGCGAAAGAACAGGCTCTCCTGCATGCCCCGTCCTTCGGGTCCGCTGATGCCGCCGAGCAGCGTGAACGCGAGCTGCGGGTTTCCCGCGCACAGGTGCGCGTATGCGAGGTGCGCCGTGGCCATGGCGCGGCCGTCACGCGAAAGACGCATATCGTCACGGACCCTCTCGATCGCGGTGATTGCCTCATCGACGTCACCGCACTCCAGTGCCGCGCTCGCCAGGGCGCCGTACACACGGGGGTCACCATTCGACGCGGCGGCCCACTGACGCAGGTACGGCAGCGCTGCTGCGCAATCGCTCTGGTTGAAGTAGAGCGTGGCCAGGGACTTGGCCAGCTCCGGGCTGCCAGGCATCACCTGGACGGCGCGTGCGATGAGTTCATCGGCGCGTGCGGGATCCCTCGCCGCCCATTTCGTGAAGGTGCGCATCCGCCACAGCGGGCTGCGCAGCTGGAGCAGCCCGCTGACCAGAAGCGGGATCCCCGCCGGCAAACCAACGACGATCGCGCACAGGAGTACGCCCAGCGCAATCCGGTCCGGCGGCGTCATCCCCTCGTAGCCGGTGATCGGCAGGGCGCCAGACGCCGCGGGCAGGGGTTCGGCGTTGTCGGATCGCCGCGCGAACGGAGTCCGCAGTCGCACGGCGGCTGACGTTAGCGCCTCGGAGCAGAGCCCTCAGGCCCCGAGCCCCGCCATGTGCGTAGCATCCCGAGGCGTGCTGGCCGGCCTTGCAGTGCTCCTGGCGCTGGCGGCGGCTGCGGCCCTGGCGGTCCTGACCGGTGTCGCCGCAGCGGCTTTCGTCGCGCTCGGCGCCGGACTGGCGCTGGCGGCACTCGTGAGCCCGTCTTTTCGCCAGTCGCCGGGGTGGTGGGGAATCCCCGGAATGCGCCGTGCGTCCGGCAGCACCCTCGCCTTCACCGGAATGATCGTTCTCTACACCGTGCCGGCGCCGGTCGCCGCGTTCGCGATCGCGCACACCTTGACAGCCGAGCGGGCACCGTCCGCAAGCGTCGGGCCGTCGCCGTCGCGGAGCGCGACGCCCACGCCGGCAGAGACGGCGGCGCCATCCTTCTTCTCGCCGCCAATCAGCACGCCGGGGGCGGAATCACCCTCGCCTTCCCCCACTCCGGCCGCGACGGCGACCGGCCGGCCGGCGCCATCGCCGACCCCGGTCAACCTGTGTGGCGCGCCGGCGAACCCCTGGAACTACAACTTCTGCGGAGGCGTCGTGATCACCGATCCGCCGGCAACGTTCTGCAGATACTTCAACTGCATCACCAACCCGATGACAGGCAAGGGCTATATGGTCGAGTGCAAAGACGGTGGCTACAACCTCTCCGGCGGGAAGCCCAACGCCTGCTCGGCGCACGGCGGCGTCCGCAACGTTCTGTTCATGTAGCGCTGGACGCCACGCCCCGCCGCGTGGATCCGTTACTGCGCGAGGCCGTTGCTGATGTTGGAGAAGACGTTGTTCACCTGCTGGCCGACGACGGTCACGATCACGATGACCACGATCGCGATGAGGACGAGGATGAGGGCATACTCGACCATGCCCTGGCCGCGCTCCTCATCACGAGCGGCGCGCAGCGCCGGGTCGAGCAACCCGCGCAGTCTGGAGATCGCTGCCTGGACCATGAAGGGACTCCTCTC
>VBJV01000094.1 GCA_005879785.1 Chloroflexota bacterium
ACTCGGGCCTTAATTCCCATGCATTTGCAGAGACGTGGAACGGCAGCAGTTGGTCGCTCGATGCAGTCCCGCTGCCCGCCGGTTCGCTCTCCAGCTACCTGACGGGCGTTGGCTGCGCCTCCGTCGCCGCGTGTACCGCCGTGGGACGCTACACGAACAACGCCGGTGACCATCTCACGCTGGCCGAACGCTGGGATGGCGCCGCGTGGACCTTCCAGTCCACGCCCGTACCCAGCGGCGCCACGTTTGCAACGTT
This sequence comes from Chloroflexota bacterium, assembly GCA_005879785.1. Taxonomy (GTDB): domain Bacteria; phylum Chloroflexota; class Dormibacteria; order Aeolococcales; family Aeolococcaceae; genus CF-165. The sequence continues at coordinate 257 of VBJV01000094.1, forward strand.
TGAAGGAGTGTCGTGTCCCACATCCGCGGCGTGCACCGCGGCTGGGGAATACTCGCCGGGTTCCACCGAACTCACCCTCATCGAGCACTGGGACGGCAGCACGTGGGCGATCCAGTCGAGTCCCAACATCAGCGGGGCCACCACGAACATCGTTTTCTCGGTTGCGTGCGCTTCGACCGCGGCGTGCGTCGCGGTGGGCTACTCACGGGTGAGCGGGCCGGCCACGACACTGGGGCTGGTCTGGAACGGGAGCGTCTGGACGCTCACGGCAACACCCGTCCCGAATGGGCCGAACGATCTCCTCGAGGCGGTGACGTGCGTCAGCGCCACCGCCTGCACCGCTGTCGGCGAGGACAATGTCGGCGGCGCGCCGGCTGACCTTGTGGCGCGCTGGAACGGCGCCCAGTGGTCAGTCCAGCCCACGCCGAGCCCAAGCAACCACAGCTATCTCGAGGGCGTGTGGTGTTCCTCCGCGACCGTGTGCACAGGCGTCGGCGCGTATATACAGCGGAGGGACCTATGTGACCTTCGCCATCAGCGGGCCGTCATGGGTGATCGAACAGACACCAAATCCCGCCAGCACGAACACAGACATTCTGAGGGGGGTGTCGTGCGTGTCCGCCAAGGCCTGCTTCGCTGTCGGCAACTCGGACTCGGTGACCCTCGTCGAGCACTGGAACGGCACAGCGTGGGCCACGCAGCCGACCCTGAACCCGAGCGGCGCGCAGAACAGCTCGCTGCTCGGCGTCTCGTGCACGTCGACCACGGCATGCATGGCGGCCGGTTACGACACCAACAGCTCGGGCGTCGCGGTCACGCTGGCGGAGGCGTGGAACGGCGCGGGCTGGGCGCTGCAGGTGACCCCGAACCACAGTGGGGCTCAGAACAGTGCCTTGGCCAGCGTGTCGTGCACCTCAGCCACGGCATGCACCGCGGTCGGCGGCTACGACAACAGCGGTGGAACGCTGGTGACGCTCGCTGAGGCGTGGGATGGCAGCAGCTGGACCATTCAGACGACGCCGAATCCGAGCGGGGCCACCAAGAGCTTTCTCGAGGGCGTTTCCTGCCTCTCGACCAACCTATGCAGGGCGGTAGGCTACTACTTCGACAGCGGTGGCAATCAGCTGACCCTGGCCGAGGTTTGGAACGGTAGCACCTGGGCGATCCAGGCTACGCCGAATCCCAATGGAGGAACGTTTGTCGCGCTGAACAGTGTCGCGTGCACGGCAGCGACATCGTGTACTGCCGTCGGTCAGTACAACAGTGCCGGCAACTCCGTCAATCTCGCCGAGTCCTGGGACGGAAGCAGCTGGATGATCCAGTCAGTTCCGAACGCTGCCGGCTCGACCTTCAGCACCCTCGCCGGCGTGTCGTGCACCTCCGCGACCGCGTGCACTGCGGTCGGTTGGGCCACTGCGGGCAGCACCCAGACCGTCGCCGAGAGCTGGAACGGCAAGAAGTGGTCCATCCAACCTACCCCGATCCTGAGTGGCGCAACGGGGAGTTTCCTGGACGCTGTGTCGTGCGCGTCCGCCAAGACGTGCACGGCCGTGGGCTATTACAACGACGGGTCGGGCCACGACCTGACGCTGGGGGAACGCTGAGAACAGCGGCTACTTCGGCGGTGAGCGCACATGGTTGATGGCGCACGCGCGCTGTGTTTGAGGAGTTAGGTCACTTTCCTCGGGCCCACTCGAAACCTGGACGGCACCCACCACTCACCCGAGTACACTCCCCGCTGGCGGATCGAGCACGGAAGGCGATGCAAGCGGAGAATGGCGATGCTGCGACGAGCGGGCCGGACCATCGCGCAGATCGGATTGATGCTGGCTGCGGCTCTGGCGGTCGCTCCCGCGGTGGCGCATGCGAGCGGACAGCTGCAGGTGGCCGCGCAGCCGCCACTGTACCCCGCGTTCGACACCGGCATTCACTACTACGTCAGCCGTTGCGCCAACAGCCAGGTGCAGCTGACAATCACGGTCCCCGCGGGCACGACGATCAGCGTCGACGGCCAGCCGGCGCAGTCCGGCACCTCCTTCTCGACGCAGGTGAGTCTCAACGAGGGGCAAGAGTTTCTCATCGACTGGACCTCGAACAGCAGCACGGAGACCTACCACGTGCGCTGTCTTCCCACCGATTTCCCGGATTGGACCAGCACCCAGAGCGCCGGCACGGCGCAAGCGCAGTACCTCGTCGTCACACCAGCACAGAACTTCAGTTCACCGGAACCTCCGTATGCCGCCGTCTTCGACGCCAATGGCGTGCCGCGCTGGTGGTCCAACGAAGGACCGCAGCCGATCGACGCGAAGGCCCTGCCCAACGGCGATCTTGCCTGGACCGAGTTCGGCAGCGGCGGGCCCTTTGAGGAGCGTAGCCCCGACGGCACCCTGGTCCGCACGTACCCGCCTTCAGGCAGTGATCCCACAGATGTCCACGACCTGCAGGTCCTGCCCAACGGCGATTACGTCGTGGCCGTCGACGCCCAACGCACCATCGATGCGGTCACCTGTGGAGGGTCGCCGAGCACGACGATCACCGACCCCGTGATCCAGGAGCTCGACAGCACCGGCGCGCTGCTCTTCGCCTGGGATACGGCGAGCCACATTCCCATCACCGAGGTGTCGCCGGGGTGGTTCTCTCAGTGCGCGTCGGGCGACCCGTACCACTTCAACTCCGTCGAGGTGGACACGGACGGCAACATCATCGTCTCCTTCAGGCACCTCGATGCGATCTACAAGATCGATGTGAGCACGAGCGCGGTCATCTGGAAACTGGGTGGCGTCCCGACCACCAACAGTCTCACGATCAGCGGCGATCCTGACTGCACGCCCGGCAACTGCCAGGATTTCAGTGGACAGCACGATGCCCGCGTCTTCACGGACGCGAGCAGTGGCCAGACATTCCTCACCCTTCACGACAACGGCACTGATCTCAACCGCGCGCCGCGTGCGCTGCGCTTCAGCGTCGACACCGGAGCTCGTACCGCCACGCTCGTGGAGTCGGTGAGCGACCCCAACGTCACCGGGTCGCCGTGCTGCGGCAGCGCCCGCAAGCTACCGGGCGGCGACTGGCTCGTCGACTGGGGCGGCACCAACAGCATTGAGGAGCTCCCTGCCGGCTTCTCGGCCGGGAACGCTGTATTCACACTGACGCTCAGTGGCGTCTTCTCCTATCGCGCACACCCGGTGACATCTGCTGACTATGGCGATGCGCTCAGCGTCGGCATGAACACGCAGTATCCGCGCAGCCCTCAGGACGGCGGTCCACCTTCGAATATTCCTGAAGCTCCGGCGGTCTCTCTGCTTGCGGTCGCTGCGGCCGGCGCCGTCAGCTATGTGGTGCTCAGAAGTCGACGGTACGTCCCCGGCCGATTCGCCACGGATCAGTAGTTCATTCAGCGCTGAATCCACGGCACGTCGGGGACGACGGCGCTCCTCGTGCTGTCCGGCGCCCGAGCGCCGGGAACACCAGGAAAACGATAGGCGGTCAGTTCGCGCCCCGGCTGAAGGATGTACGCCTGCGAGTCATCATCGCTGCCGGCTACGCGGAGCACCGCGTCTGCCACCTCGTGCGCCGTGAGCAGTGGGAAGCCGGCGTCTCGCAGAGCTGACGGCACCATCGGGGTGTCGGCGAACCCCGGGCAGATGCAGTTCAAGCGCACGCCGCCTGCGCGAAGCGGCGGGCCCAGCGCGCGCACCAGCGCGATCACGGCGGCCTTCGTCGCGGAATAGATCACGTCGGCGGGCTGGGGAACGAGGCCCGCGAGCGAGGATGTGGCCACGATCGCCCCGCCGCCGGCGCGGCGCATTGCCGGCAGCGCCGCTCGGATTCCCCAGAAGACCCCGTCGAGATTCACCCCGAGAGCACGGCGATACAGCGCCTCGTCGACGTCATCCAATGACACGATGCTGCTGATCCCGGCGTTGAGGTGCGCGAAACGCAGGGGGCCTCGCGCTTCAGCCGCGGCCACCGCGGCGTCGAGGTCGGCCGGCCGGCTCACATCTGCCCGAATGTAGCCGGCGCCCAGCTGCGCGGCGACCGCAGGCGCATTTGTGTCGATATCGGCAATAACCACCGAGGCACCCGCAGTGATGAGGCGCTGCGTGACCGCACGTCCGATGCCACCAGCGCCACCGGTGATCAGCGCCGAACCTCCCGTCAGGTCGATCATCGCGTGGCTCCGCTGGCAGCAGGCTGCTGCGAACGCAGGAGGTCGCGTGCGATCGACCGCCGGTGCACCTCGTCCGGTCCGTCGGCGATCTGCAATGTCCGCGCGTGCGCCCACAGCGAGGCAAGGGGCAGGTCCGGAGAGATTCCGGCGCCACCGTGCGCCTGGATCGCGCGATCGATGACCCACACAGCTGTCGCCGGTGCAGCAACTTTTATGGCCGCGATCTCCCGGCGCGCGGTGCGGTTGTCCGTCGTGTCCATGAGCCATGCGGTTTTCAGCACCAGCAGGCGCAGCTGCTCGAGGCGGATGTAGGCGTCGGCGATCCATTCCTGGATCACCCCCTGCGCGGCAAGTGGCCCACCGAACGCGACCCGGTCGGTGACACGCCGGCACATGAGGTCGAGCGCGCGATCCGCCATGCCGATCAAACGCATGCAGTGGTGCACACGGCCGGGCCCAAGCCTCGCCTGCGCGATGGCGAAGCCGCTGCCCTCGTCACCCAGCAGGTTCGTTGCGGGCACCCTCACGTGGTCGTAATCGATCTCGGCGTGGCCGCCGTGCGGGCCGTCCGCGTACCCGTACACGCTGGTGGAGCGGCGGACGTGCACCCCCGGCTCCGCCAGCGGGACCAGGATCATGCTCTGGCGCCGGTACGGGTCGGCCGCGGGATCCGTCACGCCCATGACGATGGCCAGCGCGCAGCGCGGGCTCATGGCGCCGCTCGACCACCACTTGCGCCCGGTGACGACATAGTCGCCGCCGTCGCGCTCGATGCGCGTGGCGATGTTGGTGGCGTCCGACGAGGCGACCTCCGGCTCGGTCATCGAGAACGCGGAGCGGATCTCGCCGTCGAGCAGCGGCCGCAGCCAGCGCGCCTGCTGCTCGTTTGTGCCGAACATGGCCAGAATCTCCATGTTCCCGGTGTCAGGGGCGGCACAATTCAGTACTCGAGATTGCTCAACCCCGCGCCGAATCGCGCATCCGGCAAGAAGAGGTTCCACAGGCCGCGCCGGCGAGCGTCGGCCTTGAGGTCGTCGATGACGGCCGGCCGGTCCCACGGGTTGGCGAGGCGCGTGCATTGCTCCTCGAAGACCGGCTCGCTCGGGTACACGCGGCTGTCCATGAAGTCGAGGAGCCGCTCCCGCAGCTCCTGGGTACGCGGGCTGAACGCGAAGTCCATCACCTCTCTCCTGTCGATGGCCGGCGCGCTACGGTTCAGCGGATGGACGAGAAGGCGCGTTCGGCTGCCCTGAGGGAAGCGCAGGATAGCGCCAAGCGACTCTTTGAGACGGTGCGCGAGCGCGGTCTCATCCATGCCGGCACGACCGATCGAGCAGCGAGCGCGGCCGTCCACGATCTCGCGGGTGAGCTCTTCGGCGTGCGCCGTCATTGGCACAAGCGCATCGTCCGGTCAGGCCCGCACTCGCTGCTGCCGTACCGCGAGGATCCGCCCGACCGCCTGATCGGCGAGGACGACATCGTCTTCACCGACTGCGGCCCCGTGTTCGGCGACTGGGAGTCGGATCTGGGCCGCACCTACGTAATCGGTGGTGATCCGCTGAAGCTGCGTCTTCGCGACGGCGTGTCGGCGGCGTTCGCACGCGGCAAGAAGCACTTCGAGAGAGCGCCGGACATCACCGGCGAACAGCTCTTCGCCGTCATGAACGACATCGCGAGCGACATGGGATGGGAGTGCGGCAGCCCGCATTGCGGTCACATCCTCGGCGAGTTCCCGCACGAGCGAATCCTGGGTGACAAGATCACCCTGTACATCACGCCGGGCACGACCTGCCCATGCGGCGGCTCGACGCGCTGGGACGCCGGCTGCACTGGATCCTCGAGGTGCATTTCATCCATCGCGCCGCGGGGTTCGGGGCCTTCTTCGAGGAACTGCTCACCATCTGACCGTCAATGCCGGCGCCTCGGTGCGTGCCAGAGTCGGCTCGATGCACGACGAGCTCGACCCGGCCCGCGAGGCGGCGACACGCGGCGCGACCGTCTGGCCATGGGACCCGCTCCCCGAGGACATGGTGGATCTTCTGCAGCGGGGACTGCCGGAGGCGGCCGACGACATGATCAACGCGATCCGCTCGGAGGTCCCCGAATATGCGAGGCCGCAGGACGCCGCCTTTCTGGACACCGTTCGAGAAGGCGTCACGGTGGCGCTCGATCGCTTCGTCGATATTGTGGTGCGACGCTCGGACGTCCCCGACTTGGGTGTCTACTTCGCGCTGGGCAGGCTGCAGGTCCGCGAGGGCCGCACCATCGACGCGTTGCAGTCGGCGTATCGAGTCGGGGCTCGAGTCGCGTGGCGGCACGTCGTCGCGGGTGGCGAGGCTGCCGGCGTCGAGCCGGTGATGCTGTACCGGTTGGCGGAAGCGATCTTTGCGTACATCGACCGGCTGGCCGACGCATCTGTGGCGGGATACGCGCAGGAATTGTCGGCGCAGGCTGGTGCGGCCCAGGCGCGTCGCCATGTACTCATCGAGCTCATGGCCCGGCGCCCGCCGGCGGAGCCCGTGGAGGTGGAACATGCCGCCGCGCAGGCCGGGTGGGCGCTGCCGAAAGGCCTTGCCGCGCTTGCCGTCGGCGACGCTGACGCCGTGGGCGTGGCGCGCCGCCTGCCTTCACCCGCGATCGGCGCTGCGCTGGACCCGGTGGGAGTGGTCCTGCTTCCCGACCCCGACGCTCCGGGGCGTCCGGCTCAGGTGGCAGCCGCGCTCTCCGGCCTCCGCGCCGTCATCGGTCCCACGGTTGCCTGGCAGCAGGCGCACCGGTCGATCGCACGTGCGGTGTCCGCCTGGCCGCTGCATGCCCAGGGTGGCCTGGGAGCGACCCCGCTGGCGCGCACCGAGGAGCACCTGCTCGCTCTGCTTCTCGCCGCAGACCCGTCGCTCGCCGACGACCTCGCCGCGCGCCGCCTGCGGCCGCTCGAGCGCCTGCCCGACGGGGCCAGGGCAAGAGCCGAGGCGACGCTGCGCGCCTGGTTCGACGCACACGGCGACATCTCGGTCGCCGCCGGCTTGCTGCACGTCCACCCGCAGACGGTGCGCTACCGCCTGGCAGGCCTTCGCGACGTGTTCGGCCGGGCCCTTGACGACCCGGTCACGCGGCTCGAGACAGAGCTGGCGCTGCGCTCGACGCCGGCGCAGGAGCCGCCCGCCTGAAAGGCGACGGGAAGCCCAGCCGGGCGATCTTCCAGAGCACCGAGCCGTACTGCTTGGTGAAGCGGCCGGTGGTGTAGGCGAGGCCGTACCGCTCGCACACCGCGCGCACCTTGGGGGCGATCTCCGCATAGCGGTTGCTGGGCAGGTCGGGGAAGCAGTGGTGCTCGATCTGGAAGCTGAGGTTGCCGCTCATCAGATGGAAGAACCGCCGGCCCTTGATGTTGGCCGAGCCGAGCATCTGGCGCACATACCAGCCGCCGCGCGTCTCGCCCTGGACCTCGTCCTCGGTGAAGGTCTCGGCGCCGTTGGGGAAGTGGCCGCAGAAGATGATGGCGTGGGACCAGACATTGCGGACAAGATTGGCCGTAACGTTGCCGAGCAGCACGGGCAGGAAGAACGGTCCAGCCAGGGCGGGGAACACGACGTAATCCTTGAGCAGCTGGCGGCGCGCCTTGCGCCACATGCGACCGAGCTCGGTCCGGGTCTGGCGCCATGACTTCTCGCCGGAACGCACCTTCTCGATCTCGATGTCGTGGAAGGCGACACCCCACTGGAAGAACACGGAGAGCAGAACGTTGTAGAGCGGCTGGCCGAGATTGAGGGGATGCCAGCGCTGCCGCTCGTCCATGCGCAGGATGCTGTACCCGATGTCGCGGTCCCGCCCGACCACGTTGGTCCAGGTGTGGTGCATGACGTTGTGCGAGTGCTTCCACTGCTCCGACGAGCACGCCGTGTCCCATTCCCAGGTGGTGGAGTGGATGCTCGGATCGCGCATCCAGTCCCACTGACCGTGCAGCACGTTGTGGCCAATCTCCATGTTCTCCAAGATCTTGGCTGTGGAGAGCAAGGCGGTCCCGAGGAGCCATGCCGGCGGCAGAATGCCGGCGAAGAGCAGCGCGCGGCCACCGATCTCCAGGCCGCGCTGGGCGCGAATCACGCGGCGGATGTAGCGCGCATCGCGTTCGCCGCGGTCGGCGATCACCTCGTCGCGGATCGCGTCGAGCTCGCGGCCGATCGCGTCGATCTCGTTGGGGGTCAGCCTGGCCAGGGTGGATGTCATCTCGTCTCTCCTCACAGTTCGATGGCGACGTCACCGGCTGGTGCCGAGACGCAGGTCTGAACGAGGTCTCCCTCGTCTCCGTGGATCTCTCCCGTGCGCAGGTCGCGCACCCGTCCGCAGCGCAGCGTGACGACGCAGCTGTGACAGATCCCCATCCGGCATCCGCTCGGCATCAGCACGCCCGCGTTCTCGCCGGCGTCGAGGATGGGGGTGGCGGCGCCGACTTCGACCTCGCGGCCGGTGAGTGTGAACCGCACAGTGCCGCCGGCACCGTCGTTGAACACGGGGGTAACCGGGCGGAACCGCTCGACGTGGAGCCGAGCAGCTAGTCCCGCCGACCCCCAGTGCCGCTCGGCGTCATCGAGCATGGCGGCCGGACCGCAGACCCACGACTCACGCTCGCGCCAGTCGGTGCACACCGAGTCGAGGTTCTGGATGGCGAGAACGCCATCGGTCTGTGTGTGCCGCTCGACAAAACGAAACGAGGGTGTCCGCGCCGCCAACGCGCGAAGCTCGGCGCCGAAGATGACATCTCGCGCTGCTGGCGAGGAGTGGACGAGAACCACATCGGGCATGGCGCGCCGTGCGTCGAGGCTGCGCAGCATTCCCATGATCGGGGTGATGCCGCTGCCCGCCGTCACGAACAGGATGCGCGCGGGCGTCGACTCGTGGAGCACGAAGTCGCCGTTCGGCCCGGCAAGGTGCACGATCGTCCCGGGCTTGGTGGCACGCACCAGGTGGTTGGACACGAACCCGCCTGGCGTGGCCTTGACGGTGATGGTGATGCGGCCGTCGGCGCGCTCAGGGGGCGATGTCAGCGAGTACGTACGCCAGTGGCGGACACCGTTGATCTCGACACCGACGCGCACGTACTGGCCGGCGCGCTGCGCAGACCAGGACCGACCGGGCCGGATGACGATGGTCGCGGCGTCGAGCGTCTCGTACACGACGGCCTCGACCCGGCCACGCAGCTCACGCGTCGACCACAGCGGGTTGACGAGCGACAGGTAGTCTTCCGGGAGCAGCGGCGTGGTCACCCAGCTGAGAGCAGCGGCAAGGCTCCGGCGGGGCGGAGCGGGTGGCGCGGCGATTGCAGTCATGTGAGAGGTGGCTCCTGATCGGTTGCCGATCTGTCAGGTGCCACGATGACGCACGAAATCGGCGGATACCACGCCGAATTCGCCGTCTTGCAGACCGAATCTGTTGCTATTCGCACATCACCCCCAGCGGGCGCTGACCTACGGCTCGGAGCGGCTCCTCGTCGGAACCTGCGCCGGAGCTGCTCGGCGTATAACGTGAGGCGGCGTGGCGAGCGTCGAGTCGCGACCGCAGCAGTCGCAGCAGCGCGGGTACGAGGGCTTGACACCTGGCCGTGTCGAAGCCTTCAGCGACGGTATCTTCGCCATCGCCGCGACGCTGCTGATCCTCAACGTGCAACTGCCGCACGAAGCCGCGGGCGGCGAGCTCGGACGGCAGCTGCTCGACCTCTGGCCCTCATACGTCGCCTACGGCGCCAGCTTCGTCACCATCGGTGTGATGTGGCTCAACCACCACGCGCTGTTCGCGCGCGTGGCCCGCGTCGATCGCACGCTGGTGGGGCTCAACCTCTTCATGCTCGGCGTCATCGCCTTCCTGCCCTTCCCCACCCAGGTGCTCGGCACGCGTATCGGAGTGCCTGACGAGGCCACGCCGGCGGCGCTCCTGTACGCGATCACCGGGATCCTCATCGCCTTCGGGTACTCGGGTGTGTATCTCTGGATCGGCACGCACCACGAGCTGCTCCATGAGCGCTTCGCGGATGTGAACTATCTCTCCAATGCACCGCGGTTTCTCATCGGCACCATCGGGTACGCCGGGTGCATCCCGCTCGCGTTCTTCTACCCGCCTGCTGCCGTGCTGGTGATCATCGCGATCGTCCTCTATTACTCGCGCGACCAGCTGCCACAGCCGCGCACGCCGACCTGAGGTACCTTCCCAGACAGATCACCCGTGTGGCATCCTCAGCGGCACGCCATGCCCCGTGTTGAATTCGACATGAGCACAACCCTTGCGCCCGAACGTGTGATCGCGATGCTCACCGATTTCTCTGAGCGGCGCCCGCAGGTGTGGCCCGGACTGTGGGAGGGTGCCTACCAGGTGTACTCCACCGGCGACACGACGGCCGAAGTGCGTGAGGGGAACAAGGCGCCCAAGGTGTGGGCTCGCGAGCGCTACGACTGGTCCGAGCCGGGAGTGGTGCGCTGGGAGGTGCTGGAGAGCAACTTCTGCAAGCCCGGCAGTTTCGTCGAGGCGCATGTGAGTCCGGGCCAGGCCGGTGGCAGCCGCGTCCACGTGGTGTGGAAGCGCAGCCCGTCGAGCTTCGTGGGCCGCATCGCCGCCGCCATGATCGTGCTCACCCGCGGCGCGCCCGTGAAGGCGTCACTGAGTCAGGGCTTCAACAAGGCAGAAGCGACGCCGGCCTGACGAGCGCGCCCCTGTCGGGCATACCCGGAGACGTGGTTCGGCTCAGTGTTCGTCAGGTCCGGACCAGTCGAAGGAGAAGTGCTTGCTCGAGCGCCCGGGCCAGCTCCACTTGAACCCGAATGCCTCCACCTCGTCCTCGGCCGCGACTCCCCAGGTGGCGATCTGGCCTGGTCCGACCTCAGCGCCCGGCGCGTTGTGGAGCTGCACTCGCGCTCCCGGTGGAGACGTCGGTCCGGTCAAGGCTTCGGCGCTCCCCTTCGCCATGCCGGGGACGTCGACGCGCCACCGGGCGAGGTCAGCCGCGATCTCCACCGTTATCGGTGCGAACTCGATCCCACGCATGTCGCCCACGAGCTCGGCGAAGCCGGCGGGCCAGCCACCGGCACGCCCGCCGAAGATGGTGAGCAGCGCATCGCGCTGGCGGTCGTCGGCCCGCTCATCGATGATCATCCCCATCGCGGACTTGGTCTCGCCCGCCCAAATATTGCCGGTGAACGATCCGATGCCGACGACGCTCAGCCCGTCAAGGCGGACGTCGCCGAAGTTTCCGTTGGTCACGTGCCAG